>JBEVFC010000175.1:0-3627 GCA_040512455.1 Nocardioides sp.
GCCCCCTGCGACCGATCGCGCTCGAGGACGGCGCCGAGGACGAGCACGGCGGCTGGACCCACCGGGTCCGCCAGGTCGACACCTCGGCCGGCCCGACCTGGGAGCTGCACCGGCTCCGGGACGCCGGCTGGGAGCTGATGCACACCACCGACGAGCTTCCGGTGCGCCCGGTGGACGTGGTGATGGGCCACCACTTCACCAGCACCTTCCCGGGCTCGCACTTCCGCAGCGGCCTGATGGTCACCCGCTTCCAGGGGGACACCCACACGACCGTGACGCACCAGCACGTGACGGTGCGGCGACCGGGAGCAGCGACGACCCAGCGGCCCTTGGCGACCGGCGAGCTGGCCGACCTGCTCGACGCGCTCGGGGTGCCCCTCACCGCCGACGAGCGGACGCGGCTGCTCGCGAAGGCCGACGCGCTGGGCTAGTCCGAGCGCGGGTCGGCGGTCGGGTAGCCCGCCTTGGGCTCGAGACCGTCCGGGTTGTCCTCCGGGCCGCCCGCGGACTGCTCGGGTGACGCGTCGTCGGGGTCGGTGCCCTCGGAGACGTCGCGGGTGCCGTCGGTGGACACCTGTCCGGGCCCGGTCGGGCCGACCCGCTCGCTGCTGACCCCCATCCCGCCGGCCAGGCCCTCGGGTCCGCCCGCGTTGGGGTTGGAGTAGCGCTGCTCGGTGGTCATGCCTGGGTCTCCTGGGCGGGCTCGCTGGCCCCGTCGGAGGAGGGTCCGTCCTGCGACTCGTCGGGCTCCTGGAGCTCGGCGGGCGCCTCGTCGTCGACGGCGGGGTTCTTCGCGGTGTCCAGGTCCCGGATCAGTGGCGAGTCCGGGATGTCGCCGTACTTCTCCTCGTCGTCGATCGCGTCCACACCCCCCGGGAAGCGCTCCGGCGGCTCCGTCGTGGGCTCCGGCTGATCACTGAGCTCGACCATGGTCTGACCCCTCCCTCAAGGTTGGAAACCATGACTTGTGTATGCCGCGAGATCACCGGCCCGCAACCCCCTAAGGGCGGTGTGCTCGTGGGGCACCACGGGATCGGGGAGCTCGTCGAGGCGGAACCACCGCAGGTCGGCGCACTTGGCCGGCTCGACGATCCGGGGCTCGCCCGTCCACGACCGCGCGGAGAAGAAGAAGTCGATCCGCTCGTCGATCGGGTCGGCGTGCGCGGTGCGCTGCATCGCCGTCAGGAACGTCAGGTCGAGGTCGTGGACGTCGATCTCCTCGGCCGCCTCGCGACGCGCGGCGTCGTACGCCGTCTCGCCGCGCTCCACGTGACCAGCGGCCGCCGCCGCCCAGTGGCCGTCCATGTAGCCGGTCCCCCGGCGCAGCTGGAGGAGGACTTCGGTGCCGCCGTCGTCGGAGTCGCGCAGCAGGAAGACGTAGGCCGCCGGGACGACGACGAAGCGCTCGGTCAGGGCTTGCCCAGGTCGTGGTCGTCCTTGCCGTCGAGCTTGTCGAGCGCGTCGCGCGCCTGGCCCGTCGCACCGTCGATCTTGTCGGTGTGCTTGCCGCCGGTCTTGTGGTCCGCGAAGTCGGCCGCCTTGTCGATGCCGTCGGCGATCTTGTCGCCGTGGTCGTCGACCGCCTTGGTCAGCTTGTCCTTCGCGTCGTCGAGAAAGCCCATGCCCCACTCCTGAGATCGGGTCGGCCCACCGGGCCGGCTGATTGACACACTAGCGACATGGACCGACCGACCCCGCCGCCGATCGTCGCGGTGGTCGGGGCCACCGCCTCGGGCAAGACCGGGCTCTCGCTCGACCTCGCCGAGCGGCTCGGCGGCGAGATAGTCAAAACCGACGCGATGGCGCTCTACCGGGGCATGGACATCGGCACCGCCAAGCCGACCGCGGCCGAGCGGGCGCGGGCTCCGCACCATCTCCTGGACACCCTGTCCGTGCGCGACCCGGCCACGGTGGCGCAGTTCCAGGGCTGGGCCCGGACGGCGATCGCCGAGGTGCGCGGCCGCGGACGGACGCCGGTCCTGGCGGGCGGCTCGGCGCTCTACACGCGCGCGGTGCTCGACCACTTCGACTTCCCGGGCACCGATCCGGAGGTCCGGGCCGCGCTCGAGGCCGACCTCGCGGCCGCCGGCCCGTCCGCCCTGCACGGACGGCTGCGCGAGGTCGACCCCGAGGCGGCGGCGAAGATCGGCGTCGACAACGGCCGCCGCCTGGTGCGCGCGCTGGAGGTGGTCGCCATCACCGGGCGCCCGTTCTCGGCGTCGCTCCCCACGCCGGAGTACGTCGACCCGGCGACCGTGCAGGTCGGCGTCGACATCGACCGGTCGACCCTGCACGCGCGGATCGAGGCGCGGGTGCGGGCGATGTTCGCCGCCGGGTTCGTCGAGGAGGTCGCGGGCCTGCTCGACGAGGGGCTGGAGGAAGGGCGCACCGCCGCCCGGGCGATCGGCTACCCCGAGGTGGCGGAGTACCTGCGCGGGGAGCTGACCCTCGACGAGGCCGTGGAGCGGACCGTCACCGCGACCCGGCGGTTCGCGCGCCGTCAGGACGCGTGGTTCCGCAAGGACCCGCGCGTCGTCTGGGTCGGGTACGACGACCCCGACCGGCTCGACCACGCGCTCGCGGCGGTGCGCAAGATCGGTCGGGTGCATCCGGTCGCGGGCGCGCCAGACTGAGGTCATGAGCGCATGGCCGGCCGACCGCGACCGACTGCGGGAGCTGCTCGACGCCGTGCTGGACGAGGACAACCGCACCCTCGGCGACATGGCCAGCGACGCCTACGCCTCGTCGTACCACTTCAGCAGGCTGCTGTCCCGGGACGCCGGTGAGCCCCCGGTGGCGATGCGCCGCCGGGTGATGCTGGAGCGGGCCGCGTGGCGGCTGCGTCGCGGGACGACGGTCACGGACGCGGCGTTCGAGTCCGGCTACGAGTCCGTCGAGGGCTTCGCGCGCGCGTTCGCCCGCGCGTTCGGCCACCCGCCCAGCGAGACCAGGACCGGCGCGGGAGCCGCGAGCCACTGGCTGCCGGCGCCCAACGGCATCCACTTCCATCCGCCCACGTCGCTGTGGGTGCACACCGGGGAGGAACCCATGAACCCACTGGCCGACCAGCTCGTCCACCACGACGTCGACGACACCCGGACACTCCTCGACCTCGCCAAGCAGCTGACGCCCACCGAGCTCCGCGAGCCGCGGATGCCCGGCCTGGTCGTCACCGCCTGGGAGGGTCCGGAGGAGTCGGTCGGAGCGGTGCTGGACCACCTGGTGTGGACCAAGGAGGTCTGGCTCGCGGCGATCGAGGGGGCCGACCTGCCCGAGCGGGGCGGTACCGAGGCGGCGGCCCTGATCGCGCGGCACGAGGCGGTCGCCGGGCGCTGGCTGGCGATGGTGCGCGACATCGAACGCCGCGGCGCCTGGGACGACCGGATCGTGGACGCGCTCTGCGACCCGCCCGAGAGCTTCGTGCTCGGCAGCGTGATCGCCCACGTGCTCACCTTCGACGCACACCGCCGCCAGCTGGTCCGGCAGATGCTGCGGGCGGGCGGCCACGAGGTCGACCACGGTGACCCGATCGACTGGCTGCGCGAGCGCCACGAGGCAGCCTCCCGATGAGCCGAACGGTGTACTACGCCGCCACCACGCTCGACGGATACCTGGCCGACGAGCACG
>JBEVFC010000023.1:0-5263 GCA_040512455.1 Nocardioides sp.
CCAGGAGCTCGTCGCCGCGGGCGTCGACTGCCAGCCCGAGCCGCCGACCGGCGAGGTCCGGGTGAACCTGACGATCACCGAGCCCGACGGCACCACCACCAAGCTCAACACCCCCGGCTCCGCGGCCACCACGACCTCGCTCGCCGCACTGGAGGCCGGGCTGCTCGCCCACGCCGACGACGCCGCCTGGGTGGTGCTGGCCGGGTCGCTGCCGCCCGGTGCCCCCGTCGACTGGTACGCCGACCTGGTGCGCGCGCTGCGCCGTACCCACGTCCGCATCGCGCTCGACACCAGTGACGCGCCGCTGGCCGCCGTCGTCGCGGGGCTGCCGGACGCTGCGCCGGACCTGATGAAGCCCAACGCCGAGGAGCTGGCCTCGTTCACCGGCGAGGACACCGCACGGCTCGAGGCGGACCCGGAGGCCGCCGCGGCGGCCGCCGCCCAGCTCGTCGCCAAGGGAGTCGGCGCCGTGCTGGCGACCCTCGGCGGCAACGGAGCGGTGCTGGTCACCGCCGAAGGCGCGTGGCACGCGATCGCGCCCCCCACGAACGTCGTCAGCACCGTCGGTGCCGGCGACTCCAGCCTGTTCGGCTACCTCCTCGGTGATGTCCGGGGCGGGTCGCCGACCGAACGGCTGGCCTTGGGTGTCGCCTACGGCAGCGCCGCCGTCGGCCTCGCCGGGACGACCGTCCCCAACCCCTCGCAGACCCACCCCGACCTGGTCACGGTGCGTCCGCTCAACCACTCCACTGGAGCAACGACATGACCGAGATGATCACCCGTGATCTCGTCCGACTCGACGCCACCCTGGGGTCCGACAAGCTGGAGGTGATCCACGGCCTGGCGGCCGTGGTCGCCGAGGCCGGCCGCACTACGGACCAGGCCCAGCTCATCGAGGACGTCCTGGCCCGCGAGGCCACGTCGCCGACCGGACTGCCCGGAGGCATCGCGATCCCGCACTGCCGGACCACCGCGGTCGAGGTGCCGACGCTCGCGTTCGCCCGCCTCTCCCCCGCGGTCGACTTCGGCGCCAAGGACGGCCCGGCCGACCTGGCGTTCCTGATCGCCGCTCCCGCCGGTGGGGACGCCACCCACCTCAAGCTGCTCACCAAGCTGGCCCGAGCGCTGGTCAAGGCCGAGTTCACCGACGCGCTCCGTGCCGCCGAGGACCCGGACGAGGTGGTCCGGCTGGTCAACGACGTGGTCGGCCCGGCCGAGCCCGCCGCACCGGCAGCCGCCGCAGCAGCCCCCGCGGCCGCGGCTGCGGGCGGAGCGACCGCTACCGCCACCGCCACGACCGCCGAGCCCGCGACCGCGACGGCGGCCCGGCGCAGCCTGGTGGCCGTGACCGCGTGCCCGACCGGGATCGCGCACACCTACATGGCCGCCGAGGCCCTCGAGGCCGCCGCCGAGCGCGCCGGCGTCGACATCCACGTCGAGACCCAGGGCTCGGCCGGCTCCACCCCGCTGCACCGGGACGTGATCGCCGACGCCGCCGCGGTGATCTTCGCGGTGGACGTCGGGGTCCGCGACCGGGGCCGGTTCGCCGGCAAGCCGGTGGTCTCCTCCAGCGTGAAGCGCCCGATCGACGACGGTGACGCGATGATCGCGGAGGCGCTCCGCTACGCCGACGACCCGAACCCCCCGCGCGTCGAGGGAGACGCGGCCGGCGCGGGCGGTGACGGCGGCCACGGCGCCGCCGAGAGCTGGGGCGGACGCACCCGCCGGGTGCTGATGACCGGTGTCTCCTACATGATCCCGTTCGTCGCCGCGGGCGGACTGCTGATCGCGCTGAGCTTCCTGCTCGGCGGCTACGAGATCGTCGGACCCTACGGCGACATCGCGGTCAACTACTCGGTCTTCGACCTGCCGAACCCCCAGGCCCTCGGCCTCGAGCACGCGCTCTTCGACTCCGGGCTGATGGCCTACATCGGTGCGCTGTTCTTCATCATCGGCAAGACCGCGTTCCTGCTCTTCATCCCGGCGCTGGCCGGCTACATCGCCTACGCCATCGCCGACCGACCGGGCATCGCCCCCGGCTTCATCATGGGTGGCCTGGCCGCCAACCTGTTCAACGTGCAGTACGTCGCCGACGGCGGCACCGCGACCTCACTGCCGGCCACCGGCTTCCTCGGTGCCATCATCGGCGGTGTCCTCGCCGGTGTGATCGCACACTGGATCACCGGCTGGAAGGTGCCCACCTGGATGCGCGGGCTGATGCCCGTCCTGATCATCCCGCTGCTCACCTCGATCATCGCCGGCGTGCTGATGATCACGGTCTTCGGCAAGCCGATCGGTCGACTGATGGGCGAGCTCGAGGACGGCCTCAACTCGCTGAGCGGCAGCCGGGCGATCCTGCTCGGCGTGATCCTCGGCCTGATGATGGCCTTCGACATGGGCGGCCCGCTCAACAAGGTCGCCTACAGCTTCGCGGCGGCCGGTGTCGGCGGTGCCTCGCTGGCCTCCGACGCCCCGGAGCTGAAGATCATGGCCGCGGTCATGCTCGCGGGCATGGTGCCGCCGATCGCCCTCGCGCTGGCGACCGTCCTCCGACCCGGCCTGTTCACTCCCGCCGAGCACGAGAACGGCAAGGCCGGCTGGGCACTTGGCGCGTCCTTCATCACCGAGGGCGCCATCCCGTTCGCCGCGGCCGACCCACTCCGTGTCATCCCCGCCATCATGCTGGGCAGCGCGGTGACCGGCGGTCTCTCGATGGCCTTCGACGTCGCCGTCCGGGCACCGCACGGCGGCATCTTCGTGCTGTTCGCGGTCACCAACCTGATCGGCTACTTCATCGCCCTGGCCGCCGGCGTGATCGTCGGCGCGGTCGGTGTCATCGTGCTCAAGAGCATCGGCCACCGCGAGGTCGACGTGGCCACCGTCTGAACAGCTCCGCCCACCAGCCCCACGAGAACGAGGAGAACCATGCCCACCAGAACCGTCGTCGTCGGCTCCGCCGTCGGACTGCACGCCCGTCCCGCCGCGATCATCTCCGAAGCGGCCGGGGAGCTCGGCTCCGAGGTCCTCATCGCCATCCCCGGTGACGAGGGTGTCGACGCCAGCTCGGCGCTGCTGATCATGACCCTCGGCGCCGGCAACGGCGACACGGTGGAGGTATCCGGGGACGACCAGGCGGCGGTCGACGCGATCGCCGCCCTCGTCGAGAAGGACCTGGACGCCTGATCCGCACCTGAGCCGACGGACGTCGGGGTCGGGTTACCGCTCGCTCGCGAGCAGCGCCCAGACCTCGACGTCCTCGGTCCGTCCGCGGTGCGGGAACGACTCGCGCAGGACGCCTTCGAGCTTCATGCCGAGGCGGCGGGCCACCGCCGAGCTCGCGGTGTTGTCCGGAGAGCAGCGCCACTCGATCCGGTGGATCCCGCGGACGTCCATCGCCCAGTCGATCATCGCCCGCACCGCCTCGGTCACCAGCCCGCGGCCGCGCGCCCCGACGCTCAGCCACACCCCGATCTCGCAGGTGGAGCAGGCCAGGTCGAACACGCGGAACAGGGTGCCGCCGACGAGCTCGCCCTCGACGTACAGCCCGTAGATCCTGCGCTCGTCGCGGGCCGCGCCGTCGGCGTACCGCTGGAGGAAGCTCCGCGCGGTCTGCTCGTCCACGACCGTCTCGGCCCACGGGATCGTGTCCGCGAGGTCCGCGCGATGCGCGTCGGTGTACGCCGCGAACTCCGCCGCCTGCCACGGCTCGAGCGCCCTCAGCTCCGCCCCGTCCAGGGTCTTGCTCAGCATTCCGTCTCCCTCCCAGGATCAGTCTGCGCGCTTCATCATGCGGTACGCCGCGCGGGCGCTCACCGCCCGCTCGAGCTCACGGACGATGGTGGTGAAGAACTGCTTGCGGTAGAGCTCGTCGGTCACCGCGTAGACGGTGAAGTAGAGCCCCGAGAACGCCGCCAGGAACACCGAGACCTGCACCAGCTCCTGGCTCAGCCGGCCGCCCTTGCCCAAGAGCGCCTCGGGCTCGTGCCCCACCCACGAGGCAACCACGTCGGGCTGCATGGCGAGCACCCCGAACACCAGGAAGAACGCGAACACCGAGAGAGACAGCAGCAGGACCTGGACGGCCTGCGCGATCAGCAGCACCAGGATGAGGTTGACCTTCTGCAGGCCGCCGATGCGTTCCTGCAGCACCCGCTGGGCGGCATCCGAGTCGGCATACGCCGCGGCCGCTGTCTCGAGCGGGGTTCCCCGTGCCCCGGCGGCGACCCGCGTCGGGTCCAGCTCCCTGTCGAAGATCTCCATCTCCTCGGGGATGCGGACCAGGAGGAACGCGATCCCGATGCCGCTGAAGAGCAGCACGGTCAGCCACATCACCCCGCCGTCGAGGGTCGCGGAGACCTGCCAGACCTCGGCGTTGATGAACAGGAACGTGATGAACAGCAGCAGCAGCGGCAGCGCCCTGGTGACCAGCGGGAACAGCAGCCCGAGGCTGCCGAGGGTCCGCTTGCCCGCCCAGCGGGCGATCGACCCCGCGCGCAGCGTGGTCAGGGCGTAGATCGCGAGCACCACCAGCAGCACCTGGCTGCCCACGGTGACCCCGATGCCGACGTTCGTGTCGAGAAGACCGACCGCGGTGCCGACCACGGCACCGATCGCGACCGCCACCAGCGCCACGCCGACGAGGCGACGCCGGCGCAGCCCGGCGTGCACGTGCGCCCGGATGTCGTCGACGAACCAGGGCAGCCCGTGCGCGACGAACCACGCCTCGGCCTCCCGGACCTCGGACTCGGTGGCGTTCATGGAGCCAGCAGCTCACGGGCCCGGGCCACGTCCCCGTGCATGGTCTCGACGAGGGCGTCGATCCCCTCGAAGCGGACCATCCCCCGCAGCCACTCGACGAAGGAGACCTCCACCTCCACGCCGTAGAGCTCGAGGTCGGTCCGGTCCAGCACGTAGGCCTCGACCCGGCGCACCCGCTCGCCGTCGAACGTCGGGTTGGTGCCGACCGAGATCGCCGCGGGGTGCGTCTCGCCGGTGTCACAGCGCCGCAGCCAGCCGGCGTACACCCCGTCGGCGGGGGTGGCGATGCGGACGTCGGTCGGCACGTTGGCGGTGGGGAAGCCGAGCTCGCGGCCGCGCTTGTCGCCCTCGACGACGGTGCCGCGGATCGAGAACGGCCGCCCGAGGGCCTCGGCGGCGCCGGACACGTCGCCTGTGGAGAGGCAGGTGCGGACGTAGGTCGAGGACCAGACCTGCGGTCCGCCGGCGATCGCGATTACCACGACGGGGAATTCGAGCCCGTAGC
>JBEVFC010000102.1:0-7390 GCA_040512455.1 Nocardioides sp.
GTCGTGGAGGGCGGCGAGGCTCTTCTCGGCGGTCTTCCTGGAGGAGAAGGGGCCCAGGTAGTCGGCGTCGTCGTCGAGGACGCGGCGGACCAGCGAGAGTCGCGGCCACGCCTCGCGGGTGAGCTTGATGAAGTGGACCTTCTCGGGGAACCGCGACCGGCGGTTGTAGCGCGGCTTGTGCTCGGCGATCAGGCGCAGCTCGCGGACCTGGGCCTCCAGCGGCGTCGCGCACTCGATGCCGGTCACCGTGGTCGCGAGGTTGACCATCTCGCCCATCCGGGAGCGGGTCTCGGAGGCGGTGAAGTAGGAGCGGACCCGGGTCCGCAGGTCGCGCGACGTGCCGATGTAGAGGACGCGTGACCGGTCGTCGCGGAAGAGGTAGACGCCGGGGGCGTGGGGGAGTCGCTCGGCGAGGTGGCGCTTGCGCCGCTGGGCCGTGCTCACCCGCGCGGAGAACGTCGACAGCTCCTCGAGCGTGTGCACGCCGAGGCCACCCAGGCGCTCCATCAGGCCGTGCAGCACGTCGACGGTCGCCCGGGCGTCGGAGAGGGCGCGGTGGTTGGGTGTCGTCCCGGCGTTGAAGAGCACCGCGAGTGACGAGAGCTTGCAGTTGGGGGCGTCGTCCCGGGTGATCACCCGGCGCGCCAGCTTGGCCGTGTCGACCACCTCGAACGCGGGCCAGGGCCGACCCTGCCGGGCCGCGAAGTGCTTGAGGAAACCGACGTCGAACGGTGCGTTGTGGGCCACCAGCACGCACCCCTGCGCGAACTCGAGGAACGCGGGCAGGGCCGACTCGATGGGCGGCGCGTCGGCCACCATCGAGTTGGTGATGCCGGTCAGGACCGCGATGAACGCCGGGATGTGGGCGTGCGGGTTCACCAGGGTCTGGAACTCGCCGAGGATCTCGCCGCCGCGCACCTTCACCGCGCCGATCTCGGTGATCATGGAGCCGGCCTCGGCCGACCCCCCGGTGGTCTCGAGGTCGACGACGCAGAAGGTGAGATCGCGCAGCGGTCGGCCCAGCTCGTCGAAACTGCGTTGCGCCTCCCATCGGGAGGGCGCACCCTGAACCGCGCTGCTCATGTCGAGGACGCTAGATGTGGGCACCGACATTTCCGGGTACGCCGCGCGCATACGCTGGACTCGACACCCGACGACCTGAGGAGCCCCGCCGTGACCGCCCGGATCCCCGACGCCGCCACCCGCTGGCGCTGCGCAGGCTGCGGCAACCTGACCCGCTTCGACGTGGCCACGACCCGGAGCACGTCGGAGTACTGGCACTTCGACCTCGCCGGCGAGCACGCCGTCGAGGAGACCCAGGTGCGGTCGGAGTCGGTCGAGTCGGTCACCTGCCGGTGGTGCGGCCGCTCGGACGCCATCGAGCTGGTCGACCGGGCCGAGGCCGTCGACGCCGACCCGGCGGCGGGCTGAGGCCACGGCCGTGACGGCGGCGGAGATGGACCCGGAGATGGACCCGGAGACGGACCCGGAGATGGACCGGGAGGCGGCAGGGGCGGCCCTGCCCGCACCCGTGCGCGCCCGGATCCAGGTCCTCGCCGCGGACGTGCTCCCGGCGCTGGCCGAGCTGCCGGCGTCCCTCCGGAAGGTGGCCACCTTCGCCCCGCAGCGACGGGCCCGGCTCGGCGGCTCCCAGATCGCGGCCGTCCTCGAGACCGACGACGACTTCCGGCGTCGGGTGGCCGACCAGGTCAACGCCGCCCTGCCCGACCTCTCCGATGCGTTGGCCGCGGGCACGGTCCCCGCAGCGGCCGACCCCGTCGACGTGGCGGCCCTCTCCTGGCTGACGCGTGGGGGCGGCTGGGAGGCGACCTTCGACGACGCCGTACGGCGGGTCGCCGAGTCCGCGGCCCCCCGCGACCTCGCCGAGCTGGAGCGGGCGAGGACCCGGGTCGAGGCCGCCGAGCGGGCGCTTCGTGACCTGCGCACCGAGCACAAGGCACGCCTCGACGAGGCCAAGGCCGAGAACACCCTTCTCCGCCGCCGGCTCGGTGAGGAGCGCGCGGCGCGGAGGTCCTCGGACGACACCACGTCGGCCGAGCTGGCGGAGGCCCGCGCGGCCCGGGAGCGCGCCGAGGCGACGCTGACCGCCACCGAAGGAGAGGTCCGTCGCCTGCGTGCCCAGGTGGAGGAGCTCCGGGCGGCGGCCTCCTCCGCGCGTCGCGACGTACGCACCGATCGCGACGAGGCGACCGTGCGGACCCGGCTGTTGCTGGACGCGCTCATCGATGCCGGTCAGGGACTGCGCCGCGAGCTCGGGCTGCCGCCCAGCGCGGGCGCTCCCGCCGACCGGCTCGAGGCCGAGCTGCTGGAGGCGCAATCAGCGGCCGGAGCCGCCCCGACCGTGGGCCCCGTCGACGCGGTTCTGCTCGAGCGCTACCTCGCCCTGCCGCGGGCCCGGCTCATCATCGACGGCTACAACGTCAGCAAGACCGCCTGGCCGTCCTCCACCCTGGAGGCGCAGCGAGCACGCCTCATGGGAGCCCTGGCGCCGCTGGTGTCCCGGGTCGGGGCCGAGACCACCGTCGTCTTCGACGCGGCCTCGTCGACGACCCGACCGCCGGTCGCCGCTCCACGCGGGGTCAGGGTCATCTTCAGCCCGCTGGGGGTGATCGCCGACGATGTGATCCGCGACCTGGTCGACGTCGAGCCCGCGGGCCGCACGGTCGTGGTGGTGACCTCCGACGCCGAGCTGGCGCGGGACGTCGCGAAGGCCGGTGCCCGGCCGGTGGCGTCGGCTTCCCTGGTCGCCCTGGTCGCCCGCGACGGCTGAGCCGGGACACGCCGTACCCCGCGTTGTCGGTGGTGCCTGTCAGGGTCCTCACGTGCCGGTTCTTCCCCGCCGGACGGACGAGAGACGAGGTGCTGTGATGAGCGTGCGAATCGACTGTGACACCTGCGAGGTGCGCGGACTGGCGTGCCACGACTGTGTGGTGACCGTCCTCCTGGGTCCGCCCCCGGAGATGGCGTTCGACGACGAGGAGTGCCGGGCACTCGACGTGCTCGCGGACTCCGGCCTGGTGCCGCCGCTCCGCATGGTCCGGTCGGTGAGGGGCCCCGAGATCGAGTCCGCGTGAGGCGCATGGGGCGGATGTGACGAGGATCATGGCATCCCGGCGCGAAACCTGGGGACATTCCGGCGAGGGCTTGGTGACCGGGGCCGTGGCCGACTACTGTGTGGCGCTGGTGCCCGTAGAAGTTGATCACACGGATCGACGCGGGCACCGCGCCGAGTTCGGAGCCGAGGGCGGGGAAGTCCGCGAGTTCCGGAGCCGGGGAACCACCGATCCCCCTGGGGTGAATCACACGCAAGGCGGTCTCGGGACCGAGGAGCGTGCGTAGGGCTGCTGTGCCCGAACCCGTCAGCTAACCCGGTAGGCGTCCAGAAACAGAGGAGACCTCCGCCTCGTGCTTCACGGCCGGAAGCGACTCGTGACCGGGCTGCTCGGACTCGTTGCCATCGTCAGCGTCAGCCTTGTCCCCACCACCCCCACCTACGCAGAGCCCGACATCGACGATGTCCAGGCGCGCGTGGACACCCTCTACCACCAGGCTGAGGCGGCGCAGGAGCGCTACAACGACGCCAAGGTGGCCCTCAAGGACATCGAGGCCGACCTGGCCGCCCTCAAGCAGGACGAGGCGACCCAGCAGTCCAAGGTCGACGAGATGTCCAGCTCGGTGACCGAGAACCTGGCCGCCCAGTACGAAGGCCAGAACATCTCCGCCACCGGCCAGCTGGTGCTCGCCGACGACCCGGGCCAGTTCCTCTCGGAGCTGACCACCCTGGACACCTACAACGACGTCCAGGCCGATGCCGTCGCCGACTTCACCCGTGAGGCCGACAAGCTCGACGCCCGCCGTTCGGCGACCCAGGTCAGCGCCGCGGAGCTCGCGAAGACCGAGAAGACCCTCGGCAAGGAGAAGGCCTCCGTCGAGGCCAAGCTCGCCGAGGCCAAGGAGCTGCTCGGCAAGCTCAAGGCAGAGGAGCGCGCCCGGCTCGACTCGGTCAGCCGCAGCGCGCAGCCCCGGCTGCCGAACGTGCCGGTCTCCGGCCGTGCCGCGGCCGCGGTCAACTACGCGCTCGCCCAGGTCGGCGACTCCTACGTCTACGGTGCCGCCGGCCCGAACGCGTTCGACTGCTCCGGCCTCACCATGATGGCGTGGGCGCAGGCCGGCGTCGGTCTGCCGCACTCCTCGTCGGCCCAGATGGGTTCCGGGAGCCGGGTGTCGTCCTCCAGCCTGCAGCCGGGTGACCTGGTCTTCTACTACAGCCCGGTCAGCCACGTCGGCATCTACATCGGTGGCGGCCGCATCGTGCATGCCGCCAACCCCAGCAGCGGCGTGCAGGTCTCCGGCGTCTTCTCGATGCCGTTCTCCGGCGCCGTCCGACCCGGCTGATCACCCTGAACGAGTCCACCCGGAAGGCCGGTCATCCACGTTGGTGGGTGGTCGGCCTTTCGCTCGTCCTGGCCGCGGCGCTGACGCTGGTCTGGCTCACCCGCTCGGACGAGGAGGCGCCGCCGTCGCTCGGGCGCCTGCAGGCACGACCCGACCTCGCGGCCGCGACGCTGCAGCGGCTGGTCTCGGCCGTGGATGACGAGAACACGCGCCCCGACGGCCTCGTGGACCCCGAGGACCCCGCCGCGCTCGCCTGGGGGAGCGGCGTGCTCGCCAACGTTCACAGCCTGCGGGTGCGCGACTTCAGCGCGCGGTACGTCGATGCGGACCCCAGCGACTCGGCCGGCCTCCCCGAGGGGCAGTGGGCGGCGGCCGTCGAGACCACCTGGCGGTTCGCCGGCTTCGACCGGCGCCCTGCCAGGGCCGAGGTCACGTTCACGTTCGCGGTGCGCGACGGTCGTGCGGTGATCGTCGACGCGGGCGGGGGAGACCGCCCCACGCCGCTGTGGCTGACCGGGCCGCTCGACGTACGCCGCAGCGCCGACACGCTGGTGGCGACCGACGCCGGCGGCGGAGCGGCGCCGTACGCCCGCTATGCGCGCCGGGCCATCCCCGTCGTCCGGCGCGTCCTGCCGCAGTGGCGCGGCAAGCTGGTGGTCGAGGTTCCGGGTGGGCCCGGGGGGCTCGACGAGATGCTGGCGGCCGACCCGGGGGAGTACGCCAACATCGCCGCCGTGACCACGAGCGTCGACGGGGACCCCGTCCCCGGCGCGCCGGTGCACGTGCTGGTGAACCCTCAGGTCTTCGGTGACCTCAAGCCGCGGGGCGCCCAGGTGGTGATGAGCCACGAGGCCACCCACGTGGCCACGGAGGCCGCCGCCTCCCGCACACCGCTGTGGCTGCTCGAGGGCTTCGCCGACTACGTCGCGCTCCGGGACGAGAGGCTTCCCCTGTCGACGAGTGCCGGCCAGATCATTCATGACGTACGCCGTGACGGGGCGCCGCGGGAGCTGCCGGGCGGTCCGGAGTTCGACACCCAGACGGCCCGTCTCGGCGCTGCCTACGAGTCCGCCTGGCTCGCCGTACGCCTGCTCGCGGACATCGGCGGAGAGCGACGGCTGGTGTCGTTCTACCGCCGCGTCTCGTCGGGGCGTCCGTTGGAGGCAACGCTGAGGTCGGTCTACGGCTTCGGTGAGGCCGGCCTGACGGCGCGCTGGCGTGCCGAGCTGAAGGAGATCGCCTCGTGACCCCGGAGGCCGCACGACGGCTGCCGTGGCTGGTGGCAGTCGTCGGGGGAGTCGGCTTCGTGGTGCTGGCGGCGGTCCTGGTGCCGTGGCAGCCGGTCCCCGGCGGGATGCCGTCGCCCGTGCCCGCGAGTGAGGTGCTGACACCCGAGCAGCTCGCGCGCGCGGAGGACTACGCCGGCACCACCCGGTTGCTGGCGTGGGCCTCGCTGGCCGTGTCGTTGGCGGTCTCCTGCGTCCTCGGCTTCACGCCGCTCGGCACCCGGCTCCTCGGGCCGCGGCGACTCCCGTGGCCGGTCACCGTGATCGGCCTGGCGACGGTGGTCCTCCTCGTCGGACGGCTGGCCACGCTGCCGTTCGGCTGGGTGCTGCAGCGACGACGCGTCGACTACGGACTCAGCACGCAGAGCGACGTCGCCTGGCTGCTGGACCAGGTCCGCGGGCTCGGCGTCGCCGTGGTGGGCACCTCGATCGCGCTCCTGGTGCTGGTCGGGTGCGCGCGCCGATGGCGCACCTGGTGGCCGGTGATCGCCGCGGGCGTCTCCGCGGCTCTCGTGCTGCTGGGGTCGTTCGTCTACCCGCTTCTGGTGGAACCGCTCTTCAACGACTTCACCTCGATGCCGGACGGGGAGCTGCGGACGCAGATCCTGCGTCTCGCCGACGAGGAGGGTGTCACGGTCGACGACGTGCTCGTCGCCGATGCGTCGCGTCGTACGACGACGCTCAACGCGTACGTCTCGGGCTTCTTCGGCACCCGTCGGGTGGTGGTCTACGACAACCTGGTGGACGACCAGCCCGAGGACCAGGTCCTGTCCGTGGTGGCCCACGAGCTCGCGCACGCCAGGCACGACGACGTGCTGGTGGGCACGGCACTCGGAGCGTTCGGCGCGGTGCTCGGTGTCGGCCTGCTGGCCGGAGTGATCGGCACGGCCGGTGTGCGGCGACGAGCCGGGGTGACCGGGATGTCCGACCCGCGGTCGGTGGCGCTGGTGCTGGCGCTGCTGGCGGTGGCGTCGCTGGTGGCGAGTCCCGTGGAGAACGGGATCAGCCGGCAGATCGAGACGCGCGCCGATGTGGATGCGCTGGAGGTGACGGGGGACCCGGAGGCGTTCATCGCCTTGCAACGGGCCCTGGCGGTGCGATCGCTGGCGGACCCGAGTCCGCCCGCGTGGTCGCAGTTCTGGTTCGGTAGCCATCCCACCCCTGGGCAGCGAATTGCTCTCGCCAGGAAGGTGGGGACGAGCTAGGGCAGCAGGTCGATGACGGTCTGCATGCCGGGGATCAGCTTCGGTCCGATGAGGATCACGGTGCTGATGATGACAGCTGCGATGAGCGCGACAAGCAGGCCGTACTCGACCGCGGTGGCGCCCTCCTCGGACGACTCGTGCTCGAGATCCTAAATGGCCTTGCCCCCCTCCTTGTCCTGGACTGGGCGGCCCGGAAACGACCGTGACCGCGAGCCGTGCGGCTCGCGGTCACAGTCGTCGTACGAGCTGAGACTCAGAGCTCGGTGTCCACCGTCTCGAACGCGGTGTTGATCTTCTGGCCGAGCGTCACGACGACCGCGACGATGACGGCGGCGATGATGACGATCGCGATCAGGCCGACCATCAGGCCATACTCCACTGCGGTCGCACCCCGCTCATCACGCTGCTCCGAATCGATGTCGAGCTTCACGAGTCCTGCCCCCTCTTGTGAGTGATGTGGTGCTGACGACGGTGCGGCCGGGG
>JBEVFC010000088.1:0-19235 GCA_040512455.1 Nocardioides sp.
CTGCTGTGCTCGTCATCCGGGCACTGCCGGCCTCGGCGGAGGCGTCGTACGCGGAACTCGGCGCTGACCTCGCCCGTTGTCTGGGGCGGGTGAGCGCGTGAAGTACCCCCTGATCTGGTTCCTGAAGGCCTATCGTCTGCTGATCAGCCCGTTGTACGGGCAGGTCTGCCGCTACCACCCCAGCTGCTCGGCGTACGCGCTCGAGGCAGTGACGGTGCACGGCAGCATCCGCGGCAGCTGGCTGGCCGGACGGCGCCTGCTGCGTTGCCACCCGTGGGCGGCCGGCGGATATGACCCTGTTCCCCCACGCACGACCCCGACTCGAGGAGTCTGAGTGTCCTTCTTCGGTGACATCGGCAGCTTCATCATGCAGCCGCTGTACTACATCATCTCGGTCGTGCTGGTGGGCTGGCACTCCCTGTGGAGCCAGATCCTGGATCCGGCCTCCGGAGCAGCCTGGGCCCTGTCGATCGTCGGCCTGACGCTGGTCATCCGCGCCGCGCTGATCCCGCTGTTCGTGAAGCAGATCAAGTCCTCACGCAACATGCAGATGCTGCAGCCCAAGGTGAAGGACCTGCAGAAGAAGTACGGCCACGACCGCGAGCGTCTCGCCCAGGAGACGATGGCGCTCTACAAGGACGCCGGCACCAACCCGTTCGCCTCGTGCCTGCCGATCCTGCTGCAGATGCCGATCTTCTTCGCGCTGTTCCGGCTCCTCGACCAGGCCGCGAAGAACAACACCGCGCACGGCGTGCTGACCACGGAGCAGGCCACGCAGTTCGCTGACGCCGAGCTCTTCGGCGTGAAGATCTCCTCGACCTTCCTGACCGCCGACGGCGACCGCGGTGTGCAGGTGATGGCCCTGGTGCTGGTGCTGGCGATGCTGGTGACCACGTTCCTCACGCAGCGCCAGCTGATGACCAAGAACATGCCCGAGTCCGCGCTCAGCGGTCCCTATGCGCAGCAGCAGAAGATGCTCCTCTACGTGCTCCCGGTGGTCTTCGCCGTCGGCGGTGTCGCGTTCCCGATCGGTGTGCTCATCTACTGGACCGTCTCGAACCTCTGGACGATGGGTCAGCAGTTCTACGTGATCCGGCGCAATCCCGCCCCCGGGACCCCGGCCGCGAAGGCCAAGGAGACGCGTGACGCCGAGAAGGCGGCCCGCAAGGGCATCGTGATCACGCCCGAGACCGCCGCCGACGGCACCACGGTCACCGAGGTCGAGGAGGCCGAGCGGCCGGCTCCGCGGGCCCAGCCCAAGAAGCAGACGCGCAGTCAGCGGCAGAAGAAGCAGCCGCCGAAGAAGCGACCCTGACCACCCATCGCACGACCACACGCATCAAGGAGAACCACGTGAGCGAGGAAGAAACCCCCGCGACCGAGCGCCTTTCCCGGGTCCAGCGCCTGGAGCAGGAGGGCGATATTGCCGCCGACTACCTTGAGGAACTGCTCGACATCGCCGACCTGGACGGTGACCTGGACATGGACGTCGAGGGCGACCGGGCCGCGGTCTCCATCCTCGGTGGCGACCTCGACCAGCTGATCGGGCCCCGCGGCGAGGTCCTGGAGGCCCTGCAGGAGCTGACCAGGCTCGCGGTGTACCGCGAGACCGGCGAGCGCTCCCGGCTGATGCTGGACATCGGTGGCCACCGTGCCGCGCAGCGCGAGTCCCTGGTCAAGCTGGCCGAGGAGACGATTGCCGCGGTCAAGGCGAGCGGCGAGCCGGTCTCGCTGGACCCGATGTCCCCGTTCGAGCGCAAGGTGGTCCACGACGCCGTGGCCGCGGGTGGCTGCACCTCGGAGTCCGAGGGCGTCGAGCCGCGTCGCTACGTCGTCGTCCTTCCTGGCTGACTCCCGGATGGGAGACGTTTCACGTGAAACACCCTCCGCGCCCCCGGTCACACCGGAGGTGGCGCGGAGGGTGTTCTCGTCTGCCGGCCTGCCGCTGATCGAGGCGTACGCCGCCTCGCTGGCCGACGCCGGCGTGGTCCGCGGCCTGATCGGGCCGCGCGAGGTGCCCCGGCTGTGGGACCGGCACCTGCTCAACTGTGCGGTGCTGGGAGAGGCCATCCCCGAGGGCAGCACGGTGTGCGACATCGGCAGCGGCGCCGGGCTGCCCGGCCTGGTGCTGGCCATCGCCCGCCCGGACCTGCGGATCACCCTGGTCGAGCCGCTGCTGCGCAGGACGACCTATCTGTCCGAGGTGGTCGAGGAGCTCGGCCTCCCCCGGGTCGAGGTCGTGCGCGGCCGAGCCGACGCCCTGCACGGGCAGCGCACCTTCGACGTGGTCACCTCCCGCGCGGTGGCCCCCCTGGGCCGGCTGCTCGACTGGTCGATGCCGCTGGTCGCCCCGACCGGCGCCCTGATCGCCATGAAGGGTCAGTCGGTGACCGACGAGATTGCGGCGGAAGCGGCCCGGCTGACGAGGGCCGGCTGCTCCCCCGCGGAGGTGCTGGAGCTCGGGGCCTCGGTTGTTTCTCCACCGAGTGTGGTCGTTCGGGTGGCTTGGGCCGACCCATCGAAGGTAGGTTGGGTCGGCGCTCCGGGACAGACCCCCACCCGGTCGAAATCCCGCCGTTCTCGTGGTCGAAAGGCATGACGTGACCGCATCACAGCAGCCTTCCGGTTCGCAGCCCAGAACAGACTTTTCCACCGGTCAGGAGACCACCCCTGAGCGTGGTTATCCACAGGGTGGCCCATTTCATCCACAGGAGTCGCCCACCGTGGTTTCACGTGAAACATCCGTTCCGAACCCCGGATTCGTGGTGCGCACGGCCGCCGAGATGGCGGCCGTCGCGGCCGGGTACGGCGACGAGACGACCCCCCTCGCCCGAGCCGCGGAGCACTCCGTGCTCGCCCGCCAGTCCGCGGACAGCCGTCCCCGCACGGGCCGCCCTCGGGCCACCCGGGTGATGGTTGTCGCCAACCAGAAGGGCGGCGTCGGCAAGACCACCAGCACGGTGAACCTGGCAGCGGCCCTCACCCAGCTCGGCCAGCGGGTCCTGGTCATCGATCTGGATCCCCAGGGCAACGCGTCGACGGCGCTGTCCGTCGACCACCGACGGGGCGTGCCCTCGACGTACGACCTGCTGGTGAACGGCGCCACCCTGGCCGAGGTCGCCACCGACAGTCCCGAGATCGAGGGCCTCCAGGTGGTCCCCGCGACCATCGACCTGGCCGGCGCCGAGATCGAGCTGGTCTCGGTGGTGGCCCGCGAGAGCCGGCTGCAGAAGGCGATCCTGGCGCACCCGGCCGTCGGGACGGCCGAGGAGGCCGGCGAGGAGCGCCTGGACTACGTCCTCATCGACTGCCCGCCGTCGCTGGGCCTGCTCACCCTCAACGCCCTGGTGGCCGGTGAGGAGATGCTGATCCCGATCCAGGCGGAGTACTACGCGCTGGAGGGCCTCGGGCAGCTCCTCGAGACCGTCGAGATGGTCCGCAAGCACCTGAACCAGCGGCTCTCGGTCTCCACCATCCTGATCACCATGTACGACGCCCGCACCCGCCTGGCGGCCGGCGTCGCGCAGGAGGTCCGGGACCACTTCGGGGAGACGGTGCTGCGCACCGCGATCCCGCGCTCGGTCCGGGTATCGGAGGCGCCGTCGTACGGCCAGACAGTGATGACCTACGACCCGGGATCCTCGGGCGCACTCAGTTATCTGGAAGCGGCACGCGAGATGGCAGTCAAGGGAGCACGGGCATGAACGACAGGCGACGCGGACTCGGGCGTGGACTCGGGGCACTGATCCCCACTGCTCCCCCGGAGGCGGAGCAGACGTCGGCGCACGACGGCGCCACGGAGACGTCCACCGCCTTCTCCTCGACGGTAACGCCGTTCGGACGCTCCTCCGCGGAGGCCGGCGGCGCGTCGGGCACCGACGCCCGTGGCGACTCCGACGGTGCCGGGAACCTTGCCACCGTCGCGGGCGCCTACTTCGCCGAGCTGCCGATCACCGCGATCGTCCCGAACGCCCGGCAGCCCCGCCAGGTCTTCGAGGAGGAGGCGATGGAGGAGCTGGTGCACTCCATCAAGGAGGTCGGGCTGCTCCAGCCGGTCGTGGTGCGCCGTACCGGGACCGACACCTACGAGCTGATCATGGGCGAGCGCCGGTGGCGTGCGTCCCAGCAGGCCGGTCAGGACACGATCCCAGCGATCGTCCGTCAGACCGACGACAACGACATGCTCCGCGACGCGTTGCTGGAGAACCTGCACCGCTCGCAGCTGAACCCGCTGGAGGAGGCGGCCGCCTACTCCCAGATGCTCGAGGACTTCGGCTGCACCCACGAGGAGCTCGCGGGGCGCATCGGTCGGTCCCGCCCGCAGATCAGCAACACGCTGCGGCTGCTCAAGCTCTCCACGGCCGTCCAGCGCCGGGTCGCCGCCGGGGTGCTCTCCGCCGGCCACGCCCGCTCGCTGCTGGCCGTGGACAACCCCGAGGTCCAGGACCGGCTCGCCCAGCGCGTGGTGGCCGAGGGCATCAGCGTGCGGGGGCTCGAGGAGATCGTCGCCGTGGGTGAGCACGGGTCGGAGGCACAGCGCGCCGCCCGCCGGAACAAGCCGACCGCCCCCGGCCTGGTCGACCTGGCCGACCGGCTCTCCGACCGTTTCGAGACCCGGGTGAAGGTGGACCTGGGTCGCACCAAGGGCAAGATCACCGTCGAGTTCGCCTCGCTCGAGGACCTGCAGCGGATCGTCGACGTGATGGACCCGCGGAATCGGGACGACAGGCCGATCTAGCGACACGTCGCTTTGTCGACAAAGCGACCGAGTAGGCGTGTGGAGATGTTTCCCGTGAAACAGGGGAGACCTGACCACGCGAAACTGGCACTTACCACGCGATACTTCGCGCGGTAAGCGCCAGTTTCACTAGGTACCGTGGGAAACCTGCGCCGCCCCTACTTCCTCTTGGCCGCGCGCTTCTCGGCCCGCTTGCGGGCCCGCTCGCGCTTCTCCTCGGCGTCCAGGCGCTCGGCCTCCTCGGGCGTCGGCGCGGAGCCACCGCGCGACGCGGGGAGCCACCAGGAGCCGGGGGGCTGCTCGTCGGCGGGGTACTCGCGGATCGCCTCGTCGTGCAGCGCGACCATCCGCTCCCGGAGCAGGGCGGTGTCGGCCAGCGGGTCGGCGCCGTCGGGGTGCAGCGGCTCGCCGACCTTGACGATGATCGTCTTGTGCCGGGAGAAGTCCTTGGGGTGGTCCTTGGTCATGATCCGCTGGGTGCCCCAGAGCACCACGGGGATCAACGGCGCGTCGGCCCGGGCTGCGATCCGGGTGGCGCCGGTCTTGAGCTCCTTGATCTCGAAGCTCCGGGAGATGGTCGCCTCGGGGAAGATCCCGACCAGCTCGCCGCGCCTGAGGAAGTCGCAGGCCTCGTCCATCGAGGCCAGGCCGGCGGAGCGGTCCACGCTGATGTGCTTGAACGACTTCATCACCGGGCCGCCGATCGGGTGGTCGAAGACCTCGCGCTTGGCCATGAACCGGGTCAGCCGCTTCTGCTCCGCCCCGGGGTAGCCGGCCATCAGGTAGTCGACGTACGACACGTGGTTCACGGCCAGCAGCGCGCCCCCGCTGCGCGGGATGTGGTGCGTGCCGTCCATCCGGACGTCGATGTCGCCGAGGCGGAACCAGGTCTTCGCCGCGGCGATGACGATCGGGTAGGTGATGTCGGGCAAGGTCACTCCAGTGCTCGGCTCAAGCGGGTGACCCGAACGCTAGCGGCTGGTGGCACTCCGGACCAGCGAGGCGAAGACCTCTCCGAGGTCCAGGCCGGCCGCCTGCACGGCCAGCGGCACCGTGGAGGTCTCGGTGAAGCCGGGGGCCACGTTGACCTCGAGGAACCAGACCACGCCCTCGGCGTCCACGATCAGGTCCGACCGGGAGAGGTCGCGCAGCCCGAACGCCTCGTGCACGGCCAGCGCGACCCGCCCGCACTCCGCGGTCGCCTCGTCGGAAAGCTTGGCAGGCACAACGAACTCGGTGCTGCCGGCGGTGTAGCGCGCGGTGTAGTCGTAGACGCCCCCGTCCGGCTCGATCCCGACCAGGGGCAGGGTCCGGGGGCCGGTGCCGTCGTCGATGACCGAGACGGCCACCTCGGAGCCCTCCACGAAGCGCTCCAGCAGCGTCACGGGGCCGTAGGCGAACGCGTTGACCATCGCTGCCGGCAGGTCGGCCCGGTCGCGTACGACGGCGCAGCCGAGCGCGGAGCCGCTGCGGGACGGCTTGACCATCAGCGGCAGCCCCAGGGTGGCCACCAGCGACTCCATCACCGCGGCCGCACCCAGCTCGCGGAACGTCTCGTGCGGCAGGCAGAACGACTCGGGGGTGCGGACGCCGGCGGCCGCGGCAACGGTCTTGGCGACCGGCTTGTCGAAGGCGATCCGGCAGGCGTCGGGAGTGGCACCGACGTACGGCAGGCCGAGCAGCTCGAGAACCTCGCGGATCGCGCCGTCCTCGCCGGTCTCACCGTGCAGCATCGGCACCACGCAGGCCGGCGGGACCGTGGTGAGCGCGGGCAGCAGCCCGGCGTCCACGTCGCGCTCCTCCACCTCGACGCCGGTGCCGCGCAGCGCCTCGGCGACCCGGCGTCCGGAACGCAGCGAGACGTCGCGTTCGTGGGACAGGCCGCCGGCGAGCACCACGACCCGCCCCTCGCGGGCCGGTGTGTCGGTCGAGGACATGAGGTCTCCTTCTAGCTGAGGTCGCTGCTCGGGGCGTCGTAGCCACTGCGAGGCAGCTCGTGGGACGGGCCGGACGCACCGAAGGTGGCCCGCAGCTCCATCTCCGACTCCAGGACGCCGGCCAGGCGGCGCACGCCCTCCCGGATCCGCTCGGGGGTGGGGTAGCAGAACGACAGGCGCATCCACGACGAGCCGAACCCGTCGGCGAAGAAGGCGGTCCCGGGGACGTACGCGACCCGCGCGGTGACCGCCCGCGGCAACATCGCCTTGGCGTCGATGCCCGGCGGCAGCCCGACCCACACGAAGAAGCCGCCGGTGGGCACGTTCCAGGTGCAGGAGGCCGGCATGAAGTCGTGCAGGGCCGCGATCATCGCGTCGCGGCGGTCGCGGTACATCTCGCGCATCTGCTTGATCTGGCCCTGCCAGTCGTGGATCGCGAGGTAGGCGGAGACCGCCATCTGGTTGAACGACGGCGGGCACAGCGTCGCGGACTCCTGGGCCAGCACCAGCTTCTCGCGTACGGCGTGCGGCGCCAGCGCCCAGCCGACCCGCATGCCGGGGGAGAAGGTCTTCGAGAACGACCCGAGGTAGATCACGCCGTCGGGTTCGTCCGCGCGCAGCGCCCGCATCGGCTCGGAGTCGAAGCCCAGCAGGCCGTAGGGGTTGTCCTCGAGCACCAGGATGTCGTGCTCGCGGCAGATCTCGAGGATCTCCGCCCGGCGGGGGATCGACATGGTCACGCCGGCCGGGTTGTGGAAGTTCGGGATCGTGTAGAGGAACTTGATCGTCTTGCCGGCGCTCTTGGTGGCCACGATCGCCTGCCGCAGGGCCGCCGGGACCAAGCCGTCGGCGTCCATCTCGGCGTGCACCACGTCGCACTGGAAGGACCTGAAGACACCCAGGGCACCGACGTACGACGGGGCCTCGCAGATGACCACGTCGCCCGGGTCGCAGAAGATCCGGGTGACCAGGTCGACGGCCTGCTGGGAGCCGACCGTCACCACGATGTCGTCCGGGTGCGCCTCGATGCCCTCGAGCCGCATCACGTCGGTGATCTGCTCGCGGAGCGTGGGGTCGCCCTGGCCGGAGCCGTACTGGAGGGCCACCGGGCCGTGGTCGCGGATGAGCTCGCCGATGGCGCTGCCGACCACGTCGAGCGGCAGCCCGCTGATGTTCGGCATGCCGCCGGCCAGCGAGACCACCTCGGGGCGGCTGGCCACCGCGAACAGCGCGCGGATCTCGGAGGCGGTCATGCCCTGGGTGCGCGCGGCGTATCGGTCGACGTAGTCGTCGAGTCGCGTGCTGCTTCGGTAGATCTCGCTCATGACCCCTCTAGCATGGATCATCGGCGGTGCCCGTGCGGCACCGGCACACCCCGTGGACGATCGGGAGAGGCATGTCACGCAGGACGGTGCGGCTCACGCTCGACAACCTGGCGACCCTGCCCGGGCCGTGCCGGACGTGCCTGTTCTGGGAGATGGACCCGGTGCGCCGGGCCCGCGTCGACGAGTGCGAGGCGTACGCCGAGAAGGAGGCGTGGGTCTCGGCGGTGCTGCGTGACTGGGGTTCCTGCGGCCAGCTGGCGCTGGTCGACGACGAGCCGGTCGGCTACGTGATCTACGCGCCCAGCATCTACGTCCCCGGCTCCGCGAACCTGCCCACGGCGCCCATCTCCGCGGACGCCCTCCAGCTCACCACCGTGTACGTCGACCCGGCCGCCAAGGGGGGCGGCCTCGGGCGGATGCTGATCCAGGGCATGGCCCGCGACCTCATCCAGCGGGGCCAGGTGCGGGCGGTGGAGGCGTTCGGCGAGACCCGCGGCGGCCGGCACGGGCGATGCGTGGTGCCGGCAGACTTCCTGTCCAGCGTGGGGTTCAAGACCCAGCGGGCCCACCCGACCAACCCGCGGATGCGGATGGAGCTGAAGTCGGCGCTGACCTGGCGCGACGAGGTGGAGCAGGCGCTGGAGAAGCTGCTGGGGGTGGTGCGTCCGGCACCGAGGCCGGCACCGAAGCCCTCGCAGCCCCCGGCCCGCTCCTGAGCTCCCCCGGAAACGACGCTGCCCGTCCCGACGTGGTGTCGGGACGGGCAGCGGCCAGCTTCGGTGGAAGCGTCAGTTGAGGAACTCGGAGAGCTCGTTGAGCAGAGCGGCCTTCGGCTTCGCGCCGACGATCGACCGGACGACCTCGCCGTTCTGGTAGACGTTGATCGTCGGGATGCCGGTCACCCGGTAGCTCGCCGGGGTGACGGGGTTCTCGTCGACGTTCATCTTGCGGAACGAGATCTTGTCGCCGTGCTGCGAGGCGATCTCGTCGAGGATCGGGGCGACCTGGCGACACGGCCCGCACCACTCGGCCCAGAAGTCCACGAGGACCGGCTTGTCGGACTTGAGGACCTCGGTGTCGAACTCGGCGTCGGTCACGGCTGCGATGTTGCCCACGGTTGTTGTTCCTTCCGGTTGAAGTGCGATGTCGATTGAACACCAGCGCACCGACAAAGATTCCGCGGTGCGGCGGGACGCGCCGATCAGGCTCCGGCGGTCTGCACGGCCTCGCTGACCACGACCGACTCCGCGGCCTCGGCCGCCGTGACGTCGGCGGGACCGGCGGTGGACGCCTCGTGGTCCAGGGTCGCGATGTAGCGCTCGGCGTCGAGGGCGGCGGCGCAGCCGGTGCCGGCCGCGGTGATCGCCTGCCGGTAGTGGTGGTCCACCAGGTCGCCGGCCGCGAAGACGCCCGGGATGTTGGTGCGGGTCGACGGGTGGTGGACGAGCACGTAGCCGTTGTCGTCGAGGTCCACCTGGCCCTGGAGCAGCTCGGAGCGGGGGTCGTGGCCGACCGCGATGAAGAGGCCGGTCACCGGGAGCTCGCGCAACTCGCCGGTGACCGTGTCGCGCAGGGTGATCGACTCGAGGCGGTCCTCGCCGTTGATCGAGGCGACCTCGGAGTTCCAGGCCATCTCGAGCTTCGGGTCGGCGAACGCTCGCTCCTGCATGATCTTGGAGGCACGCAGCTCGTCGCGACGGTGGATCAGCGTGACCTTGGAGCCGAACCGGGTGAGGAACGTCGCCTCCTCGATCGCGGAGTCGCCGCCGCCGACGACCGCGATGTGCTGGTCGCGGAAGAAGAAGCCGTCACACGTCGCACACCAGGAGACCCCGCGGCCGGACAGGGTGTCCTCGTTGGGGAGGCCGAGCTTGCGGTAGCCGGAGCCGGTGGCGAGGATCACCGAGCGGGCGAGGAACTCGCCGTCGGCGGTCTTCACGACCTTGGGGTTGGCGGTCAGGTCGACCTCGACGACGTCGTCGGGGACCAGCTCGGCGCCGAAGCGCTCCGCCTGGGCGCGCATCTCGTCCATCAGGGCCGGGCCCATGATGCCGTCCTTGAAGCCGGGGTAGTTCTCCACCTCGGTCGTGTTCATCAGCGCGCCCCCTGCGGTCACGGAGCCCTCGAAGACCAGCGGGTGCAGGCTGGCGCGGGCGGCGTAGACCGCGGCCGCGTAGCCGGACGGTCCGGAGCCGATGACGATGACGTTGCGGACTTCACTGCTCATGTGGTGCGGGCCTCCCTGGCCTTGACGCTCTGCATCGGGTACGACGATGGAACCGATCCTAGACGTGGGTCATTCCCCGGTGGCGAGCGTCACCGAGCGGAAGGGCTGCCGCGGCTTCTCGGTGTCGCAGAGGTAGAGCTCCACCCGCTGGCTGCCGCCCTCCGGCGGGAGGTAGACCACCAGCGTCGGACGACCGTCGTACGCCGCCGGGAGCGTGCGCGAGCCGGGCACCGGAGTGCGCGGGCCGCAGACCTCGGCGAGCCGCCGGACGCTGCTCCGGGCGGCCTGCTTGTCCACCGTGGAGTCCAGGGCGTTGAGGTCCTTGTCGAGGGTGACGGGGCTGATCGGCTCCAGCCCCTCGACGCCGAGCTCGTCGAGCGGCCCGAACGCCGTCGGCGGTGGGGCGCCTTCGGCCGAGGAGGGAGCCTCGCCGGAGCCGGCATCCCGGTCCACCCCCGAGTCCTCGGCGGTGCTGTCGCCGCCGGCGCTGCTGTCGCTGGCGGTCCCGCCGAGGGTGTTGCCGATCACCTGGGTGGTCCCGTAGCCGATCGCGACCACGGCGGCCGCGGCCAGCACGTAGCGCGGCAGCCGGTGCAGCCGCCTGCGGAGGGGTACGACGGTCGCTGGACGTTCGTGCCTGTCGGCGGCGGTGTCCGGGGTGTCGCTGTCCGGGGTCTGGGTGTCCGGGGTCTGGGCCCGCAGCCCGGCGAGCACGTCGTCGAGGCGGGCGGCCACCTCGGGCGGGACCGGCCCGTCGTGGCGGGCCTCGGCGAGCATGCGGCGTACCGCCTCGTGCTGGGCGGGGGTCAGCTCCTGGTCGTCGATGGCGGTTCACCTCCTGGGATGGGATCGGGCATGCGGGGGACGGGCGGGCGGCGGTCAGTCCGGTGGCCCGCGCGAGGGGTCCGAGGATGGGACGGGGCGCGGGACGGGCGGGTTCCCCGGCGTGTCCGGGGTCACGTCGCCACCGTCGCGGAGCACGCCGAGCAGGGGCGCGAGCCGGGCCCGGCCGCGGGCGCAGCGGGACTTGATGGTGCCGACGGCGCAGTCGAGGATCTCGGCCGCCTCGGCGACGCCGTACCCCTCCATGTCCACCAGCACCAGCGCGGCCCGCTGCTCGGCGGGCAGGGTGGCCAGCGCGTCGAGCACCTGGCGGCGTCGTTCGTCGGCCACCGCTGCGTCGTCGGGGGCCACGTCGGAGGCGGAGGTGGAGAGGGCGCCGCGGCCGGCGTACTCCTCGAGGTCGTCGGGCAGCGGGTCCGCGGCGCGCACCTTGGCGGCCCGCATCCGGTCGAGACAGGCGTTCACGACGACCCGGTGCAGCCAGGTGGTCACCGCGGCCTCGCCACGGAAGCTGCCGGCCCGGCGGAAGGCTGAGATCATCCCGTCCTGGAGGGCGTCCGCGGCGTCCTCCGGGTTGCCCATGGTCCGCAGCGCGACGGCCCAGAGCCGGTCCCGGTGCCGGGTGAACAGCGTCCCGAACGCGTCGGCGTCACCGGCCACGTGCGCGGCCAGCAGTTCCCTGTCCGAACGGTCCGGTCCCGAGGCGAGGTCGGTCATCGGTGCCGCGCAGGTCTCACGGCCGGACCACGACCTCCGCGACGCCACCCCGGAAGCCCCCCACGTCGGGCAGGGAGGTCAGCCAGACCACCAGCCAGCGCGCCTGGACCGGCTGGTCCGGGGTGAGCGTGAGCGTGGTCTTCGCGGCGTCGCCCTCGGCGGCCACGTCGAGCCCGTCGACGGCGGTGGGCGGCTGGGCGCCGGTGGCGGTCAGCAGCTGCACCGAGGTGGGGGTGCCGACCAGGGTGACGTCGACGCTGCCCACCTCCTGGGTCTTGCCGAGGTCGAGGAGGAGCCCGACGCCCTCCTTGAGCCCCCCGGGTCCGAAGTTCTGCTCGTACGTCGAGGTGGTCCAGGCGGTGTCCACCTTGCCGTCGATGGCCAGCGGCGCCTGGTCGGGGTTCTCCTCCTGGGGGTCGCCGAACGGGTCGAAGTCGGCTGCCGAGGCGATCGCGAGCGGCTCGGCGGGGGTCGTGGTGCTGACCGAGGGCGACGGGCTGGGCTGGTCACCCTCGTCGTCGGACCCCGGGTCGCGGCCCCGGTTGAAGGCGAAGACCGACACCAGCAGGATCACCAGCCCGAGCGCGATCAGGGCGGCGATGCGCAGCCAGTTGCGGCCGGGCACATGGCCGTCGCCGTCCTCGTCCTCGTCGGCGGGCGGCGGCGGGGGCGGCGGGTCGTTCTCCCAGGGCCAGTAGCCGGCCCCGGTCCCGGCGCCGGTCCCGGTGTCGGCGCGAGGGGTGCGTGGCACCCGAGCGGCCCGGCCCTCGGGCGGGTCGGGGGCGAACAACGGGCGTTCGGGGGTCTCCTCGAACGGCGGGGGCGGGGGCACCGGCTCGTTGCGCGAGGAGTACCAGTCACCGTCGGTGACGTCGTCGAAGACCGGTACGCCGACCTGCGTCTGCTCCCTGCCTTGCTCCGGGTCGTCCTCGCCGCGGGAGGCCTGGTCGCCCGCCGCGTCGTCCACGTCGGAGTCGCGGGCCAGCGCGGCCAGCGCCGGCAGCGCGACGGTGCCGTCGTCGACCGGGGGGTCGGCGGGGGTCTCGGTCGGTGTGTCGGTCGGTGTGTCGGTCGGTGTGTCGGTCGGTGTGTCGGTCGGTGTGTCGGCAGGGACGTCGGTGGCTGCGGGAGAGTCGTCGGCCCCCGCGGACCCGGCTTCCGTGGACTCCGGGTCCGCAGCACCGGCGTCCGTGCCGCCCGCCGCGGAGCTCGCCGCGACCGCCGCGGCAGCGGCGGCGGCCGCACCCGGGGAGGTCTCCGGGGCCAGCGCCAGCGGGGCGTCGATGCGGGGGATCCGCGGGCTGGTGTTCCCGCGGTGGCGGGCCGCCTCGGCGGCGGCGACCGCGGCGAGGTCTCCGACGTACTCCTCGAGCGCGTCGACGATCGCCTGGGCGGAGTCGTAGCCGTGCTCGTGCTGGCCCGGGTACGGGCTGAGCACCTCGTCGCACAGCCCGTCGAGGGCGCGGGGGACGCCGGCACGGACCTGGCGGGGGCGCAGCGCCTTGCCGTGCTCCTGCGGAGCCGGGGGTACGGCGGACCGCGACACCCCGGGCCACTTGCCGGTGAGTGCCGCGTAGAGGACGGCGGCGAGGTCGACCACGTCGGTCTGCACCCGGCCGTCGGGCATCCCGTTCAGGGCGGCGTCGACGGCGAAGCCGATCACCTTGACCGAGCCGGCCTCGTCGATGAGCACGTTCTCCGGCACCAGCCGGCCGTGGGCGATGCCCTTCGCGTGAGCGCCGGCGATCATCGTCCCGACCTCGTGCACCAGCCAGGCGGCCCGGCGCGGGGCGAGCGGCCCGTCGTGCAGCAGCCGGTCGAGCGAGGCCCCCTCGCCCCACTCGTTCACCACGAAGCAGATGCCGCCGGTGTGGTCGGCGTCCAGGACCCGCAGCAGGTGGGGGTCGAACAGCGTCGCGGACCGGCGTGCGGCGTCCATGAGGACCTCGGCCCGGTCGTCCTCGTCGGCGATGAGGTGCACGGCGACGTGGCGGGACAGGACGGTGTCCCAGGCCCGCCAGAAGTGCGCCCCGCGGCTCTCGCTGAGCAGGTCGACCAGGCGGTAGCGGCCGGCCAGCATGCTGCCGGCGCGCATGGACTTCGGCACCCGAGGTCCTCCTCCCCGCGCTCGTCTGCTCGTGTCGGTCAACCGGGCCCGGCGGGCCCGCTCCTCATCGTAGGGGGAACGTCACACGCGTCCCGACAGCCGCAGCCGTCGCGTCACCGTCTCCACGACCTCGGTGACCTCGCGGACCCGCAGGAGCCGGGCCAGCAGCAGGTAGACCACCCCGTCGACGACCCCGACCACCAGCAGGAACAGCAGTGATCCGGCCTTGGAGTGCAGGTTGTCGCCCAGGGCCTCGTGCAGCCCCCAGGCGGCGACCCACGCGACCAGGGCGGCCGGCCCGGCGGAGAGCAGCATCCGGACCAGGAAGCGCAGCAGCGTCGGGGTGCGCAGGCCGCCGAGCAGGTGCCGCAGCAGCGAGTACGACGCCACCGCACCGACGCCGTACGCCCCGGCGTAGGACAGCACCAGCGCGGGCGAGGTGAAGGCCGCGTCGGTCCGGCCGACCAGGGCCAGCGCCAGCAGGATGTTGACCGCGGCGATCAGGCACTGCACCCAGAAGACCGTGCGGGTCCGCTCGAGGGCGTAGAAGCCGCGCAGCATCAGGTAGTGCACGGTGAAGAAGAGGACACCGGGGGCGAACAGCGCCAGCGTGGGTGCGTAGTTCTCCGACGTCGCCTCGGCGGCGCCGTACCCCCAGATCACGTCCGAGAGCTCGGTGGCGACCACCGGGAGCAGCAGCGCGAACGGCACGATCAGCGCCAGCGCGAGGCGCAGTGTGGAGGCCAGCGAGCCGGCCAGGTCGTGCAGCCGGCCCTCCGCGGCGCTCGCCGACAGCCGGGGCAGCACCGCGGTGGCCAGCGAGACGGTGATGATCGCGTGCGGCGCCATCACCAGCAGGAACGCGCTGGAGTAGATCGTGTAGCCGGTGCCGTCGCCGGCGTCGGCGGTGCCGCTCGAGGCGAGCCGCACCACGACCGTGTAGGCGACCTGGTTGACGATGACGAACAGGACCGTCCAGATGCCCAGCTTGAGGGTGTGGCCGAGCCCGGTGCCGCGGAAGTCGAACCGGGGTCGGTAGTGGTACCCGGCGGACCGGACGTAGGGGATCAGGATCAGGAACTGCAGCGCGATGCCGGCTGTCGAGCCGAGGCCGAGCAGCAGCTCCTCGCCGGGGGAGAACGGCCCGGTGGAGTGGGTGCCGAAGACGCCGATGTAGACGACCAGCACCACCATGCTGACCACGTTGTTGGCGATCGGCGCCCACGTCATCGGGCCGAACCGGCCGCGGGAGTTGAGGATCTGTCCGACCAGCACGAACATCCCGTAGAAGAAGACCTGCGGGAGGCACAGCCGGGCGAAGTCGATGAGCGAGTCGCGTTCGGCGGCCAGCGTCGGGTCGTCCCAGCTCTTGCTGAGGAAGATCGACATGACGTACGGCGCGGCGACGATCAGCGCCGCGGTCACGAGGCCGAGGAACAGCCCGGCCAGGGTGACCACCCGGTTGGTGTAGGCCTCGCCGCGGTCCTCGTCGTTCCTCATCGAGCGGATCAGCTGCGGCACCAGCACCGCGTTGAAGATGCCGCCGGCCAGCAGGATGTAGAGCATGTTCGGGATCGTGTTGGCGATCGTGAAGATGTCGGCGTGCAGCAGGTTGCCCAGGGCCGCCGCGAGCAGGATCGAGCGCACGTAGCCGCTGAGCCGCGAGACGATCGTGCCCGACGCCATCACGGCGCTGCTGGACAGGATCGATCGGTTGGTCTGTTCGCTCATGGGGTGGTCAGGCCTGCGCTTCCGCGCGGCGGCGCTTGCGGGCCCACCGGACCGGGATCGAGATCGCCAGAATGCCGAGGCCGATGCCCATGATCACCCAGATGATCTTGCCGACGGTGTTGGAGCGGATGTCGATCTCGTCGAAGGAGCCGGTGGGCTGGCCGTCCTCGTCGGTGGCCACCAGCCGCACCGGGTGCACGCCGATCGAGCCGGCCTCGGCGGTGAGGTCCACGGTCTGCCGGGTCTCGGCCTCGAGGTCGATCTGCTCGGGCGCCTGGATGACCAGGTCGTCGCGGGTCTGCGCCTTGATCCGGATCCGCACGGGCTGGTCGAGGTCGTTGGTGACGGTGACCGCGAACGGCCCCTTGTTGGAGGAGAGCAGCACGAAGCTGGGCGCCTCGATCTGCACCTTCAGCAGGCGAGCCTCCAGCCAGGCGGTGGACGCGTCGGCGCTGACCTGCGCGGAGACCGGGTCGTCACGGAACATGTAGGAGACGGTGCAGAGCGCCTCGCGCAGCACGTCGTCGGAGATCTCGTCGTTGCGGACCAGGATGTTGTCCAGCCGGGTGCCGGCGTTCTCGAAACGCAGGGCCGAGGCGAAGTTGGCCTCGTTGAGCTCGCGCACCACCTGCCGGGTGGGGTACTCGACCTTGTCCACCGAGGGCACCTCGCCGTTGCGGTCCACGCTCGCCGGGACCATCTCGAGGAAGGACTGCTCGAGACCGTCGAAGAACACGCCGCTGCCGGTGCCGGGGTCGAAGTCGAAGGGCAGGTCGACGACCAGGTCGCTGACGTCGCCGGCCAGCGACCGGACCGCCGCCTCGGCCAGCACCCGCTGCCGGAGCGCAACCATCCCGGTCCGCGCGTCGGGCCCGGGGCCGCCGACCGCGACCCGGTGGTCGGTCACCCCGATCCGGCGTCCGCCGGACTCGACGACCGGCGGCACGTCGGCCGGGTCGTCGTACGTCGTGGGGAGCGCCTCGTCGGACAGGAAGATCTCGGTGTCGAACGGGGTCAGCCCGAGACCGGCCGGGTTGATCAGCCCGCTGGGCGGCACCATGGCGGGGGCCGACTCGATGTCGAGCCCGCCGAGCACCTCGTTGGAGACGGACCGGGCCTGGTTGTAGAGGCCGGGGGCGTAGCGCGCGGCGGCGGCGACGTCGAGGTCGCCGTACGGCAGCGCCAGCACCGGGTTCCGCGCGGTCAGCGACTGCACGTCCTCGAGCCAGCTCGCCGCCACCGGCAGGCCGTTGGCCTCGGCCTCCGCGGCCTGCGCCTCGGCCTCGTCGGCCTGCTGCTCGGCGTCGTCCTCACCGGGCGCGGGCTCGGTGGGTTCGAGGCTGCGCTTGGCGTTGCCGAGGGCCAGCTGGTCCACGGCGTCGAGCACGGCCGGGTCGATCAACCAGGTGACCGGCGCGGTGCCGGAGGAGCGCACGAACGCGGCGAGGTTGGAGAGCCGGCCGCCGGGGTCGAGCTCGCTGGCCCACTCGTCGGCCCGGGCGACCCGGCCCTCGGCGGTGCGCTGCACCGGCCGGCGTACCGGCAGGATCACCGAGGTCGGCACCGCCTTGTGCCTGCCCTCGACGAGAGGGATGAAGGAGCGCGCCCGGCCGTGGACCTCGCGGGCCCCGGTCTCGTCGGCGCCGAGCACCTGGACGCCGATCCAGTACACGCCCTCCTCGCCGCTGATCTGCAGCTCCGCGACGGGGATCCGGACCCGCCAGCCGGCGGACTGCCCGGGAGCCAGGTCGCCGACGCTGTCGAAGAGGCCGCTGGTGATGATCCGCGAGCCGATGTAGGCCTCGGGGTCCGACTCGACGGAGACCTCGATCTCGCGGGCCGAGGTCATCGGTGAGTACGACGTCAGCGGGTGCACGTTGACGTCGGTCAGGGTCTCGGACGTGGTGTTGGTGACGGTGCCGCGCATGGTGACCGGGCCGGACTTCGGCAGCACCGAGGGGGTGAGCGCGTCGAGGCCGACCTCGAGGTCCTGGGTGGCGGCGTGCCGGGCCGTGCTGGTGGCCGTCGTGACGGTCGCGACGGTGGCCTCGGCAGCGGGGTGGGCGGCGCCGACCGGGGCGCCCAGCGGGACGAGGAGGGTGCCGATGGCGACCAGTGGCGCAAGGAGCACAGCCACCGGTCGGATCACGGCGTCGACTCTAGCCGCCGGGGACGGCCACCCGGGCCACCCCGGTCCGGCACGACTACCCTTGTCTCCCGTGTCCGACCCCGCCCTGCCGCCGCTGCTCATCTCGGACGTCCAGCGGACCGTCGAGGCCGAGCTGGACCGGATCGGTCCGGTGCTCGACGAGCTCGGTGCCCGGTTCACCGCCGCGGGCCACACCCTGGCCCTGGTGGGCGGTCCGGTGCGCGACGCGATGCTCGGCCGGTTGCAGAGCGACCTCGACTTCACCACCTCCGCCCGGCCGGAGGTCACCGAGAGGCTGCTCAAGGGCTGGGCCGACGCGATCTGGGACATGGGTCGCGCGTTCGGGACCATCGGTGCCCGCAAGGACGACTGGCAGATCGAGATCACGACGTACCGCTCGGAGACCTACGACCCGTCCTCCCGCAAGCCCGAGGTGGACTACGGCGACTCGCTCCCCGGTGACCTCGGTCGCCGGGACTTCACCGTCAACGCGATGGCGATGAGCCTGCCCGGCCGGGTCTTCGAGGACCCGTTCGGCGGCGTCGTCGACCTGACCGCCCGGGTGCTGCGCACCCCGGGCACCCCCGAGGACTCCTTCTCCGACGACCCGTTGCGGATGATGCGGGCGGCCCGGTTCGCCGCGCAGCTCGGCTTCACGGTCGCCCCCGAGGTGGTCGCCGCGATGACCGCGATGGCCGACCGGATCACCATCGTGTCCGCCGAGCGGGTGCGCGACGAGCTGGTCAAGCTGGTCTGCGCCCCGTGGCCCCGGCGCGGGCTGACCCTGCTCGTCGACACCGGCCTGGCGGCGTACGTCCTCCCGGAGCTGCCGGCCCTGGCGCTCGAGCGCGACGAGCACTTCCGGCACAAGGACGTCTACGAGCACACCCTCACCGTGCTCGAGCAGTCGATCGACCTCGAGGACCGGCTCGGCGGTCCGGACTTCGTCTCGCGGTTCGCGGCGCTGATGCACGACGTCGGCAAGCCGAGGACCCGCAAGTTCGTCGACGACGGCACCGTCACGTTCCACCACCACGACGTGGTCGGGGCGAAGCTGACCCGCAAGCGGATGCAGGCGCTGCGGTTCTCCAACGACGAGACGGCCGCGGTGGCCAAGCTGGTCGAGCTGCACCTGCGCTTCCACGGCTACGGGTCGGGGGAGTGGACCGACTCCGCGGTGCGGCGCTACGTCCGCGACGCCGGAGACCAGCTCGAGCGGCTGCACATCCTGACCCGCGCCGACTGCACCACCCGCAACCAGCGCAAGGCCGACCGCCTGCGGAAGACCTACGACGACCTCGAGGCCCGGATCGCGCGGCTGTCCGAGCAGGAGGAGCTGGCCTCGATCCGGCCGGACCTCGACGGGCAGCAGATCATGGAGATCCTCGAGGTGCCCCCCGGTCCGGTCGTGGGCGAGGCCTACCGCTTCCTGCTGGAGCTCCGGATGGACGAGGGGCCGCA
>JBEVFC010000106.1:0-11570 GCA_040512455.1 Nocardioides sp.
GCCAGCGGGCGATGCGGGCCCAGATCAAGGACGTCGGCTTCTGCCTGATGGTGGCCACCATGCTGCACTCGGTCGCCACCGGCAACATCCTCCCGGCCACGATCCCGCTGGTCTGCGTCGACATCAACCCGGCAACGGTCACCAAGCTCTCGGACCGCGGCTCCTCGCAGGCACGCGGCATCGTCACCGACGTCGGGCTGTTCCTCGAGCAGCTGGCCATCGAGCTGGTGCCGTCCTACCGCCGCAGCTGACGCGCCAGGTCAGCGGCCCCGACGAGCCCCGCCTCGGGACCCAGTGCGGCCGGGAGCACCGGCGGCACGACGCGGTGGCCGACACCGACCAGGGAGCGCAGCAGGGCCGTGCGTGCGGGTTCGAGCAGCCGCTCGCCCGCGGCCGAGACGCCGCCGCCGATGACCAGGAAGTCGGGGTCGAACGCCGCGACGAGGTTGGCCAGCCCCACCCCCAGCCAGTCGCCGATCTCGGCGAACGCCTCGTGCGCCAGCAGGTCCCCCGCCGCGGCCGCCTCGGTCACCATCGCCCCGGTCAGCACCTGCGGGTTGCCGCCGCACATCTCCTCGAGCATGCTGGGGCGGGTCTCGAAGTGCTCGCGGGCAAACCGGACCAGCGCGTTGCCGCTGCAGTACTGCTCCCAGCAGCCCCGCCCGCCGCACTGGCAGGACAGACCGGCCGGAACCACCTGCATGTGACCGAACTCGCCGGCCATGCCGTTCATCCCGCGGTGCATCCGCCCACCGAGCACGATCCCGCCGCCGATGCCGGTGCCCAGCGTCACGAGGATCGCGTGCCGGGCGTCGCGCGCGGCGCCGTACGTCACCTCGGCGTGGGCCGCGGCGGTGGCGTCGTTCTCCAGGACCACGGGGACGCCCCAGCGCTTCTCCAGCGTCTCCCGCACCGGGGCGTCCAGCCAGGGCAGGTGCGGGGCGAACATCACCCGCTCTCCCTCGGCATCGACGAAACCCGCTGCCGCCACGCCCACGCCCGCGATCTCGTCGTCTCCGGCGACCTCGCGGACGGTCTCGGTGAGCGTGTCCTCCACCATCCGTGCGTCGACGCGCCGGCCCGGCGTCGACCCTCGCGCCGTGCGGACGACCTGCCCGAGCTCGTCCACGACTCCGGCCAGCACCTTGGTGCCACCCACGTCGACACCGATGTACACCGACTGGGCCGACGGGGTTCGAGTCATGGGCCTATTCGAGCAGACGGACCGGGTCTCCTCGGACCGAGGCGGTCCATGTCGTCGCGTCCGTCACCGAACCGGTACCGAAGTTCACCTGCACGCGGAACCAGCAACCGGCGGGACTCGTGTAGTTGCACGTGTAGTTGGCCGGGATCGGCACCACGATGTTCTCGCCCTGGCCGTTCCACCCGGCGCTCGAGCTGATCCCGCCGATCGAGCACGTCGAGAGGGTCTGCGTCTTGAAGCCACTGGCGAGGCAGTTGGTGAGTGCGTTGCCGGTGGCCTCGGTCGGGCGGAGGACCGTCAGGGTGCCGCTGGAGGCGGCGTCGCCGACGTCGAAGAAGCTGAACACCAGCGACTTGCCCGCCGCTCCGGGCAGCACCCGGATCAGGTTGAAGGTGGGTGCGGCTGTGTTGGCGTTGGCGAAGATCGGCATCTTGCCGTACGCCGAGACGGACACCGATGCCGCCGGCCCTCCGAACGCGCGGACCGCGAAGCGGTTGCTGCCGTTCCCGGTGACCGTGGTGTTGTCGCCGGTCTGGGTGGCGACCGCGCTGGTGGTCGCGCTGGAAGGCTTGTAGGAGCCCGTGTCGTTGACGGTGCCGCCCATCGGGACGTTTGTCCTGACCTGCAGGTAGTAGTCGCCGGACTTCGTCGGCGTGAAGGTGCACAGCGGCACCCACTGGTGGAACACCCGCGCCAGGTTCTCGTTGTAGGAGGCGTTCCCCTTCTTGAGCTGGTTGGCCGTCGGCGTCGTGTACCCGGGGTACTGCCGCGTGCAGCCGCTCATGGGGGTGGACGACAGGGGGTTGAAGTCCTGGGTGGGGCCACGAAGGGCGTACGACGTGATCGTCGGCGTCTCGCTGCCCACACGCAGGGAGGAGTTCGGGTCGTCGCCGGTGCACCACTCGTTGGAGGAGTTGGCGTACCGGGTCTTCGCATCCGTCGTGGCGTAGTCGTTCCAGTCGTTGCTGGTGATGTTTCCCGTCGGGATGCTCCCGCAGTCAGACGTGGTCGAGACGTACGCCGGGTCGTAGAGCTGCAGCGTCACGGCGGACCCGACCGCGGCCGGGGCGACCCGTACCAGCAGGAAGTAGCCCTCCGGGCGGTACTCGGTGTTGGCCTTGGCGGCCGAGCAGCCGGACTCGCCGCCCTGGCAGGTCCGGACGTGGTACTCGTCGCCCTGCGTCTTGTAGACGTTCGGGCCGTGCACGGTCATCCAGAACTGGGGCAGGCGCGGGCAGGTGGCCCCGGCGGGCACGGAGAGCTGGGAGGCAACGGGGCCGGCACCGGCGGAGCCGGCCGGCTCGTTGCCGAGGGTGTTGCACGGGCTGCCCATCGGCTGCGGCCCGGTGTAGTCGGCCAGCGCGCTGCGGCTGATGGTGGTGGTGGGAACGCCGATCATCTTGCCGAACGAGTTCGTGAAGCGGGTGCTGATCGTCACCCGGAGCTCGCTCGGCCGCGAGCCCGGACGCACGTCCACGGTGATGTTCCCCCCGTTGGGGAAGCCGTTGCGCGCCGCCACGTCGAGCGCGGTCGCCGACGCCGACGCGAAGTCCTGCGGCATGTAGGTGACGCCGGCCAGGGCGGCCGCGTCGGCCGCCTTCTGGGCGCGGCCGATCTGGGAGTAGGCCTGCCCGACGTCGACGGACAGGGCGGCCAGCCCCGCGAACAGGAACGCCACGACCATGATGGCGATGATCGCCGCGGCGCCCTTCTCGTCCCGCCGGGCCCTCATGGGTGCGGCACCGGTCGCGTGGACTTGCAGGAGTCCTCGGGCAGGGGCTCGAACTTCATCACCGCGCGGTCCTGCAGCGTCTTGGTCTGGCCGAAGAAGCCGGACACCATGTCGTGCGTGGCGTGCATGTACACCCCGAGCGTGTCGGACTCGTTGACGCAGGCGTTGATGGTCCGCGAGTCCCAGGTGCCGCTCTGGTAGCGGAACGCGTCCGCGGACGGTCGCCACACGAACATCACGCACGACGCGTAGCCCGCGCAGGACGTCGGCATGGTGGTGTTGCCGGCGGCGCCGGGGAAGCCCTTGTTGTTCGCCTTGTAGACCAGGATGTAGTCGATGGTGTCCTTCGGCATCGCCGATCCCGCCCGCTGGATGGCGTCGGCGGCGGCCTGGGCCAGCGCCGGGGTGCCGGCCGGCGCGCAGGGGGGTGCCGTCGGCCCGGTCTCGCAGACCCCGGGCCCGGCGTCGGCCGCGGCGGACGCGACGCGGGCCCCCTGACGGGTGGCCGAGGTGATCGAGAGCGAGTCGCGGAAGACCAGCGAGTACTCGATGATCCCGAACAGGATCAGGACGAGGATGGGCAGCACGAGGGCGGCCTCGACGGCCACCGCGCCGCGCTGATCACCCTTGCGGGCTGTGCGACTGCCACGGAACACGTGGTCCCCCTCTCCTGATCCGTCCGAACCGTACAGCGAGGAGAGGTTTCCAGTACGGCGAATCGTGGCGTCAGGAGCCAAAACAGACGAGTCGGACCACTCGCGGTAGTCCTAACGAGTCATGCGCGGCGTCAGGAGCGCGGGGGTGCGGCCAGGTGCGCGACGCCGATCATGCCGGCGTCGTTGCCGAGCGTCGCCGCCCGCACGTCGGCGACCGGTCGGTGCCCGCCGCCGGTGAGGTTCTCCTCGAGCGTCCGCCGCACCGGGTCGAGCAGCAGGTCCCCGGCCACGCTGACGCCACCACCGATGACGATGACGCCCGGGTCCAGGACGGCCACCAGCGAGGCGATCCCCTCGCCGAGCCAGCCGCCCAGGACGGCGAGACGCTCCTGGGCGAAGGCGTCACCCGCCTGGGCGGCGAGGGTGATCATCGGACCGGTGATCCGGTCGGGGTCTCCCCCGGCCTGGTCCAGAAGTGCGGAGGCGCCGTCGGCGCCGTCGCGGACGGCGGCCCGGGTGTCGCTCACCAGAGCGCTGCCGCTGCCGTACTGCTCGAGGCAGCCGTGCAGGCCACAACCGCAGAGCCGGCCGTTGCGCTCGACCCGGATGTGCCCGACCTCGCCGGCCACCCCGAACGTCCCGCGGTAGAGCTGGCCGTCCATGACCAGCCCACCGCCGATGCCGGTGCCGACGGTGACCAGCAGCAGGTCGTCGCTGTCGTCCTGGGCCGCACCGAACGCGAACTCGCCCCAGGCGGCGGCGTTGCCGTCGTTCTCGACGACGACCGGCAGGCCGGTGCGCCGCTCGAGGTCGGCCTTGAGCTCGACGTCGCGCCAGGAGATGTTGGGGGCGAACATGACGCTCGCCCTGCGGGCGTCCACGAAGCCGGCTGCGGAGACCCCGACGGCGTCCACGTCGTGGCCGTTCCGGAGGCGTCGTACGACGTCCTCGACGGCCGCGGCGATCGCATCCGCGTCGGTCGCGGGCGAGTCGACCTTGGCCTGCTCGACGACCGCGCCGTCCTGGTCGACGAGCCCGGCCGCGATCTTGGTGCCGCCGATGTCGACACCGATCGTGAAGCTCATGCGGGGTCCCTGCGCGAACCGCAGCGAAGCGAGGATTCGTGTGGGGTGTTCATGAGTCCTCCGGCCAGTCGTCGTCCAGGTCGATCCGCTCGACCCCGCCGCTCCCGCGGCTCTTGTCATCCTGCACCGCGGTCGCCATCAGCGCGGCCGCGGCCTGCATCAGGTTCGCGCCCGCCATCATCAGGTGGGTGCGCACCTCCGGGCTGACGTCGCGCACGACGTGCACCACCCGGCACACCGGACAGTAGCGGCACTCGGGTGCTCCGGTCGCGATGTGCTCGTCGACGTCCTGCATCGCGGCCGAGGCGATGTCGGAGAGGCCCTGGCCGAGATCGCCACCGTGCGTCCTGGCCCATCCGGACAGGGCTCCCAGGAGCTTGACCGCCTCCTCGGAGAGCGAGCCCACCTCATCGCCGTCGCCGCCGTCACCGTTGCCGGGGCCGTCCGTGCGGCCGTTGTCCTCGCTCACGCCGTTCGCTCCTCGAATCTGACCTGCAACGCCCCGTCCTCGACCCGCGCCCCCGTGACCGTGTGCCGGGCCAGTCCGGCGGGCAGCGAGAGGAGCCGGCGGTAGGACCCGACGGTCACCACCAGCTCGTCACCGTGACGGGCCAGGTCGACCTCCCCCCTGGTCACGAACGGCAGGGACAGCCGCAGCATCGCGCCGGCGGCGTTGCGGGTCACCATCAGCGGACCGTCGCCCTCGGGGGCGGCCAGCGGGTCGGCCCCGTCGTACACCTCGGTGGCCAGGGTCATCAGCGCGTCGACCCCGACGGGCTCGCCCGAGCGGTAGACCGAGCGCCAGATCTGCAGGCCGGCGAAGGACTGCTCGACCTCCTCCAGCACCTTGGTCTGGGCCGCGACCCAGCCGGCCCGCCACGCGTCGCCCTCGGTGTCGGGGAACACCCGGTTGGCCACCACTCCGTCGACGCGGTAGCCGAACAGCGAGAGCGTGGTGAACGACCGACGCGCCTCGGCGAGCACGACGGTCTCGGGGGTGAGCACCAGGCGGACGCTCGCGTCGGGCCCGGCCAGCAGCAGCCGCACCTCCTCGAGCTCGGCGTGCAGCCGCTCGATCGCGTCGAACACGGAGTCACCCGGCATCGGCACCCCGGCGGCGCGGGTGAGCATGGGCTTGAGCGCCTTGACGACACGGCGTTCGAAGGGGAAGACCCGCTGCATGTACCAGCCGAGGGCTTCGGGGAGCGCGAGCAGCCGCAGCGTCTCGGCGGTCGGGGCGCAGTCGACGACGATCACGTCCCACTCCCCCGACTGCGCGTGGAGGCGGAGCTCCAGGAGCGCGAGCACCTCCTCGGCCCCGGGGATGACCGTCAGCTCCTCCGCGGCGACCGGGTCCACGCCCGCGACGTCGAGCACCGTCAGCAGATAGCCCTGGATGTCGGCCCACGACTGCTCGAAGCGCCGCTGCGCGTCAACCTGCTGCACGAAGAGCCGCGGCGCCACCTCGGTCGGCTCGGAGCCGACCCGTGCCCCGAAGGCGTCGGCCAGCGAGTGCGCGGCGTCGGTGGACAGCACCAGGGTGCGTTGCCCGCGCGATGCGGCGAGCGCCGCCGTGCTGGCCGCCACGGTCGACTTGCCCACGCCACCCTTTCCGGTGAACAGGAGGATGCGCACTCAGACCACCCGGGTCACAGGGCGGTCGACTCGACGCGCTTCTTCAGCCCCTTGAGCGCGGTGTCGATGAGGATCTTCTCGCCCTTGCGCTTGAGCATGCCGATGAGCGGGATGGAGACGTCCAGGGCGAGGCGGTAGGTGACCTCGGTCGATCCGTCGCCCAGGTCACGGAGCACGTAGGCGCCGTCGAGCGCGCGCAGCATCTTGCCCTGGACCAGCTTCCAGGTGACCTGCCGGTCGCCGTCCCAGTCGTAGGCGAGGGTGTACTCGTCCTTGATCGGGGAGACGTCGAGCTCGAAGTAGACCTGGTCGGCGGACCCGTCTGCGTTGGTGCTGCGCACGTCGGCAGTCTTCACGCCCTTCGCCCAGGCGGGGTACGCCGGGAAGTCGGCGATGACCGCCATCACGGACGCCGGCGGGGCGTCGACGACGATCGACGAGGTGGTCTGTTCGGCCATCGAGGTCCCCTACGTTCAGCTGTCGATCACGGATCGCTCCCTGAGAGGAGCGAGCGTACCGGATACCGAGGGCCGACTCGGCGCCGGTAACGTGCCGTGCAACAGCCCGTCCCAAGGAGTACCGCGTGCGTGAGTTCTCGACCCCTCTGACGGTGGAGATCCCCGCCACCGGCAACCTCACCGACGACGTGGTGCGCAACGCCCAGGACCACCCCGAGGCGATCGTCCTGAGTCGCCAGACGCCCGACGGCTGGGTGGATGTGACCGCGGCCCGCTTCCGCGACGAGGTCACGGCCGTGGCCAAGGGCCTGGTCGCCGCCGGCATCGAGGTGGGGGAACGCGTCGCGCTGATCTCCAAGACGCGGTACGAGTGGACCCTGCTGGACTACGCCATCTGGTTCGCGGGTGCGGTGACGGTCCCGGTCTACGAGACCTCGTCCGCCGAGCAGATCGGCTGGATCCTGGAGAACTCCGGCGCCCGGGCGGTGGTGGCCGAGGGCCGCGCCCACCTGGCCCGGATCAGCGAGAACCGCGGCGACCTCTCGGAGCTGCGGCACGTGTGGACCTTCGACGACAACGCGGTCGACGTGCTGAGGCGGCTAGGAGCCGACGTGTCGGACGGCGAGCTCGAGAAGCGCCGTACGGCCGCCACCCCGCTGGACCTGGCGACCCTGATCTACACCTCCGGCACCACGGGGCGACCCAAGGGCTGCATGCTCACCCACGGCAACTTCATGTTCGAGCTGGGCGTGGCCGTGCCCGAGCTCGACGCGCTGTTCGCCCCGACCGACGACGACGACGCCTCGACCCTGCTCTTCCTGCCGCTGGCCCACGTGTTCGCCCGCATCATCCAGATCGGCTGCGTCAAGGCCCGGGTGCGGATGGGGCACTCCGCCGACATCAAGAACCTGGTCGCGGACCTGGGGGCGTTCCAGCCGACCTTCATCCTCGCGGTCCCCCGCGTCTTCGAGAAGGTGTTCAACACCGCCTCCCAGCGGGCCACCGCCGACGGCAGGGGCAAGATCTTCGACCGGGCCGCCGGCACGGCCATCGCCTTCAGCCGCGCCAAGGACGCCGGGCGGGTCCCGCTCCGGGTGCGCGCCCGCCACGCGGCCTTCGACCGGCTCGTCTACTCACGGCTCCGGGCCACCCTCGGTGGCCGCTGCTCGTACGCCGTCTCCGGCGGCGCGCCGCTCGGCGAGCGGCTCGGTCACTTCTACCGCGGCGTCGGCCTGACCATCCTCGAGGGCTACGGCCTCACCGAGACCACCGCGGCAGTCACCGTGAACCTCCCCGATGCCCACAAGATCGGCACCGTCGGCCGGCCGCTCCCCGGCACCGCCGCCCGCGTCGCCGACGACGGTGAGCTGCTGCTCCGCGGCGGCCAGGTGTTCGCCGGCTACTGGAACGACGAGGCCGCCACCGCCGAGGCGCTGGAGCGGGACGGCTGGTTCCACACTGGCGACGTCGGCGAGGTCGACGACGAGGGCTTCGTGCGGATCACCGGGCGCAAGAAGGAGATCCTCGTGACCGCCGGCGGCAAGAACGTCGCTCCCGCCGTGCTCGAGGACCGCCTCCGTGCCCACGCCCTGGTCAGCCAGTTCATGGTGGTCGGCGACGGGCAGCCGTTCATCGCGGTCCTGGTCACCATCGACCCCGAGTCGTTCCCGGCCTGGGCGGAGGCGCACGGCAAGAGCGGCAGCGTCGCCGACCACGTGGACGACCCCGACCTGCGGGCCGAGATCGAGGCGGCGGTCGAGGACGCGAACAGCGCCGTCTCCCAGGCGGAGTCGATCCGGAAGTTCGTGGTCCTCCCGGACGACTGGACCGAGGAGGGTGGGCAGCTCACCCCCAGCCTCAAGCTCAAGCGAAGCGTCGTGATGCGGGAGTTCCGCGACGACGTCGCCGCCCTGTACGACCGGTAGCCCCGCCACACAACCGGAAGGCTCCGTTCGCCGGTATCGGGTGATCAGTCCAGCGGCGTAGCCCTCTTGGGTACCCCTCCTGACCAATATTTCGGGCATTACTAGTAAATAGTGATCATCTGTGGGAAAGAATGAGCCACGTGTGACACCGCTGCGGCAAGGTCGGGGCGCACACCACCCCTGAGCCGAGCCTTCCGGCCCGAACACGAATGAGGTCCCACCCATGGGTCGTCGAAAGATTCTTCTGGTCGTGGCCGCCGCCATCGCGGCCATGGGGACCCTGATGGTCTTCCTGTACGTGCAGGGTGCCGAGTCCCGTGCCAACGAGCGTTACGACGCCGTTCAGGTCCTCCGGGCGGTCAAGCCCATCGAGGCCGGCGAGTCGTTCGACGCGGCGACGCAGGCGAGCAAGTTCCAGCTCGAGTCGGTCGCCCGGGACCAGGTGCTCGACGGCTCGCAGACCGACCTGACCTCGCTGCGCGGGCTCGTCGCCACCCAGGCCATCTACCCCGGTGAGCAGATCATCGCCGCCAAGTGGTCCGGCCAGGTGGAGGCGCCCACGTCACTCGCCATCCCCAAGGGCATGATGGCGATCTCCGTCAACCTCACCGACCCGGCCCGCGTCGCCGGCTTCGTCAACCCGGGCTCCGAGGTCTCCATCTTCATGACCGGCGACGGCGGCAGCTCGGGCGGTGCCCCGTTCGCCCGCACACTCATGGACCGGGTGACCGTGCTCGGCGTCGGCACCACCTCCACGATCAAGTCGACCAAGACCTCCGGCGACGGCGAGCAGATCGTCGAGGAGCTTCCGCGCACGCTGATGACCCTCGCGGTGAAGCAGCGGGACGCCGAGCGGGTGATCTTCGCCGCGCGCAACGGTGAGCTCGCGTTCGGCCTGCTCACCAAGGACACCTCGCTCGCCCAGTCGCCCGGGTTCTCCCAGGCCAACCTCTTCCAGTGAGGTAACTCCATGACCGTCATCGTCGAACCCGACCCGCAGGCCGTCGAGGGCCTGATCGAGGCGCTGCCGCCCGGCACGCACCACGTCAGCGGGCCCGATGCCCTCACCGCCTGGCTGGGCCACCGAAGCACCGAGTACGCCGTCGTGATCGGGCCCAGCATCGCCCTGGACGACGCCCTCGCGATCGGGGAGTCGCTCCGGTTCACCCACCCGTCGACCAGCGTGATCCTGGTCCGCCCGACCGTGGACAGCGACGGGCTGTACCGCGCCATGCGGGCCGGCTGCCGGGACGTGGTCCGCCTCGACGACAGCGGCGCCATCGTGGAGTCCGTCGCCCGCGCCGAACAGCTGTGGACCGCTCTGCACGGAGGCTCCACGGACTCGACCATCGGTCACGTGATCACCGTGTTCTCCCCCAAGGGTGGTGTCGGCAAGACCACGACGTCGGTGAACCTCGCGCTCGCCCTGTCCGACCACGGCAGCCGGAAGGTCTGTCTGGTCGACCTCGATCTCGCCTTCGGCGACGTCGCGATCACGATGCAGCTGTTCCCCGCCCACACCATCGAGGAAGCCATCGGCGCCGAGGAGCTGCTGGACTACTCGATGGTCGAGGGCCTGCTCACCCGGCATGCCGACTCGCTGATGGTCCTGGCGGCCCCGTCGGGTCCGGATGCCCGCGACCGGGTGTCGGCGACCCTGGTGGCCCGCCTGCTGCGCACCCTCAAGCAGGAGTTCGACTACGTTGTCGTGGACACCTGCCCCAGCTTCGACGAGATCACCCTGCAGGCGCTGGACGAGACCGACGAGTGCGTGATCATCGCCACCCTGGACGTGCCCACGCTCAAGAACGTCAAGGTCGCTCTGGAGACCCTGGATCTGCTCAGCATCGCGGTGGACCATCGGCACCTGGTGCTCAACCGGGCCGACGACGCCGTGGGCATCGACGACAGCAAGGTCGAGCAGATCCTCTCGATGCCGGTGTCGATCCCCATTCCCACGTCGACGGACATCGCCGCCGCCACCAACTCGGGTACGCCGATCGTCGTGTCCAGCCCGAACCACCCGGCCAGCAAGGCGTTCCGCCAGCTCGCCCAGCGGTTGGCCGAGGGACTGGGCGACGAGCGATCGCTGTCGCCCCGGAGCGAGCACTCCCACGCCAGCGAGCGTCCCCGCGGTCGTCGCCTCAGGATCAGGAGATAGTTGTGAGCAGTCTTCGCGATCGGCTCGCCCGCATCCAGGCCGGTGAGCCCGAGGGTGCCGCGCCCGTCAACGCAGCCGTCAACACGCCCGGCGACACCGTCCCGCCGGCGCCCGAGAGTGTCGCCGTCACCGCGACCCTGCCGGCCCTCCCTCCAGCAGCCCCCTCGGAGGAGCCTCCGGTCAGCACGTTCGACCTCGCCACCCGCCGAGCAGTGGCCGCAGCCGGAGGCCCGGGCGACAGCGGGCCGGATGCCTCCATCGGCCGGCGCCGCGCGCTCGCCGCGACCCACGCCCAGGGCCGGATCGAGGAGCTCAAGTCGACCGTGCACACCGAGCTGCTCAAGCAGCTCGGTCCCCAGCTGTACGACGCCAACATCGACCAGGAGGACCTGGCCGCCCGGGTCCGGCAGGTGCTCAAGGAGGTGATCGGAGCCCAGGAGCGGCCGCTGAGCAGCGCCGACCGCACGCAGGTCACCCTCGAGATCACCGACGACATCCTGGGCTACGGTCCGATCGAGCCGTTCCTCCGCGACCCGGACGTCACCGAGGTGATGGTCAACGGTCCTCGCCAGATCTACCTGGAGCGGCGCGGCAAGCTCACCCTCGCCGACGCCTACTTCACCGACGAGAGTCACCTGCGCCGCACCATCGACAAGATCGTCTCGCGCATCGGTCGTCGCGTGGACGAGTCCAGCCCCATGGTGGACGCCCGCC
>JBEVFC010000127.1:0-14749 GCA_040512455.1 Nocardioides sp.
ACCATCCAACCAAAGGCTGAACAGTCAATTCTGGATGTTGTCCCGGCAAGAGACCGAATCGCCGACAAAAATTGTCGGAATCATCGTTTCTTACCAAAGGAACCATCAACACAACAAACAACCCCCAAAAAGAGGGCCATCCACCATGCCGACGGGTAAAACAAACTAATTCGTCGACTTTTGACACACTGTTGAGTTCTCAAGGATCAAGCGCGCACCACAGCCCAGCCTTCCGGCCGAACCACTGGGGCAACCTGGTAAAACCTACCGGTCTCACTCCGGGCACGCAATTCGGCCCTTCGTTTCCCGGTCCTGAACACCACGGAAGATCCGAGTCCTTGGTGGCCGCTCTAGGCGTGCACACGTCCAGCCTCGAAAGGTGGTGTGGAGGGGTGGTCTCCCGGGGCCGGAGGCCCGGCCTCTCGGCCGTTCCATCCCGCCGCTCCCTGGCGACAGGTGAAACATTAGACGGGTGCCCCAAGACCGTCAAATCGAATCGACGTGACCCGGGCCACAACGGGTGTTTCCGCAGGTCAGGTGGTCGATAGACCACCCGGAGGGTGCCTTGCCGGCGCTGTCGGGCGTGGATCAGCCGATCTCGACGCCGGCGATGGTCTTCTTGCCACGCCGCAGCACCAGCCAGGAGCCGCCGATGAGGTCCGCGTCCGTGGGCACGAAGTCGGGGTCCTCGACGCGGGTGTTGTTGAGGTAGGCGCCGCCCTCCTTGACGGTGCGGCGGGCCTCGCCGTTGCTCTTGGCCAGTCCGGCGGTCACCAGCAGGGCGACGATGTCGGGCATCCCCGCGGACCTGTCCACCCTCGCGGCCCCGGCCTCCCGGAGTGCGGCGGCGAGCGTCGACGTACTCAGCTCGCGGAGGTCTCCCCCGCCGAACAGCGCCGCCGACGCGGCCTGGATCCGCCGGGTCTCCTCCTCGCCGTGCACCAGCGAGGTCACCTGCTCGGCGAGCGCCTTCTGCCCGGCCCGCGCCCACGGCTTCTCGGCCGTCTGCTTGTCGAGCTCCTCGATCTCCTCGCGGGACAGGAAGGTGAAGATGCGCAGGAGCTCGCCGACCTTCTCGTCCTCGGCGTTGAGCCAGAACTGGTAGAAGGCGTACGGCGACAACATCTCGGGGTCGAGCCAGAGGGCGCCGCCCTCGGTCTTGCCGTACTTCGTGCCGTCCGCCTTGGTGACCAGCGGTGTCGCGAAGGCGTGTGCCTTGCCCCCGTCGGCACGGCGGATCAGCTCGACGCCGCCGGTGAGGTTGCCCCACTGGTCGGAGCCGCCGAACTGGAGCGTCACGCCGTAGTCGCGGTGGAGATTGAGGAAGTCCATCGACTGCAACAGGATGTAGCTGAACTCGGTGTAGCTGATCCCGTCCTCGAGACGGGATCTCACCACGTCGCGCGCCAGCATCCGGTTGACCGGGAAGTGCTTGCCGATGTCACGCAGGAAGTCGATCGTCGAGAGCGAGGCGGTCCAGTCGTAGTTGTTGACCATCGTCGCGGCGTTCGGTCCCTCGAAGGTCAGGAACGGCTCGATCTGGAGGCGGACCCGGTCGACCCACTCCTTGACCGTGTCCAGCGAGTTCAGCGTCCGCTCCCCCGAGTCCCGCGGGTCGCCGATCATGCCCGTGGCGCCACCGACCAGGGCGAACGGCGTGTGGCCGGCCTCCTGGAGCCGCTTGGCGGTCAGGATCTGCACGAGGTTGCCCATGTGCAGGCTGGGTGCGGTCGGGTCGAACCCCACGTAGAACCGGACGCTCCCCTCGGCCAGCGCCGCGCGGAGCGCGTCGAGCTCGGTCGAGTGGGCGATCAGTCCGCGCCACTCGAGGTCATCGAGGACGGTGGGTACGTGGGACACGCTGGGCCTTCCGTGGGTGGATGTCTCGGGCCAAGCCTGCCTCATCGCCGCACCGCAGGACCAACGGGTTGTGCGGCGCGGACGGTCTCGCCCGCGTAGGCCCGGAACAGGAGGTACGCCGCCGCCGCGCCCAGCAGGTGCCAGACGGCATGCCCCTGGAGGAGGCTGTCGGGGTCGCACCAGCCGTGCTGGCTGGCGTTCCAGACGGCGAAGGCGACCAGCATGCAGCCCAGCGCGAGGCCGGCCGGGGCCAGCGGCAGGCGGGTCTCCCCGCGTCGGCGGATGAGCACCTCGAGCGCCACCCCGGTCAGCAGCAGCACCGCGAAGGCGACGTTGCCGGCGTACAGGAGGACCGGCAGCGTGCCGCCGTACTCCCCCACCAGCAGGCACAGCAGCACACCGGCCGCGAACAGCGCGGCGAGGAAGCCCGGACCCCGTCGCCACCACCGCATCGCGGCGTACGCGGCGATGAACGAGGCCACGAGATACATGCTGCCCATGTCCAGGCGGCCACCGACAGCCGTCTGGGTCGCATGCATGGCGGCGCTACCCGGACCGAGCACCACGACCAGGCAGGCGTACGCCGTGGCGAGGTCGCGGCGCATCCCGAGCGGGAGGCCGGCCTGCCAGGCGACCAGCAGGCCGGCGGCCACGAAGCCGAGGTTGGAGAACGTGTTGGCCGGCTGCCTGACGACGCCGTCCCTCGCCGCCTCGCAGAAGTTCGCGCCGCGTCCGACGTCGGCGCCCAGCCAGCCCAGGCCGACCGCGAGCGCCAGCAGGGAGCAGCTGACGAGAGCGACCGCGGCGGCCGTCCCGAGGGGCCGCAGGTCGCGGCTCAGTCGGCGCTCCACGCGGGGTTGCGGCCGCCCTCGGCAAGGACGTGGTCCCAGGAGGAGGCGCCGTCGTCGACCTCGACCAGGTCGCCGAAGGCACCCTGCTCGCGACCCATCTGGCCGATCTGGTCCATGACCTCCCGGGCCTGCGTGACCGCGTCGTCATCGAAGACGAGGTCCTGCCCGGTCGCCCGCGCGAGGTCCCAGCCGTGCAGCATCACCTCCACGTAGGCCATGTCGCCCATGCCCTGCTTGGGCATGCCGTCGAGCTCCCCCTCCCAGGCCTCCGCCGGAGTCCACGCGTCCGCGAGCCCGGTGAGCTGGTGGGAGAGGTCGTCACGCCACCCGGCGCTCATGTGGTCACCCGACGTGCCCCACGGGTCCTGCGGGTCCCGCTGCTCGCCGGCGCCGGCCCGGCGCATCGCCTCGGACGTGCCGAGGAAGTGGTTGGCCAGGTCACGGACCGTCCAGTCGGTGCAGGGTGACGCCTTCCCCAGCTGGTCCTCGCCCACGCCGTGCACCACCGGCTGGAGCGACGCGACGACGCTGTGGAAGTGGTCCTTGCTGGCCATGGGTGCCTCCCGGGGTGGGCCGTCGACGGTCACCGCCACCCAACCGCAGCGCGGCGAACCGGGCAAGGCCCCTCAGCGGTGGACCCGGACCTCCGCGACCTGCCAGCCACCCGGTGCGTCCGCCGTGAGCGTCGTACGCACGTAGCGGATCGGGCTGCGCGGCACCTTCAGCACCGTCAGCTGGCCGGTGCCGTGGCCGCGGCGCACGTCCGTCCAGCGGCGGCCGTCCGCGCTCACCTGGAGCAGGTAGGACCCCGGCGCCTCGGTGGAGGCGGCCCCGGTCGACTCCCAGCCGTAGGTCAACGGGCCGGCGTCCAGCGTCACGCTGCGGACACGCTGCCGGCTGCCCAGGTCGACCTGCAGCCACTGGCCCCGCTGCTGGGTGGCGGTGCGCCAGGCGGTGGCGCCGTCGTCGTCAGCCGCGACGCTGGCGTCGCCGGTGCTCGCGGTCACCGTGGTGGTCCACGGGTCGACCAGCGCGTCCCCGCCGGACAGGGCCTTGGACACCGGCCAGGTGAAGGTGGCCAGCGCTCCCCCGGGCAGCGTGTAGTCGAACGACTGCCCACCGACCGCGACCGCGATCGTGCGCGGGTTGTCGTGCTCGTTGTGCACCACCAGGGCCGTCGAGCCGTCCGGGTTCACGAAGGCCGAGCTCATCGGCATGCCGTTCCAGGCGGTGGTGCCGTAGGAGGTGCTGGCCACCCGCCGGGCGCCGGGCTCCACGAAGCGCGAGAGGTGGCCGAGCGTGTAGTACTCCGCGTTGCGGGTGACCGTGCCGTCGCCCTGGACGGTGACCACGCCGGTGCAGGTGCCGCAGCCGCCGTTGTGCGGGCCGCCGTCGGGGCGCAGCGCGAGGTTCCAGGTGACCATCGACTTCGCCCAGTTCCGCGTCGTGCCGATGGTGAGGTTGCGGGCGTGCCACGTCAGCGTGTCCCGGAAGACCTTGTCCGGCAGGTCGGCGGCATCGTGCGAGCCGGAGCACTCGGTGAACCAGATGCTCTTCCCCGGGAAGCGCTGGTGGAGCTCGGTCATCCGCTTCTGGTCACCGGCGTAGCAGTGGTACGCCGTCCCGGCGAGCCAGCGACCGGCCGACGACTCGAGCAGGTCGGTGGGGTACTCGGCCTCCGGGTCCTCGCCCGGCGGGGTGGACTCGGCGTCCGCGGGGTGCAGCGACCAGTTGTGGTCGTAGCCGAAGATCTTGGTGTCCAGGCCGGCGCGGCGCAGCGCCGGTCCGAGCCGGGTGATGACCTCGGCGGCCTGCCGGACCGGCAGGTCGGTGCCGGGGTACTCGTCGGGGTTCCGGTTCTGCGGCTCGTTCTGGATGGTCAGCCCGTAGATCGGGACGCCCTCCGCCTCGTAGGCCTCCACGAACTTCACCAGGTAGTCGGCGTACGCCCGGTAGACCCGCGGGTCGTCCTTCATGCGGCCACCGATGAGCGAGTCGTTGGCCTTCATCCAGGCCGGCGGGCTCCACGGGGTGCCCATCACCTTGAGCCCGGGGTTGAGCTCGAGCGCCCGGCGCAGCAGCGGCAGGATCTCGGCGCGGTCGTGCTCGATGGTGAACTCGGAGAGGTCGAAGTCGGTCTCCCCCTTCGCCACGTCGTCGAACGTGTAGTGCGGGCCGTCCACGAAGTCAGAGGACCCGACCGGCTGGCGGAGGAACGAGAGCCCGTTGGTGCCGAACAGGTCACGCATCGTCGCCTCGCGGGTGGCCGGAGCGAGGTCCATCAGCAGGGAGGCGGACGAGTCGGTGATCGAGGCGCCGAAACCGTCCATCCGCTGGTAGCGCAGGCTCGGGTCGACGCTGATCGTGAGCTTGTCGGACGCGCCCTTCGTGAACGGCACGGTGCCGCGGTCGGCCAGCCGCTCGGCCCCGTCCGGTGTGGTCATCCAGACGTGGGCACGGGGCGCCTTCGAGGCGTGCGGTGGCCCCGCCTCGGCCACCGGCACGGACGCGAGTCCGGGGGTGAGCAGGGCGACCAGGGTGGTCGAGAGCGCAGCGAGCAGGGGCAGCCGACGGGTGTGGGTCATCAGTGAACCTCCGAGAGGGGATGCCCCATGCCTATCCCGGTGTGACCCAGACCACAAGCGCTGTGCGTCAGCGTCGGGGGCGACGTGCCGCCGGACGGTATGTCGAGACGCTGGGCTCACCGGTCAGCCAGAACCGCCAGGGGGTGTCCGGCGCGGCCCGGAGCCCGACCCGCGGGCCGGTGCTGACCGCGCTCGCGGGCACCGGGTCGGCCAGCTCCAGGGTGACCGGGCCGGAGCGCAGGTCGGTGCCGTTCTCCTGGAGGGTGATGCCCAGGGTGCGACAGAGCCGGGCCGGGCCGCGGGCGGGGTGGCCGGCGTCGTCGCCGATCACCTCGCCGGCCCGCAGCAGCACCGCGCCCGCCTCGCCCTCGGGGCCGGTGACCACGTTCGCGCACACGTGCATGCCATAGACGAAGTAGCAGTAGAGGAACCCGGCCGGCCCGAACATCACCTCGGTGCGCGGGGTCGGACCGCGGTAGGCGTGCGAGCCGGGGTCCAGCGGGCCGGCGTACGCCTCGACCTCGGTGAGCCGGACCCGTAGGTCGCCGTGTCGCAGCGTGGCGCCGAGCAGGAGCGGCGCGACCTCGGGGGCCGGCCGCTCCAGCACGGACAGGTCAGACGAGCCGGCCACGGTGGTCGTTGATCGTCGCCGCCAGCTCCGCGAGCTGCTCGCGGACCCGGAGCGGGGCGGTGCCGCCGCGCCCGTCGCGGGAGGCCACCGAGCCCTCGGCGGTGAGCACGTCGCGCACCGCCGGTGTCAGGTGCGGGCTCAGCTCGGCCAGCTCGTCGTCGCGCAGCTCGTGCAGCTCGATCCCCCGCTGCTCGCAGCGCTGCACGCACGCGCCGGCGACCTCGTGGGCCACCCGGAAGGGCACGCCCTGGCGGACCAGCCACTCAGCGATGTCGGTGGCCAGCGAGAAGCCCTGCGGGGCCAGCTCGGCCATCCGGGCGGTGTCGAACTCGAGCGTCGCGACCATGCCGGTGAAGGCCGGGAGCAGCACCTCGAGGGTGTCCACGGAGTCGAAGACCGGCTCCTTGTCCTCCTGGAGGTCGCGGTTGTAGGCCAGCGGCAGCGCCTTCAGCGTGGCCAGCAGCCCGGTCAGGTTGCCGACCAGCCGTCCGGCCTTGCCGCGGGCCAGCTCGGCGATGTCGGGGTTCTTCTTCTGCGGCATGATGCTCGACCCGGTCGACCAGGAGTCGTGCAGCGACACGAAGCCGAACTCGCGGGTCGCCCAGAGGATGACCTCCTCGGCCAGCCGGCTGACGTCGACGCCGATCATCGCGGTCACGAACGCGAACTCCGCCACGAAGTCACGGGACGCGGTGCCGTCGATGGAGTTGGCGCTGGAGCCGGTGAAGCCCAGCTCCGCCGCCACCGCCTCGGGGTCGAGGCCAAGGCTCTGCCCGGCCAGCGCGCCCGAGCCGTACGGCGAGTCCCCGGCGACGCGGGCGTCCCAGTCGTGGAGCCGCTCGAGGTCCCGGACCAGGGGCCAGGCGTGGGCCAGCAGGTGGTGGCTGAGCAGCACCGGCTGGGCGTGCTGGAGGTGCGTGCGGCCGGGCATGATCGCGCCGAGGTGGCGCTCGGCCTGGGTCTCCAGAGCCTCCACCAGGTCGAGGACCAGATCCGCGATCACCCGGGCGTGGTCGCGCAGGTAGACCTTGAACAGCGTGGCCACCTGGTCGTTGCGGGACCGGCCGGCCCGCAGCCGGCCACCGACATCCGGCCCGACCTCGTCCAGCAGCAGCCGCTCCAGGGCGCCGTGCACGTCCTCGTCGCCCGGCGAGGGCTGCAGCGAGCCGTCGGCGTACCGCTTCCCCAGCACGTCCAGGCCGCGGAGCAGCTCGGCGTGGTCACCGGCGGTGAGCAGACCGGCGGCACGCAGCACGTTGGCGTGCGCCCGCGACCCGGCCAGGTCGTAGGGCGTCAGCCGCCAGTCGAAGTGCGTCGACTTCGACAACGCCTCCAGCTGCGGGCTGGGGCCGCCGGCGAACCGGCCGCCCCACAGCTTGCCCTCGTTGGTGCCGGCCTGCTTCGCGGTGTCCTCCCTGCCGATGTCGGAGGCCATCAGTCGGTCCCGAACTCCATGGCGGCATTGTCCAGGGCGGCGTCACCCGCGTCGCCCTCGGCGGCGGGGTTGCTGGCGATCCGATCGGCGCCGCCCGGCTCGAGCTTGCCGAAGAGGGTCCCGTGCTCGACGAGGACCTGGCCCTGCTGCAGCGGCTGGGTCGCGTAGAGCTCGAGCTTGGCGCGCGAGTCGGCGATGTCGAGGTTGCGCATGGTGAGCTGACCGATCCGGTCGTTCGGACCGAACGCGGCGTGCTCGGTGCGCTCCATCGAGAGCTTGTCCGGGTGGTAGGAGAAGTGCTGTCCCGACGTGGCCAGCACGGTGTAGTCCTCGCCGCGGCGCAGCCGCAGCGTGACCTCGCCGGTCACCAGGGAGGCGATCCAGCGCTGGATGGCCTCGCGCAGCATCAGCGCCTGCGGGTCGAGCCAGCGACCCTGGTAGAGCATCTGGCCGAGGCGGCGGCCCTCGAGCTGGTAGTTGGCGAGGGTGTCCTCGTTGTGGACGGCGTTGAGGAGGCGTTCGTAGACGACCCAGAGCAGCGCCATAGCGGGTGCCTCGTAGATGCCGCGCGACTTCGCCTCGATGATGCGGTTCTCGATCTGGTCGGACATGCCGAGGCCGTGCCGGCCACCGATGAGGTTGGCCTCGTGGACCAGCTCGACCGGGTCCTCGTAGTGCTTGCCGTTGATCGCGACCGGGCGGCCCGCCTCGAACCGGACGGTGACGTCCTCGGTCTCGATGTGCACGGAGGGGTCCCAGAACTTCACGCCCATGATCGGCTCGACGGTCTCCAGGGAGACGTCGAGGTGCTCCAGGGTCTTGGCCTCTTGGGTTGCGCCCCAGATGTTGGCGTCGGTGGAGTACGCCTTCTCCTCGCTGTCGCGGTAGGGCAGGTCGCGCTCGGTGAGCCACTGGCTCATCTCGGCGCGGCCGCCGAGCTCGTGCACGAACTCGGCGTCCAGCCACGGCTTGTAGATCAGCAGGGCCGGGTTGGCCAGCAGGCCGTAGCGGTAGAACCGCTCGATGTCGTTGCCCTTGAACGTCGAGCCGTCGCCCCAGATGTCGACGCCGTCCTCGTGCATGGCGCGGACCAGCTTGGTGCCGGTGACGGCGCGGCCCAGCGGCGTGGTGTTGAAGTACGCACGGCCGCCGGAGCGGATGTGGAACGCGCCGCAGACCAGGGCCGACAGCCCCTCCTCGACCAGCTCGCGGCGGCAGTCGACGGCGCGGGCCAGCTCGGCGCCGTACTGCATCGCCCGCTCGGGCACGCCGGAGATGTCCGGCTCGTCGTACTGGCCGATGTCGGCGGTGTACGTGCAGGGCACGGCGCCCTTGGCGCGCATCCAGGCGACCGCGACGGAGGTGTCGAGGCCTCCGGAGAACGCGATGCCGACGCGGCGGCCAACGGGAAGGGAGGTGAGAACCTTGCTCACGGTGCGGAGTCCTTGTCTGTGCTGTCTGTGGCGGTGGGGTCGTCGTTGGCGAGGGCCAGGAAGCGGCGCGCGAGGGCGTCGCCACCGGCAGGGTCGCGCCCGATCACGAGCACGGTGTCGTCCCCGGCGATCGTGCCGAGCACGTCGCCGAGCTCGGTCTTGTCGAGCGATGAGGCCAGGAACTGGGCGGCACCGGGAGGCGTGCGGAGCACGACCAGGTTGGCGCTCGCCTCCGCGCTGACCAGCAGCTCGCCCAGAAGGCGGGCCATCCGGTGTGCGGCGGCGGCGCTCTCCCCCGGTGCCGACGGTCGTCGGTCGCCGCCCTCGGCGGGAACCGCGTAGACGAGCGCGCCCGAGGCGGCGCGGACCTTGACGGCGTCGAGCTCGACGAGGTCCCGGGAGAGCGTGGCCTGGGTGACGTGCAGGCCGCTGTCGGCCAGCAGCTCGGCGAGCTCGCTCTGGGAACGGACCTCGTGACGCGAGACCAGCTCGGCGATCACGTGGTGCCGGGCGCTCTTGGTGGAGGGGCGGATGGCGGTGCTCATGCGGGGTCCCTGCGGCGGCGCGAGCGCAGCGAGTGGCGTCGTGGGGTGCTCATGTGGGGTCCAGGAGCCAGGTGAGGATCGCCTTCTGGGCATGCCGGCGGTTCTCCGCCTCGTCCCAGACCACGCTCCGCGGCCCGTCGATCACCGCGGCGTCGATCTCCTTGCCGCGGTAGGCGGGCAGGCAGTGCATGACGATCGCGTCGTCCTTGGCGCCGGAGAGCAGCTCGGCGGTGACGGCGTACGGCGCCAGTGCGGCGAGGCGCGCGGCCGCCTGGCCCTCGGTGCCCATCGACACCCAGGTGTCGGTGATGACCACGTCGGCCCCGGCCACGGCCACGGCGGGGTCGCGCTCGAGCCGGGCCGAGCCGCCGGTGGTGGCGGCGATGTCGGTGGCCGCGGCCACGACGCCGGCGGCGGGCTCGTAGCCCTCCGGCGTGCTCACCACGACGTGCAGGCCGGCGGTGGCGCCGGCGAGCAGCCAGGAGTTGCCCATGTTGCAGGCCCCGTCGCCGACGAACGCGGCGGTGAGCCCCTGGAGGGTGCCCTTGTGCTCGCGGACGGTGAGCAGGTCGGCGAGCAGCTGGCAGGGGTGGAAGTCGTCGGTCAGCGCGTTGACCACGGGCACGCCGGCGTGGGCGGCCATCGCGTCGATCTTCGCCTGGGCGCCGGTGCGCCACACGATGACGGACGCCTGCCGGCCGAGGACCCGGGCGACGTCCTCGACCGACTCGCGCTCGCCGATGCCGGCGAGGCGGCCGTCGACCGTCATCGGGTTCCCGCCCAGCTCGGCGATGCCGGCGCTGAACGAGGCCTGGGTGCGCAGCGTCTGCTTGTCGAAGATCATCGCGACGGTCCGCGGGCCGGCGAGGGGCTTCTGTGCGTACGGCGCCTGCTTGAGCGCGGCGGCGAGCTCGAGCACCTCGGCCTGCTCGGCCGGGGACAGGTCGTCGTCGCGGAGGAAGTGCCGGGTCATCCCTGCCCTCCCGCTGCGAGACCTGCCCGGTCGAGGATGGCCGGCCAGGCGGCGAGGAACGCGTCGGCGTCGGCGTCGGTGAGCACCAGCGGCGGCGCGAGACGGATCCGCCCGGGGGTCGGGTTGTTGATGATGAACCCGGCGTCGAGCGCGGCGGCGGTGACCTGTGCGGACGCGGGCTCGCTGAGGTCGAGGCCGATCAGCAGACCGGCACCGCGCACCTCGGCGACCCGCGGGTCGGCGGCCAGGCCGGTGCGGAGCCGCTCACCGAGCTTGGTGACGTGGTCGAGCAGGCCCTCGGACTCGATGGTGGCCAGCACGGCGAGACCGGCCGCGGTGGCGACGGGGTTGCCGCCGAACGTGGTGCCGTGGTTGCCAGGCCCGAGCAGGTCGGCGGCGTCACCCGTGGCCACGCAGGCGCCGATGGGGATGCCGCCGCCGAGGCCCTTGGCGAGGGTGACGACGTCCGCGACGACGGGCTCGTCGGCGAGGGTCGGGTCGACCGCGGGGTTCCGGTGCGCGAACCAAGCGCCGGTGCGTCCGACCCCGGTCTGCACCTCGTCGATCCAGAGCAGCGCGCCGTGCTCGTGGGTGATGCGACGTGCGGCGCCGAGGTAGCCGGCGGGGGGCATCACCACGCCCGCCTCGCCCTGGACCGGCTCCAGGACCACGGCGGCGGTCTCGTCGGTGACCGCGGCCGCCAGCGCCGTCACGTCGCCGTACGGGACGAAGGTGACGTGGCCGGGCAGCGGCTCGAACGGCTCGCGGTAGGCCGCCTTGGCGGTCAGCGCGAGCGCCCCCATGGTGCGACCGTGGAAGGCGCCCTCGGTCGCGACCAGGTGGGTCCGGCCGGTACGGCGGGTCAGCTTGAGCGCGGCCTCGTTGGCCTCGGCCCCGGAGTTGGTGAAGAAGACCTTGCCGGGGCCGCCGTCGAGGAGCGCGAGCAGCCGCTCGGCGAGCTCGATCTGGGGCTCGGTGGCGAAGAAGTTGGACACGTGGCCCAGCGTGGAGAGCTGGCTGGTGACCGCCTCGACCAGCGCGGGGTGGGCGTGGCCGAGCGCGTTGACGGCGATGCCGCCGAGCAGGTCGACGTAGGACTTGCCGTCCTCGTCCCAGACACGGGCGCCCTCACCGCGGGTGAGCACCAGCTTCGGCGGGCCGAACGTGTTCATCAGCGAAGCGGCGTACCGCTCGTGCAGGCTGGTCATCAGCGCTCCTCGGTGGTCGCGTGGGCCTTGCGGATCTTGGTGGGCACGCCGGGCAGCACCTGGGTGCCCACGCCCTCGTCGGTGAAGATCTCGAGCAGGACGGCGTGCGGCTCGCGGCCGTCGACGACGGTGGCCCGCGGGACACCGTTGGTCACCGCCTTCAGGCAGGCGCCCATCTTCGGCACCATCCCGGAGGCCAGGCTCGGCATCAGCTCCTCGAGTGCCTCGGGGCTGATCTCCTGGATCACGTCGTCGCTCCCGGGCCAGTCCCGGTAGAGGCCCTCGACGTCGGTGAGCACCAGCAGCTTCTCGGCGCCCAGCGCGATCGCCAGGGCGGCGGCGGCGGTGTCCGCGTTGACGTTGTGGACCAGCCCGTCGATATCGGGCGCCACCGAGGAGATGACCGGGATCCGGCCGGCCTCGACGAGGTCCTGGACCGCCTCGGGGCGGACCTTGCTGACCTCGCCGACGAGGCCGAGGTCGACCTCCTCGCCGTCGACGATCGTGCCCGCCTGCTCGGCGGTGAAGAGCCCGGCGTCCTCACCGGAGAGGCCGACGGCGATGTGGCCGTGCTGGTTGATCAGGCCGACCAGCTCGCGCTGCACCTGCCCGACCAGGACCATCCGGACCACGTCCATGGCCTCGGGGCTGGTCACGCGCAGCCCGCCGCGGAACTCCGACTCGATGCCGAGGCGAGCGAGCATGCTGGAGATCTGCGGTCCGCCGCCGTGCACCACGACCGGCTTGAACCCGGCGTAGCGGAGGAAGGCGATGTCCTCGGCGAACGCCCGCTTGAGGGTGTCGTCGGTCCTCGCGTTGCCGCCGTACTTCACCACGATCGTCTTGCCGTGGTACGCCATCAGCCACGGCAGCGCGGCCGCGAGGGTGGCGGCCTTCATGGGGTCGGGGCGGTTGGGCTGGCCGGTGTGGATCTCGCTCATGAGGAGTACGCGCTGTTCTCGTGGACGTAGGCATGGGTGAGGTCGTTGGTCCAGACGGTGGCCCGCTCGGAGCCGGCCTTCAGGTCGATGGTGACGCTGACCTCCCGGCCGGTGAGGTCGACGGTCGCCGGGTCCGCGGCCGGGGTGGACTTCTGGCAGACCCAGATGCCGTTCATCGCGACGTCGAGGTCGGCGGGGTCGAAGGCGGCCCGGGTGGTGCCGATGCTGGCCAGCACCCGGCCCCAGTTCGGGTCGTTGCCGAAGACGGCCGCCTTGAACAGGTTGCTGCGGGCGACCGAGCGGGCCACCTCGACGGCCTCGTCCTCGGTCGCGGCGTTGAGCGCGGTGATCGCGATCTCGTGGTCGGCGCCCTCGGCGTCCTTGAGCAGCTGCATGGCGAGGTCGGTGCAGGCCTGGGTCAGCACCTCGGTGAAGTCCGCCGGCGACGGGGTGATCCCGCTGGCGCCGCTGGCCAGCACGGTGACGGTGTCGTTGGTGGACATGCAGCCGTCGGAGTCGAGCCGGTCGAAGCTGACCCGGGTGGCGGCACGGAGGGCGGCGTCGAGCTCGGCCGCGGGCACCACGGCGTCGGTGGTGATGACGACCAGCATGGTGGCCAGCTGCGGAGCCAGCATGCCGGCGCCCTTGGCCATCCCGCCGATGCTCCAGCCGGCGCCCTCGACGTGCACCTGCTTGCTCACCGAGTCGGTGGTCATGATCGCCTCGGCGGCGTCCTGCCCACCGTCCGCCGACAGCGCGGCGTGCGCGGCGTCGACGCCGGCCAGCACCTGCTCGCGCGGGTTGGCCAGGCCGATCAGGCCGGTCGAGCAGACCACCACGTCGAGCGCGCCGATGCCGAGCTTCTCCCCGACCCGCTCCGCGACCGCGTGGGTGGTCTGGAAGCCGTCCGGCCCGGTGTAGCAGTTGGCGCCGCCGGAGTTGAGGACGACGGCGCGCACGACGCCGTCCTTGACGACCTCCTGGCTCCAGAGGATCGGGTTGGCCTTGCACCGGTTGGCGGTGAAGACCGAGGCGGAGTCGAACGTGGGGCCCTGGTTGACGACCAGCGCGACGTCCTTGCCGCCCGAGTTCTTGAGTCCGGCGGGGACGCCTGCGGCGACGAAGCCGGCGGGGCTGGTGACGGTCATGACCTGCTCTTCTTGCTCGGGCCCTTCGAAGCGGTCTTCCTCTTCTTCTCGGGGACGACGGGGATGGCGGCGGCGACGGTGTGCCCCGATCCTCGCCAGGCCTCGGCCGCGTCGTCGGCCCTCGCCACCGGGACCAGGATCCAGTCGGTGTCGAACGTCGAGATCGTGAAGACCGGGATCTCCGCCTCGGCCAGCGGCGCCAGCAGCGCGCTGAGCACGCCGGTGAGCGCGAAGTCGAGCGGGCCCTGCACCGCGAACGCTGTGAACGGCTTCTGGCTCGGGGTCTTGGTCGGCACGCTGCGCGTCGCGCAGACCAGCGAGGTCTCGGTGGCGGTGGCGGTGATCGAGAACAGCGAGGACGACTCCGCCCACTGCGGGATCTCCGCACCCGGCGCCAGCCGCACCACCGCGAGCTTCTCGGGGAACTGCTGGAGGGTGAACTTCTCGTCGTTGACAGCGGTCACGGGGCGAGTCCGATCGAGGAGAGGCCGGTGGTCTCGGGGAGACCGAGGGCGAGGTTCATGCACTGGACGGCGGCGCCGCCGGTGCCCTTGGCGAGGTTGTCGACCGCTCCGACGGCGACCAGCCGGCCGGCGTCGACGTCCACGGTGACCTGCAGGTGCACGGCGTTGGAGCCGATCACCGACTTGGTCTGCGGCCACATTCCCTGGGGGAGCACGTGGACGAACGGTTCGGAGGCGTACGCCGTGGCGTAGGCGACGTACGCCTCGTCGGCGGACATCTCCGCGGCCAGCGGTGCGGAGCAGGTGGCCAGGATGCCGCGCGGCATCGGAACCAGCACCGGGGTGAAGCTGACGCGCACGTCCGCCTCGGTGAGCAGGGAGAGGTTCTGGGTGATCTCGGGGGTGTGCCGGTGCACGCCGCCGACGCCGTACGCGCTGGCGTTGCCCATGATCTCGCTGCCGAGGAGGTGCGGCTTGGCGGCCTTGCCGGCACCGCTGGTGCCGCTGGCGGCGACCACCACCACGTCGGGGGTGACCAGGCCGGCGGCGATCGCCGGCGCCAGGGTCAGCGTCGAGACGGTCGGGTAGCAGCCGGGGACGGCGATCCGGGTCGCGCCGGCGAGCTTCTCGCGCTGCCCGGGCAGCTCGGGCAGGCCGTAGGGCCAGGCGCCGGCA
>JBEVFC010000195.1:0-3671 GCA_040512455.1 Nocardioides sp.
CTGTTATATTCGTCGGCCTGATCACCCGCCAGAAGGTACTGCCGCTTTTCCTGCGGGCCGCCGCCAAGCTGCCGCCGGAGGTGCAGCTGGTGCTGTGCGCCGGGGCGCCGGACACCCCGGAGATCGAACGGGAGGTCCGCGAGCTCGTGGACGGCCTCGCCGCCACCCGCAGCGGTGTCGTCTGGATCGCCGAGATGCTGCCCCGTGCCGACGTGGTCGCCCTCCTCACGCAGGCCACGGTGTTCGCGTGCCCGTCCATCTACGAGCCGCTCGGCATCGTGAACCTCGAGGCGATGGCCTGCGAGACCGCGGTGGTCGCGACCGCGACCGGTGGCATCCCCGAGGTCGTCCTGCACGGGGAGACCGGCTGGCTGGTCCCGATCGAGCAGGCCACCGACGGCACCGGCACCCCGCTGGACCCGGAGCAGTACGTCGCCGACCTGGCCGCGGCCCTCGTGGACGCCACCGGCGACGCCGACCGGGCCGCGGCGTACGGTCGCGCCGGCCGGGCCCGCGCCCAGGACGCGTTCGGCTGGCCGGCCATCGCGGAGGAGACGATCGCGGTCTACCGCTCCGTCGGCGCCTGAGCCCGACCCCGGGGGCGACCCCAGTGTTTGGCCGTGCGACTGCGCGACCGGTCGGGTGCACCTACCGTCGGGACACGAGCAACGGGGGAGGTTGTCGTGGCGTCTCTGAGCACGATCTATTCGGTGGGCACGCTGCTGTCACGCGCGGAGGGCACCGGCCAGCTGGTCCGGGTCCTGGTGGAGGGCAGCTGGATCAGCGGGACGCCGGTGTCCTGCGACGGCTACGGCGCGATCCTGGACGCCGGTGACGAGGGCCAGTTCCTGGTCCGGGTGGAGGCGATCAGCGCCGTCGCCTACCTGCCCGCGCCGGTCGACGTCCCGCAGCAGCGGGCCTACGAGGCCTCCTACGAGTCGCCCTACGAGGCTTCGTACCTGAGCTGAGACACCGCCTCTGACCGACCGGCGGACAACTCTGACCGATCGGCCGACATGTCGCGCGCCCGCCCGGCCCTGTCCCTCCCGTAGTCTCGACAGAGACGCACAAGGGGGATGACATGTACTCGTCGAGCACGCTCTACACGGTCGGCACGCTGCTGTCGCGGGCCAAGGACGCCGCGATGCCGGTGCGCGTCCTGGTCGAGGGCAACTGGCTGGACGGCGTGCCCCTGAACAGCGACGGCCACGGGGTCCTGCTCGACTCGGGGCACGGTCAGTTCCTGGTGCGCCTCGAGTCCATCAGCGTGGTCGCCTTCGACCCGGCTCCCCGGACGAACGAGAGCCCGGTCCCGGCGCCCCGGGTCCCGGACCTGGCGCTCGCCTAGCCCACCTTCTCCACCGACGGCACGTGCGTCACCTGGTTGAAGGTGAAGCGGTAGGTGCCACCGTCGGCCGGGACGGCGAGCTTGATGTTGTCGCCTCCGCCGTTGGCGCCGTAGTTGACCGGCTCCCAGCTGTCGTTGACGGCGATCTTCCACTCGTAGGCACCGGCGGGCAGCCGCCAGGTGCCGTGCCACTGCCCGTCGGTCGTGTCGAAGGCCAGGTGGGTGGCGGCGCACGCAGGGTTCCAGTCCCCCGGGTCCCCGTTCGCGTACGGCGGGCAGCCCAGCTCGCTCTGCAGGCTGCCGGCCAGCGTGACGCTGGTGTAGGCCGGCTTCGGCAGCGCGGTGGTGACCGTCACCGGAGCGCTGGTGACCGTCGGTGAGCCGGGCTCCAGCAGGACCGCCCGGTAGCTCACCGTGGTGCCGAGCGGCAGCGCCTCGACGTCGTCCTTCACCAGGTAGTCCGGCGAGGACGTGTCGGTGCCCAGCACGGTCCAGTCGCCGCTGCCGACCTTGCGCTCGAAGCGCACGGACTGCGTCGCGCGCTCCGGGTCCACGAGCGCCTTGACCGTCACCGGGTCGATGTTGGCGACCGTGCCGCCGTCGGCGGGCGCGCTCACCGTGATGCTCGGCGAGGGCACCCGGGTCGAGCGGACGCCGCTGGGGCGGGTGTGGCCGGCGTTGTCGAGGACCACTGCGCGGTACTGCAGCGGGGTGCCGGTGCGCAGCGTCGAGGTGTCGTGGAAGACCTGGTACGGCGCGGTGTCGTCGGTGCCGATCGAGCGCCAGCGGCCGTTGCCGGAGCGGACCTGGAAGGTCACCTCGTTGAACGACGAGCTGCCGACCTCGGCACGGACGTGCATGCGACCGCGTGACTCCTGCGCCGGCGCGGGCGCGGCCAGGGTCACCTCCGGGGCACGCTTCGACCGGGTCACCCGGCCGTCGGCGCGGTAGACCACGCTCGAGAGCGGCGGCACCGTGACGGCGAGCGTCGCGTCGCTGCCGGTGCGCGCGGTGGCCGGCCCCGCGCCGTACACCCTCGAGAAGCGCATGCCCGCGGAGTACGTCGGGATGCTGGCCGTCTGCGGCTGCTCGCTGTTGTTCAGCGCGACGACGTACTCGCGCTGCTCCTTGCGGTCGGTGCGGGAGAACGCCACGATCCCGGGGCCGTCCGAGGCGTAGCGCATCTGGTGGGCGCCGTCGCGCAGCGCGGGGTGCTTGGCGGTCAGGTCGGCGAGATCGCTGATCCGCTGGTAGAGCGGGTGCGAGGTCTCGAAGTTGTCCTGCGCGTGGGTGCGGGTGGTGCCGAGCAGGTCGTCGTCGAGGTACTCCGGGACCTTGCTGGCGAACATCGTCTGCCGGGCCACCTGGTCGCCGCCGCTGCCGGTGAAGCCCTGCTCGTCGCCGTAGTAGACGATCGGGTTGCCGCGGGAGAGGTACATCAGCTCGTGGGCGAGCCGGTCCCGGTCGAGGAGCTCCTGCTCGGACGCCCCCTTGTTGTCGACGTTGAGGAAGTAGCCGATCCGGCCCATGTCGTGGTTGCCGAGGAAGGTCGGTAGCTCGTAGGCGTTGGAGTCGGCGTCGGTGTACCAGTCGTCGTTCTCGAAGAACGTGCGGAGGGTCGCGTTGCCGTTGCTCCGTGACGCGAAGCCCCGGGCGGCGTCCTGGAACGGGAAGTCGAGGATCGCCTGGATGTCGTTGTGGGTGGTGTAGTGCGAGGTGAAGCTCTTCGCCGCGGCACCGCTGCCGTCGAGGGCGACCTCGCCGAACATGAAGAACTCCGGCTTGCCGTGCGCCGTGGCGTAGTCGACGATTCCCGGCCCGAACTTCTGCCAGAACGCGTCGTCGACGTGCTTCATGGTGTCGACCCGGAAGCCGTCGACGCCGAAGTCCTTGACCCAGGTGCGGTAGACGTCGATGAAGCCGTTGACCACCTGCGGGTTCTCGGTGAACAGGTCGTCGAGGCCGAAGAAGTCGCCGTACTGGCTGTCCTCGCCGGTGAAGGTGGTGTTGCCGCGGTTGTGGTAGAGACGCGTGTCGTTGAGCCAGGCCGGGACCTTGAGGTTCTTCTCGCTCTCGTCGAGGACTGGCGTGTAGGGGAACGAGGTCGCCGGGTCGAGCTGCGGGAAGCTGTTGGTGCCGGCGTAGTCGCGGTCGTCGAACTCGCGGCCGGACGCGGTGCGGTAGGGCTCGGTGTCCTTGGAGACGTACGCCGTGCGGGCGCCCTCCTCGTAGCCGATCACGTCCGCGGTGTGGTTGGTGATGATGTCGAAGTAGACCTTCATCCCGCGGTCGTGGGCGGCGTCGATGAGGGTCGCCAGGTCCT
>JBEVFC010000197.1:0-6016 GCA_040512455.1 Nocardioides sp.
GCGACGCCGGCGCCCCCGTGATCTGCGAGACGCCGGGCGGGGCCGCCGAGCACACCGCCGACTTCGGCTGGCTGCGCGAGCGGCTCTAGGTCGCGTCCTACGCGCCGACGGCGACCAGCAGGTCCAGGTGCTCAGGGCTCTCCTCGTAGGGATGGTTGCGCTCGAGTCGGAGGATCCCGCCGCCGTTGCGCATCGCGCGGAACATCAGCCGGCGGGTGGCGTCGGTGCCCGACGTACCGGGGCGGGGGGCGTCCTCCAGCAGGTCCATCCCGTACGGCGCCATGGCGACCTGCCAGTGGTACCGGGTCGAGCGCTGCCAGAGCAGCAGCTCGAGGGTGTCCCCGCGCGCGAGCCGGACGACGCTGCCGGAGCTCGGGTGGTCGACGGTGTGGTGCATGGCGTTCCTCCACGTTTCGCGGGTGTGGTGCGTGGTGCCTTCGTGGTGGAGGAGCGAGCGAGGGGCCCCGCTGATACCTCCCGGAATCCGCTCCCGGGCGGTGCCTTGGGTAGCCTCGACGCCGTGTCCCCCTCCTCCCTGACCGTCCGGTCGATCACGCCCGAGCAGCACCTCGACTTCGTGCGCGGGCAGCGGTCGGCGAGCTTCCTCCAGACGCCGGCCTGGGGCCGGGTCAAGGCCGAGTGGCGCAGCGAGTCCATCGGGTGGTTTCGAGGTACCGAGCTGGTCGGCGTCGGGCTGGTGCTCTACCGCCAGCTGCCGAAGGTGAAGCGCTACCTCGCCTACCTCCCCGAGGGGCCGGTCATCGACTGGGCCGACGGCGACCTCGCGGCCTGGCTGTCGCCGATGGTCGCCCACCTCAGGGGCCAGGGCGCGTTCGGCGTCCGGATGGGCCCGCCGGTGATCACCCGACGCTGGACCGCCGCGCAGGTCAAGGAGGGCATCGCGAGCGACGACGTGCACCGCCTCGGCCAGGTCGCGCCCGAGGAGCGCAGCGCCACCGGCGCGCTGGTGCTCGGCGCCCTGGCGGACCTGGGCTGGCAGGCACAGGCGGTCGAAGGCGGCTTCGCGGCCGGCCAGCCGCAGTACAACTTCGTCGTGCCGTTGCGCGACGCCGACGGCGACGCCCGCTCCGAGGAGGACGTCCTCAAGGGCATGAACCAGCAGTGGCGCCGCAACATCAAGAAGGCCGACAAGTCCGGTGTCGAGGTGACCGTCGGCGGCGCGGACGACCTCAAGCTGTTCCACGACCTCTACGTGCACACCGCCGAGCGCGACGGTTTCACCCCGCGCCCGCTGGCCTACTTCCGCACCATGTTCGAGGCCCTCTCCGCCGAGGAGCCCGACCGGATCACCCTGCACCTGGCCCGTCACGAGGGCGACCTGGTCGCGGCCACGATCGCGATCCGCGTCGGCGGCCACGCCTGGTACTCCTACGGCGCCTCCTCGACCGAGAAGCGTGACGTCCGCGGCTCCAACGCCGTGCAGTGGGCGATGATCCGCACCGCCCTCGCGGCCGGCGCCGACGTCTATGACCTGCGCGGCATCACCGACACCCTCGACGCGGACGACAGCCACGTCGGGCTGATCCAGTTCAAGGTCGGCACCGGCGGCGAGGCCGTCGAGTACGCCGGCGAGTGGGACCTGCCGATCAACCGGGTCATCTACAAGGCCTTCGACCTCTACATGAGCCGTCGATGAGCCTCACGCTGTACGTCGACACCGACCGGTTCCGCACGCACCTGAGGACCACGGTCGCGCGCCACCCCGACCTGGTCCCGGTCTGCAAGGGCAACGGCTACGGCCTCGGCCTGCGGCGGCTCGCGCAGCTCTCCACCTGGCTCGGGGTCGACACCCTCGCGGTGGGGACGTACGACGAGCTGGCCGAGGTCGCCCGGGAGTTCGCCGGCTCGCTGCTGGTGCTCACCCCGTGGCGGCCGTTCAGCACCCCGGTGCCTGACGAGATCGCCGGCCGGGTGATCCACACGGTCGGCCGGATCGAGGACCTGACCGCCCTGCTGGCGGCCCGGCCGGGGGCGCGCATCGTGCTGGAGCGGGCCACCTCGATGCTGCGCCACGGGTTCACCGCCCACGGGCTGCGCGAGGCCGCGGCGACCCTGGCCGAGCAGCGCGGCTCGGTCCGGCTCGAGGGCGTGGCGTTCCACCTGCCGATGGCCGGCGCCTCGCACCTGTCCGAGGTGCGCCGGCTGATGAACGACGTGGTCGCGGCCGGCGTCGACACCCACACCGTGTGGGTCAGCCACCTCACCGACGGCGAGATGGCCTCGCTGGCCGGGGACTGGCCCGACTACACCTTCCGCCCGCGCATCGGCACCGGCCTGTGGCTCGGCGACCGCGGCGCGATGACCGTGCGCGCCACCGTCCTCGACGTGCACCCGGTCGAGCGCGGCGACGTGTTCGGCTACCGGGGCCGCAGCGCTCCCAAGGCCGGCACCATCCTCGTCGTCAGCGGCGGCACCTCGCACGGGATCGGGCTCGAGGCGCCGACCGGCGGCAGCTCGCTCAAGGACCGGGCGGCCACCTTCGCCCGCGGCGGTCTCGACGCGGCCGGCTTCGTGCGGTCGCCGTACAGCATCGGCGGCAAGCAGCGACTCTTCGCCGAGCCCCCGCACATGCAGGCCAGCATGCTGTTCCTGCCCCAGGGGGCCGCGGTGCCCGCAATCGGCGACGAGGTCGACGTGCGGGTCCGCTACACCGCCACCGCGTTCGACCGCATCGACATCGACTGAGCCTGTCCACGGTCCACGGGGTCGTGCAGCGGACGCAGGATGTCGCGGGTGACGATCGCGATCAGGTAGAGCTCGGCGGCCATCCGCAGGATGATCGCCAGCCAGTAGAAGCCGGGCTCGCTGCCGCCACCGGGTGCCAGGTAACCGCCGAGGTACCACCAGACGGTCGCGAAGTAGAGCAGCTCACCCGCCTGCCAGATCAGCTGGTCGCGCCAGCGGGGCCGGGCCAGCACCGCCAGCGGCAGCAGCCACAGCACGTACTGCGGTGAGTAGACCTTGTTGACCAGCAGGAAGCCGGCCACGACCAGGAAGCCCAGCTGCGCGAGCCTCGGTGTCTCGGGGGCGAGCATCCCGACCGCGAAGACGGCCAGGCACCAGGCGCCGAAGAACACCCACGACGTGGTGTTGATGGTGTGCGGGCTGACCGCGTGCCCGGCCTGCTGCCAGATCAGCCACAGGCTGCCGAGGTCCGCGCCGCGGTCGGAGTTGAAGGTCCAGAAGACCTTCCACTCGGCGCGGCCGGAGAGGTACGCCGGGGCGTTGGCGAGCACCCACGCCCCACCCGCCGCGACGGTCACCCGGAGCAGGGTCGGCAGGTCGCGCCGGCGCAGGCAGATCACCAGGATCCCGCCGAGCAGGAACAGCGGGTAGAGCTTGGTGGCGGTGCCGAGGCCGATGAGCACCCCGGTCACCACGGGTCTGTCGCGGGACCACGCCCAGAGCGCCCCGGCGACCGCGGCCACCGCGAGCAAGTCCCAGTTGACCAACCCGTTGACCAGCAGCGCCGGCGACAGCGCGTAGAGCGCGGCGTCCCACGGGCGGTCCCGGTGCGTTTGGGCCAGGAACCAGGCGGCCAGCAGGGCGGCCGCGCCGAGCAGGACGGCGTTGACGGCCACATAGGCGCGGAGCTCGCGGACCACCTGCGGGTCGCCGTACAGGTCTCCCTGCGGCACCGAGGCCCGGGGATCCACGTCCCGGGAGCCGGTGGCCCAGTGGGTCACCCAGGCCGTGGCCCAGGCGGCGTACGAGATGCCGACCGGGTACTCCATGACCTCGTACCGGGCCCTGGTCTCCGCGTCGCCGCCGTAGGGCCAGTTCAGCTCGGCGAAGCCGCGACCGACGTAGAGGTAGGGCAGGTCGGAGTAGCACATCTGGCTGTAGCGCTCCTGCCCGTCCAGCCAGCTGTCGTGGTAGCACGGCGCCTTCTGGAGCATGCCCAGGGCGAAGCAGACCGCGGTCAGCGCGAGCACCACCCGGATCGGCGTCCACCAGCGGTGCGGTGCGGCGTGCTCGCCGAGCGGGCCGCCGACGCACTCGCTGACCGCCGCCGCGACCGGGTCGTCCAGCGTCGGGTGCACCCGCGCGTCGTACCGGTCCCCCACCTCGGTCACCCGGGCTCACTCACGATAGGCGCGCTCCCGGCGGGGTGCCGCGCCGGCGTTCGACGGCGACTCGGTCGGGGACGGGACGATCGTCGGCGGTCCGCTCGTGGTCGGCGGCTCGGTGGTCGGCGGCGCCTCCGTGGTCGGCGGCGCCTCGGTGGTCGGCGGGGCGCTGGTCGTCGGCTTCTTGGTCGGCTTCGGGCTCGGCTTCGGGGGCGGCGGCGGAGCCACGTAGGTGTGCCCCTCCTCCGGCGCGTCGCCGTCGACGTACGCCGGCGGCGGGAACTGCTCCACCGGCTCGCCGTCCAGGATCCGTTTCATCACCGCGGTCCAGGTCTGCGTCGGGTAGGTCGCGCCGTAGAACGGCTCGAGATAGCCCTCGAGGCTCTCGTTGCCCTTGCCGCGGACGTACATCACGGCGGTCGCCATCTGCGGGGTGTAGCCGACGAACCAGGACGAGGAGACGTGGTCGTCGGCGTTGGTGGCGGTGCCGGTCTTGCCGGCGGCCGGGCGGCCGAGCACCTGGGCGTTGCGTCCGGTGCCGTTCTTGACGACCTGCTGCAGCGCGTAGGACACGTCGGCGGACATGTCCTCGTCGAGGGCCTGCTTGGTCGAGACCTTGTGGCGGTAGCGCTGCTCGCCGCTCTCGTCGACCACCTTCTCGATCATGAAGAGCGGTGCGGCCTTGCCGCCGTTGGCCAGCGAGCCGTAGGCGTTGGCCATGTTGATGGGGCTGACGGTGGCCGAGCCGAGCGCGATGCCGGAGATCGGCTCGAGGCCGGGCGAGGTGCGCAGGTGGTCCAGGCTCCGCTCGTTCTTCTTCCACCCGGGGATGCCGAGCGCCTTGGCCATCTTGAGGATCTTGGCCGGACCGTCCGGGATCGACTCGGTGAGGTCGGCGTACGCCGTGTTCACCGACTCCTCCGTCGCGGTGATCAGGTTGATCGCGGCGCCGTAGTCGTTGCCCAGACCGTCGGGACCGACGCCCTCGTTGCGCACCGTGTCACCGCCCGGGTACTCGTACGGCGAGTTGCCCTGGAAGGTGTCCTTGAGCGAGTAGCCCTCGTTGATGCCCGCGGCGAGCGCGAACGGCTTGAACGACGAGCCCGGCGATCCACCGCTGGTGGCCCAGTTGATCTGGGACTGGAGGTAGTCCTGGCCGGCGTAGAAGCCGCGCAGCGCGCCGGTGCCCGGCTGGACGCTGGCCACCGCGACGTGCAGGTCCTTCTTGTCCTTGGGCTTGGCCTCCTTGACGCCTTCCTCGGCCGCGGTCATCGCCCGCTTGCTGAGCGTCGTGTAGACCTTCAGGCCGCCGCCGTTGATCTCCTGCTCCTTGAAGCCGAGGCGCAGCAGCTCCTTCTTGATCATGTCGAGCATGAAGCCCTTCTGACCGGCGTACGCCGACTCGGCCTCGATCTTGGGGAACTTCGGCAGTCGCTTCTGGGCCTTCTCGGCCGCGGCCGCGTCGATCGCGCCCGTCGACGCCATCCCGCCGAGGACGTACTGGTAGCGCTGGAGCAGCGCCTGGCGGTTCGCCTTGCCGTTGGCGGGGTCGAAGCGCGTCGGGTTGTTGATCACCGACGCCAGCACCGCGGCCTCACGCAGGGTCAGGTCCTTCGCCTTCTTGTTGAAGAACGCGTCCGCCGCCGCCTCGATGCCGTAGGCACCGCGGCCGAAGTAGATGGTGTTGAGGTAGCCCTCGAGGATCTGCTGCTTGCTCTGCTGGCGGTGCAGCTTGAGCGAGACGATCGCTTCCTTGAGCTTGCGCTTGTAGGAGCGCTCCTGGGTCAGGTACAGGATCTTGACGTACTGCTGGGTGATCGTGGAGGCACCCTGCTGGGAGTTGCCGCTCGCGTTGCTGAACGCCGCCCGCAGGATGCCCTTGGGATCGAGCCCGCGGTCGGTCCAGAACGAACGGTTCTCTGCGG
>JBEVFC010000129.1:0-6682 GCA_040512455.1 Nocardioides sp.
CCGTCGTCCACGAGGTTGCGGATCACCCGTCGGTACTCGTCCCGCGACTCGTCGCGGATCACACCCACGCACAGCTCGTCGTAGATGATCCGGTGCACGATCGCCTGGTCCTCCGTGGAGGGCACCAGCACGTCGAGCCCGGTGCTGCGCAGCCGGTCGGCGTAGAACGGCTGCGCCATCGTGAAGCCGGTGCCGAGCAGCCCCACCCGTCGTACGCCGGCGCCGGCGATCGCCGCAGCGGTGGTGTCACCGATGTGCAGCAGCGGCAGGTCGACGCCGTCCGCGAGGGCGTCGGCGACCTTGTGCATGGTGTTGGTGCAGAGCACCAGGAAGTCGGCGCCCGAGGCCTCGAGCGAACGGCCCGCGGCGACGAGTGCCGCGGCGGCGTCCTCCCAGCGGCCCTCGACCTGCATCCGCTCGATGCCGGCGAAGTCGACCGAGTAGGTCACGCAGCGCGCCGAGTGCAGGCCGCCACAGCGGTCACGCACCATCTCGTTGACAAGCCGGTAGTACTCCGCGGTGGACTCCCAGCTCATCCCACCGAGGAACCCGATCAGCTGCATGCCTCTCCCGTCGTCGGTCGTCTCCCGACTCTCGACCCGCCTCCCGGCGCCGTCAAGCGGAGGCACGTGGCGAGCTCGGCCAGGAACGGCCGGTCCGGCTCGAGCCAGTCGACCTCGCCCAGCTCGTCGGGCCCGAGCCAGCGGACCGCATCGTGCTCGACCGGTGCGGGCTCACCGTCGATCGCGACCACCGCGACCCGGAGCACGTGGGTGTCGCCGATCGCCGCCGCTCCGTCCAGCCAGCCGGTCACCGTGGCCTCGACACCGAGCTCCTCGTGCAGCTCGCGGACCAGCGCAACGGCGGGCGCCTCCCCCGGCTCGACCTTTCCGCCCGGGAACTCCCAGCGGCCCGCGGCCTCGGGTGGCGACGTACGGCGGCACGCGAGCACGCGGCCGTCCCGGACCACCGCGGCACCGACGACGACCTTCATGGGCGGAGGCTAGCGTGACGGCATGCCGTTCGAGTTCGTGCAGGGCGTCCACCTCCACCGCACCGACGAGGCGGTGGCCGAGATCGACGCGCTCGCCGAGCGGCTCGGCGGCCGGGCCGGCATCGACGGCCTGCTCGGCGACCTCCAGCGGAGGATGCGTCGCAGCATCGCGCCCGGGCTGAAGGTCGGTCGGGCCTTTCGCTGGAACCTGCGCGACGGCTGGGACAAGCGCTGGTGGCCGCAGGGGGTGACCACCTCCGCCGACGCCTCCGACACCGAGGACATCGCCGGCCGCAAGGTGCTGGCGACCAGCTGGTACGCCAAGGACGTGGCTGGTGTCGGCAAGGGCAGCCGGATCTCGTTCCTGGACCTCGGGCGGCGCCGCTACCGGCACGTGCTGCTGGTGGTGCCGTCGTTCGCCGAGGACGGGACGCTGCGGCTCGACCGGCTGAACGTGCACGCCGGCGGCATCGTGTGGTGCGGCCCGTACCTCCACATCGCGGCCACCAAGAAGGGGCTCTTCACCGCCCGCGTCGACGACATCATGCGGGTGCCCGACGAGCTGCGCGACCCGGACCGGGACCGGATCGGCTTCCACGACGACAAGGTGTCGACGTACGGCTATCGCTACGTGCTCCCCGTCCGCTTCGCCTACCGCTCGGCTGCGGACGACGGCTTCGAGCAGATGCGCTACTCGTTCCTCTCGCTGAACCGCTCGGGCACGCACCCGGAGCTGGTCGCCGGCGAGTACGGCCGGGGCGGCGCGACCACCCGACTGCTCAGCTACCCCCTCGACCCGGAGTCCCTTCACCTCGTCCCCGGCGAGGACGGGCTCGCCCGGCCGGTGCTGCTGGAGCAGGGCGGGATCGGCAACATGCAGGGCGCCGCGGTGGTCGGCGGCCGGTGGTACATCACCCGCTCGCGCGGGCCCTGGGGCCTCGGCAGCCTGTACGTCGGCGCACCGGGCGGCTTTCGGCAGTACCGCTGGGCGCTCCCGATGGGCCCGGAGGACATCAGCTTCTGGCCGTCGACGAACACGCTCTGGTCGGTCTCGGAATGGCCCGGCCGGCGCTGGGTCTACAGCGTGAAGCGGTCCCGCCTCGAGTAGCTCGCGACCGGGTCCACGTCAGACGGGGCGGGGCGCCAGGGCCAGCTGTCGGCTCTGGGCGACGAGCCGCCCGGCGGAGTCCCAGACCTCGCAGTCCTCCTCGAACATCCCACCGGCCATGTTGCGGGTCGCGTGCCGGACCTTCATCCAGCCCGGCGCGGGCACCGCACGCACGTGGGCGGTCAGCTCGAGGGTCGGCGCCCAGCCGGGCATGCCGAGGTCGAAGGTCACCGGTGGCAGTGCGTCGAGGGTCATCAGCAAGGAGATCGGGTCGGGCTCGCGGCCATCCGCAAGCTTGAACCAGGCCTGGATGATGCCGCTGCCGCTCGGCTGGCCGATCGCCCAGCCGGCGTACGCCGGGTCGATGCGGAAGTCGAAGCGCTGCATCAGCGGCGCGATCTTCCGTACGTCCTCGGGCGCCATCGACGATGGCAGGCACTCCTCCAGCGGCGGCAGCTCCGGCTCGGCGGCGGTGGTCCGCACGTCGTCGGGCAGCGACTCGAGCGCGCCGTATGTCGCGAGCGCGGTGATCCGCGTCCGGCCGTCCTGCACGAGTTCTGCCGCAAGCGTGGCCACCGAGCCGCCGTCGCGGAGCACCCGGGTGCGGACAGTGGCGGGGCCGGGCGTGGAGGCGCTGAGATAGTGCGCGCTGACCGCGAGCGGGTCCGGCTTGGCGCCAGCCGACTCCCGAAGTGCCGAGCCGATCACTGCCAGCAGGTAACCGCCGTTGACCCCGCCGCCGACCACCCAGCCCGGGGCGAGGTACGCGGCGTACTCGCCCTCGCCGGTGCGGGTGATCTCGGTGTCGCGGTCGAATTCGTGGCCCATGCAACGAGCCTAGAGGCCCGGTGTCGGGGGGTCATTGTCATCCCGGTCACAGTGTCTTCGAGCACGCCCATTGGTCACAAACTGCATGCCGGGGGCCTGATTTGTTGCCGTTGGGGACCAAACGGCATGGTTTTGGGCGGTTGTCAGGAGGCGGTGACCTGCGCAAGCACCGCCCGGAACTGAGCGGCCGCGCCGGCCGAGTTCGGGTGTGCGGGGACCCCGGCGGCCGGGCCGTTGACCGACGGGCCGGCGACCTCGGCGTACCGGACGGTCGGGCCCTGGCAGACGTCGTGACCGATCGTCGGGGTGAACGTGTCGACGAACTCCGCTCCGCCGGCGACGGCCGCGCGCTGCACCATCGCGTTGAGCCTCAGGAACGTGGCGTGGAGGTAGACCATGTCCTCCCCGCTGATCGGGACCAGCGGGTAGCAGGCGTGCTCGGGTACGGCGGCGAGGTAGTCGACCATCAGCACCCGCGCCTCGGGGCTGCGCCGGTGGATCTCCTCGAGCGCCGCGACCAGCTTGGGCTCGGCGGCAGCGATCGACGCGGCGAGCTGGTCCTCGCCCCCCTCAGGGGCGTACTTGTCCTTGCAGCCGCCCATCGGGACACTGCCGGTCGGGTCGGTGCCGGGCGGGACCGTCTCGTTGTCGGGCAGCGCGCCGAGGCAGTCCATCGCCGCACCCGCGATGCCGGCGTCGTTGCCGCCGATGCCGACGGTCACCAGGTCGGTGGTCGGGGTGAGCCGGTCGAACTGCGCCGGGTTCGTGCCACCGAGCGGCAGATCCTCCTGCGGTGCGTAGAAGTCGTCGGTCTTCGCCGAGCCACAGGTCGCGTCGCGGAAGCTCGTGACACCGAGCTCCTTCGCCAGCAGCTTGGGGTAGTTCGTCTTCGACTGCGCGCAGTCGATCGGCGCGTACGTCGTGTCGGGCAGGCCGTGGGTGTCCGCGAGCACCACGTCGGCGGACCAGGAGTCGCCGAGCGCGACGTACTCGTCGATCGGTGCCGCGGTCGCCTCGGCGCCCGCCGTCGGGCCTGCGGTCAGGGGGACCGCCAGGGCGGCGGCGGCGAAGGTGGCGACGGCGACGGTGCTCAGGAGGTGACGAAGGCGGCTCATGGACGGAACAACGGGTCAGCCGCGCCGAGGTCACGATTCAGCCTCAGCCGCCACCGACGGATTCGTCGTGGAGCATGCTCCAGCGATGGGGGAAGCGGTGGCGGAACGGACGCGGACGGGGCTCCGCCGGGCGGCCCTCACGGTCGGCACCACGTTCGCGATCCTGGCCGTGTGCGGCGGTTGCCTCTACCTCATCCGCTCCGGACCGCCCGACGGCGACTGCAGTCTGCGCCTCCGCTTCGAGGGGCGGATCTATCGGGGCGGCGGTTTCGGCGACCACCAGCGCCGTCCGCGGTCGGGCCCGGTCGTCGGGACGGCGGAGTCGCTCGACTGCGACGACGAGCCGTTCGGCCGGGTGCGCGTCCGCGCCGCGGTCGGGGTGCCCTCCGAGCAGGCGATCGTCCTGCGCGGCTACCCGTACCTGTCCACCCGCGGCTCGGTCGTGACCAAACGCGTGCCCTGCGCCGGACCCGCCACGTTCACCGGCCGCCTCCTCTACGCCGACGAGGAGGTTCCCGGGCAGATCCTGCGGCCGCCGTACGGTGCGGTGTTCCGGGCCCGGCGCGGCACCGGGCTCCCGCTCGAGGGAATGCGCTGGGTGAACGTCCACGCCCGGGTCACTCCGCGCACCCAGGACCGGTACACCGGGTACCGGGGCGGCGACCGGGTCCGCGTGACGACCCGCTGCCGCCACGGACGGTTCGTGGTCGACCGGATGGCCCGCGTCCCCAGGGTGCCGGGGTTCTCCTGAGGTGGACGACCGGCACTGCCAGACTGTGCGCCATGGGTGGCAGTGAGCCGTACGTCGTCGTGATCGGCGGCGCGAACGTGGACGTCAAGGCACGCAGCAGCGGGCACGTGGTGTCCCGGACCAGCAATCCCGGCACCGCCGTGCTGGGCGCGGGCGGGGTGGGGCGGAACATCGCCGAGAACCTCGCCCGGCTGGGCACCAGCACGCACCTGGTCGCCGCCGTCGGCACCGACCCGCTCGGTGACCAGCTCCTCGCGAGCACCCGGGAGGCAGGCGTCGGCGTCGAGCACGTGGCCCGGGTGGACGTCCCGACGGGCTCCTACACCGCGGTTCTGGACCACGACGGCGAGCTACTGGTCGCGATCGCCTCGATGGCCGCGACCGAGGCGCTCGGCGCGGCCGAGGTCGAGTCGGCCGCCGACCTGATCGCCGGCGCCGCGTTGCTGGTCCTCGACGGCAACCTCGGCACCGCGGCGCTGGACGCGGCCCGCACGCTGGCGGGCGACGTACCTCTGGTGCTCGACCCGGTCAGCGTGCCCAAGGCCGAACGCATCCGCGGGTTCTTCGACGGCACCCACCCCTGGCACCTGGTCACCCCCGACTACCTCGAGCTGTCCGCGCTCACCGGGCTCCCCGCGACGTACGAGCGCCAGGTCGTCGACGCCTGCGCGCACCTGCACGATCGCGGGGTCACCTGGGTCTGGGTCCGCGAGGGCGAGCGCGGCTCGCTGCTCAGCGGTCCCGACGGCACCACCCAGCTGCCGGCGCTGCCCGCCCGGGTCGCCGACGTGACCGGCGCCGGCGACGCGATGCTGGGGGCCTGGTGCCACGGGGTCCTCACCGGCCGTACGCCGCTCGAGGCCGCCCGGCTCGGCCACGCGGCCGCCGCGGTGACCGTCGCCAGCGAGCACACCGTGCGTCCCGACCTGACCCTGGCCCTGCTCGAGCGGGCGCTGAACGGAGACCCCGCATGACCCCGCACCCCTCCCTGCTGCTCACCGACGAGGTGGCCGATGCACTGAGCGACGGCACACCGGTGGTGGCGCTGGAGAGCACGATCATCAGCCACGGCATGCCCTACCCGCGGAATGTCGAGATGGCCCGCGAGGTCGAGGGGATCATCCGCGAGGCGGGCGTGGTGCCGGCGACGATCGCGGTGCTGCACGGTCGGCCCCGGATCGGCCTCGGCGACGACGACCTCGAGCTGCTCGCCAGCAGCGGGGACGTGGACAAGGTCAGCATCCGTGACCTTCCGTACGTCGTCGCCCGCGGCGGGCACGGCGCGACCACCGTCGCCTCGACGATGCGGCTCGCCGCCCTTGCCGGGATCCGGGTCTTCGTCACCGGCGGGCTCGGCGGGGTGCACCGCGGCGCCCAGCAGTCCTTCGACGTAAGCGCGGACCTGACCGAGCTGTCGACAACCGACGTGGCCGTCGTCTCGGCGGGAGTGAAGAGCATCCTCGACATCGGCCTGACCCTGGAGACCCTCGAGACGCTCGGCGTCCCGGTGCTCGCCGTCGGGACGCACGAGTTCCCGTCGTTCTACTCACGCAGCAGCGGGCATCGCGCCCCGATGCGTGTCGACGAGCCGGACGAGGTGGCCGCGATCATGCGCGCGAAGTGGGACCTCGGGCTCCGCGGCGGCCTGGTGATTGCGAACCCGATCCCGGCCCGCGACGAGATCCCGGCGGAGCGGATCGGCAGCATCATCGACCAGGCCCTGGCCGACATGGACGCCCGCGGGATTCACGGTAAGGACGCGACGCCGTACCTCCTCGGCCGGATCGTCGAGATCACCGGCGGCGAGAGCCTCGAGGCGAACATCGCACTGGTGCGCAACAACGCGCGCTTCGGCGCCGCGGTCGCGACGGCGTACGCCGCGGACT
>JBEVFC010000201.1:0-7176 GCA_040512455.1 Nocardioides sp.
TCAGGTGGTGGTGGGTGCGCCCGGCCAGCACCTCGGCGACCACGCCCCCCAGTGCCCGGAGCATCTCGTTGCCCGAGGCCTCCAGCAGGGTCCGGTGGAAGACCGTGTCCGCGTCGAGGTAGGCCTCCAGGTCACCCGACGCACCGTGCACGACCATGTCGGAGACGGCCCCGGCGAGCACCCCGCACTGGGCCGGCGTGGCCCGTTCGGCGGCCAGCGCCGCGGCCACGGGCTCGAAGCCCATCCGCAGCTCGGAGAGCGACAGCAGCTGCTGGGTGCGGTCCGCGCCGTCCAGGCGCCAGCGGATCAGCCGCGGGTCGAAGACGTGCCAGGACTCCCGGGGCTGGACGGTCACGCCCACCCGGCGCCGCGACGCCACCATGCCCATCGACTCCAGCACCCGGATCGCCTCGCGCGACACCGAACGGGACACGGCGTACTCGGTGTCCACAGCGTCCATGGTCAGCACCTGCCCGACAGGCAGGTCCCCGGCCACGATCCGGGTGCCGAGCGCGTCCAGCACGCTGGCGTGCAGGCCGGGGGAACGGGTACGGGCGGGGGTCATGGGCTCCATTCTTTCATGCGCTCTATCAGCGTGAATGGGACGAAAGATCATACTTTTTCATCCCAAAGGGTTGCAAAGAACCTATCAATCATCGCATGATGTGACGCAGCCCACGGACCCCCGTCACAGATGCGAGGCACAGATGAGCTCGACACCACCCCCCGGCAGCACCCCCTTAGTCGTCGTCATGGGCGTCTCCGGCTCCGGCAAGTCCGTGGTCGGCGCGGCCCTCGCGCAGCGGCTCCGGGTCCCGTTCGGCGACGCCGACGACTTCCACCCGCCGGCCAACATCGCCAAGATGACCGCCGGCGAGGCGCTCGACGACCAGGACCGCAAGCCCTGGCTCGAGGCGATCGGCGCGTGGCTCGCGGACCAGGACGCCGAGGGTGGCGTCATCGGCTGCTCGGCCCTCAAGCGGAAGTACCGCGACCAGCTCCGCCACCACGCGCCGAGGGTCGTGTTCCTCCACCTCGACGGCAGCCGTGAGGTCATCGCCCGCCGGCAGGCCAGCCGGCCGGGCCACTTCATGCCCAGCTCCCTGCTCACCTCGCAGTTCGAGACGCTCCAGCGCCTCGCGCCCGACGAGGCGGGTGTCGTCATCGACGTCGACCAGAGTGTCGACGCCATCGTCCAGCAGTTCGTCGACCAGTCAGCCCCCGCGCTGGCCGCCAAGGAGATCTCCTCATGACCACCGTCCTCCCGCTCGTCGGTGACGACCTCATCCAGCCGGTGGCGTCCGACGCCCGGCTGGTGGCCGCCGCCCTGATCGGCATCGCGGTCATCGTCGCGCTGATCACCTTCGCGAAGCTGCACCCGTTCCTCGCGCTGACCCTCGGCGCCCTCAGCGTCGGCGTCGTCGCCGGCGTCGACCTCACCGTCGCGATCACCAGCTTCACCACCGGCTTCGGTACGACGGCCGCCGGCGTCGGCACCCTGATCGCCCTGGGCGCCATGTTCGGCAAGCTGCTCGCCGACTCCGGAGGCGCCGACCAGATCGTCGACACCATCGTGGGCAAGGCCTCTCCCCGGATGCTGCCCTGGGCGATGGCCGGCGTCGGCGCGATCATCGGCCTGCCGATGTTCTTCGAGATCGGCCTCGTGCTCCTGATGCCGGTCATCTTCCTCGTCGCCCGCCGCTCCCAGCTCTCGCTCATCGCGGTCGGCATCCCGGCGCTGGCCGGCCTGTCCGCGATGCACGGCCTGGTGCCCCCGCACCCGGGTCCGCTGACCGCGATCGACTACCTCGACGCCGACCTCGGCATCACCCTCGCGCTCGGTGTCGCCGTCGCCATCCCCACCGTCATCCTCGCCGGCCCGGTCTTCGCGAAGTACGCCGCCAAGTGGGTCGACGTCCCCGCTCCCGATCTCTTCGAGGCGCGCAGCGCCGTCACCGCCGTTGCGGGCTCGGGAAGCACTCCCGAGGCGGCCGCTGCCGCGTCGTTCGGCCCCGGCGACAACGCCGCGGACACCGGCAAGCGCCCGTCCTTCGGGATGACGCTGTTCAGCGTGCTGCTTCCCGTGGTCCTGATGATGGGCAAGGCGCTCGCCGACATCTTCATCGAGGACGAGAACAACACGCTCCGCAAGGTCCTCGACACCCTCGGCACCCCGCTGGTGGCGCTGATCCTCGCCGTCCTGGTCGCGATGTTCACCCTCGGCCGCGGTGCCGGGATGGGACGCACCGAGATCGCGAGGTCCGTGGAGTCCTCGCTGCCCCCGATCGCCGGCATCCTGCTGATCGTCGCCGCCGGCGGTGGCTTCAAGCAGTCGCTGGTCGACACCGGCATCGGCACCCTGGTCGCCCAGTGGGTGAGCGAGAGCGACTTCTCCGTGCTGCTGCTGGCCTGGCTGGTCGCCGTGGTGATCCGCCTGGCCACTGGCTCCGCCACTGTCGCGACGGTGACCACGGCCGGGCTGCTCGCGCCGCTCACCGAGACCCTCAGCTCCGGCGAGACCTCGCTGATGGTGCTCGCGATCGGCGCTGGATCGGTGTTCTTCTCCCACGTGAACGACGCCGGTTTCTGGCTGGTCAAGGAGTACTTCGGCCTCTCGGTCGGCCAGACGATCAAGTCCTGGTCGCTGATGGAGACCGTGCTCTCGGTCAGCGGCCTGGTCTTCGTGCTGCTGCTCGGTGTGGTGATCTAGGCCCCACGAACGAGGGCCGGGCCGCGGTGCGGCCCGGCCCTCGTGCTGCGTACGGCAGAATCAACGGCTGTGATCCCCGACGACAACCGGTTCGAGAGCGACCCCGACGAGATCCTCCCCGAGGACCCCGGCCTGCCGGCCGGCTGGGAGGCGGCCGCACCCGACCCGGACGACCCGTCCGTGGTGGCCCGGCTGACCCAGCTGTTGCGCGACCACGAGGACGCCGGCCGGGGCTGGGCGGGCGCCTCGCAGGACGACGTCCTGGTCGAGGTGTCCGAGAAGGGACTGCGCACCCGGGAGAACCTCGTGGTCCGCGACGCCGACGGCGAGATCCGGGCCTGGGGCAGCGTACACGACCGCGCGGCCGGCCGGATGCTCTACGTCCACATCGTCGACCGCACCCTCCCCGACGGCCCCGCCAAGCGCTGTTCGGACGTGCTCTTCGGCTGGGCCGACGGGCAGGCCCGTGAGGTCGGCGCGGCCCGGGGGCTCGACGTACAACAGGTCGACACCGGCGCGTTCGCCGACGACGACCGGCAGCACGCCTGGCTCGAGGCCGGTGGCTTCGAGAAGGTCCGCACCTGGTGGCAGATGAGCCGCCCGGTGACGCCGGATGAGGCGTCGCTGGTGCCGTCGCCGGAGCGGTGGGAGCGCAAGGGCGTGGTGTTCCGTCAGGTACGCCGGGAGGCGGGCGGGATGCCCGACGTCGACGATCTCCGTGCCGTGCACCAGGTGCTGGAGAGCGCGTTCACCGACCACTTCAACTCCGCCGAGGAGACCTTCGAGGAGTTCGTGCACCGGGTCCGTGAGGACCCCGGCCACCGCTGGGACCACTGGTGGATCGCCGAGATCATGGACGGCGAGGAGCCCGAGCCGGCCGGTGCGCTGGTCGGCACCGTGTCCGAGGGCAGCAGCGGCGACGGGTCCTACGTGTCCTACCTCGGCGTGCTCGAGTCGGCGCGCGGTCGGGGGGTGGCCACCGGGCTGCTCAACACGATCATCGCCGACGCCGCCGAGCGTGGCCGCGACCGTGTCGGACTCGAGGTCGACGCGGACAGCCCGACCGGGGCCGAGGGCCTGTACGTCGCGATGGGCTGGGCGACGAAGTACGTCACCGAGTCCTGGCACCGCGACGTACCCGTGCACTGAGTCCACCCGAGCCGAGGGAACCGGTCCGGGACCCCTATCGTCGGAGTGTCATGAAGCGATCTCTCGGGACCCTGTCCGCCCTCCTCGTCCTCCTGCTCGCCGCCGGGTGCGGCGACGAGTCGGGGGAGGACGCCCGCGCCACCGACCCTGCCTCGTCCTCCCCGACGGAGAGCGGGAGCCCGGGTGACGCCAGCGGCGGCACCGTGGACTTCACCCAGGTCGCGCTGATCTCGGAGACCAACGCCGGCGGCGAGGTGTCGCAGCAGCCCACCCTCCTCGACAGCCCCGCCGCCGTCAGCACCTTCGCCGGGACCCTGGACGGCCGCACCATGTCGGACAGGATCAAGGCAGCGGTGGTGAAGGCCGACGTGCCGCAGGGCCAGGCGATCGTCGGCAGCGTGGTCGCCATCGGCTGCAACGTGCCGTCCGGTGTCACGGTCGCCTGGAACGGTGCCGGCCTCGACGTGACCGCACTCAAGGCGAAGGAGTCCCACCAGGAGTGTCTGGCACCGGTCACCACCGTGGCCCTGCTGCTGGTGGACGCCCGGGCCGCGACGACCGGCTGACCCGAGCCGACGCGACGCCGTACGTCAACCCCGGTTCTTCGACGCGTTCCGGCTGGTCACTCCGAGGGAAGTTTGACCCAACCCTGTCCGGACCCGGGTGTGCACAGGTACGGTGGGCGACGTCCTTGGGGAGGACTGAATACATGCCGGGGGAATCACGGAACGATGCGGCACAGCGCCGGCGCGAACGCGCGGAGCGACTGGCCAGGGTTGGCGCGCTCGCGCCCAGCGCGGGGAGCGCTCGGGTGACGGCGCGCGCGCTGACGGAGCTGCCCGCGGGCTGGACCGTCCTGCACGACATGGTCTGGCCGGGTCGCCGCGGCGCCCGGATCGACCACGTCGTGATCGGTCCCAGCGGGATCTACGTCATCTCCAGCCAGGCCTGGTCGGGCACGGTCTCGGTCGAGGACGACGTGCTCCGCGAGGACGGCCGGCCGCGTGAGCGTGCCGTGGCCAGTGCGGCCGAGGCGGCGCTCCAGGTCGGCCAGATGTCCTCCCGGCTCGCGATCACCCAGCCGATGATCTGCTTCGCGACCGCCGAGTCCGTGAACGGCCGCTCACGCGAGGTCGTCGTCTGCTCCACCGGCACCCTCGTCGACGTGCTCATCTCTCGCCCGCAGGTGCTCAACGCCGGCCAGGTCCGCCAGGTCGCGGGGGAGGTGCAGGAGCAGTTCCGCGCCGCCGAGGCCGCGGCCGGTCCGGTCATCCCGGGTCAGCGGCGGGCGATCGAGGACACCCCGCGCCCGATCGCGGCGCCGCCCGCGCTCGGGTCCGAGCCGCGGATCCGGATCGTCGGGCTCCCGCACCGGTCCGCCGCCGGCCGGTCCGCCGCGGGCCGGTCCGAGCAGCGCGACCGCGAGTCCCGGGACCGGGTGCCGCGGTTCGCCCTCCCGGCGCTGATGATCACCGCCCTGGCGGCCGCTGCCGTCTTCGCCGACGACCTCGGCGCCCTGCTCGCCCGCCTGCTCACCTGAGTCGGGCGTCGCCCCGTCAGCCGCAGCGGCCGCGGCCCAGCCGGGACAGCCCGGCGAGGTCGCCCGGGCCCCAGTCGCGGCGGCCGATGTTGTCGGCGTACATCAGCTCGCCCGGGTCGTTGACGTGGTCGAGGCCGACCAGGTGCCCGAACTCGTGGTCGATGATCGCCTGCGCGGTCGCGTCCCCGCGCAGCTCCCCGGAGATCCGCTGGAACGCCTCGGCGTCCAGGGTCACGGTGCCGGTCACGTAGCGGGCCCGGCCGAGCGACTCGACGACCACGCTGCCCGCGAGCCCGGCCACGTCCCCGGCCAGTCCCGGCACCTCGTCCTCGTTCGCCCAGGCCACCAGCACCGGCCTCCACCCGGCACCCGAGGCGGGTCGTGGGGCGCGGGACGGACGTTCGTCGGTCTCGCCGACCACCTCGAGCCGCAGCCCGCTGGGCTTCGACACGTGCTCGATCGCGGTGTCGACCAGCTCCCGGTAGTCCGCCGGTGCCCCGTCCGGGTTGACCTGGACCTCGATCACCTGGCACGGGTCGTAGGTCACCGGCTCCTTCGAGCCGGGCTGTGTGTGCATGAACCTGTAGCTGCCGTCGCCGGGATCGAGCAGCGGCACCGAGTACGGCGGCTGCGACGACAGGCCGATCAGCGCCCGGGTCGTGGTGCCCACCGTGCTGGAGTCGAACATCACGAACCCGGTGAGCACCAGCGCGGTGAGCAACCCGGCCACGAGCGCGTCCCGGCGGTGCCGGGCCCGGCGGGGCGCGGGTACCCGGCGGGGGTCCGCCCCCAGGCCGTGCAGCGCGTCGATGCGGTCGAGCTCGGCCAGCCGCCGCATCATGTCGCGGCGTCGGCGTGCGCGACCGAACGAGAACCGAGGACCGTCTGACCGCACCCCACCATGGTGCCGGATCGGTCCCAGTCGGTCAGCGGAACGACCGAGTGGGGTCAGGCGCAGGGCAGCCTGCCCAGGGCGGCGAGCCCGGCGAGGTCGCCCGGGCCCCACGTCGTGCGCCCCACGTCGAGGCGGTTCATCAGCTCGCCCTCGTCGTCGACGTGCGCGAGGCCGACCAGGTGGCCGAGCTGGTGGTCGAGGATCGGCTGCAGCACCCGGTCGGCGTCCGGGCGGGGGGCCAGCTCCCGGAACCGGTCGAGGTCGAGCGTCACCTCGCCGGTGGCGTAGTAGGAGTGGCCCCGGTCGAGGATCGTCAGGCTGTACGCGCGCCCTGCCACGTCGCCGTCGGGCTCGCCCGTCCCGGCCAGGCGAGCCCAGGACACGAGCACCGGAGCGTCGCCGTCCAGGATCCGTCCGGGCAGGTCGCCGGTCACCCCGACCACCTCGAAACGCAGCCCGCTGGGGCCCGCCACGTGGGCGATCGCGGTGTCCACCAGGTCGCGCCAGTCCGGCGGCGCCCCGTCGGGATTGACCGTGATCCTGATCGGCCGGCACGGGTCGTAGCCCACCGGGCCGCTGGCGTCCGGCTGCAGGGTGGAGAACGCGTGGTTGCCGGTGACGGTGTCGGCCGGCGGCCGGTCGATGCCGCGCTTGAGGGGGTTGAGCCAGGAGGCCACGGTGAGCACGAGCGTTGCTGTCACCACCGCGAGGATCGCGATGGTCAGGTGGTGCCGGCGAACCCCCGTGGACACCACTCCATGGTGCGGCCGCGTGTGGGCCCGGCGCATCCCGAGGAAGGCAACCCTAGGGGCTATCTTGAGGCCATGGGCAAGGGCAAGGTCGGGAAAGCGGTCGTCGTCATCGGGGCCAGCGCGAAGCTGG
>JBEVFC010000220.1:0-3239 GCA_040512455.1 Nocardioides sp.
CGACGGAGAGCACCACGACCACTTCCCGGTCGACGTCTTCCAGACCGGGTCCGGTACGTCGTCGAACATGAACATGAACGAGGTGCTCGCCTCGCTGGCCTCCCGCCGCGGCGTCGAGGCGCACCCCAACGACCACGTCAACGCCAGCCAGTCCAGCAACGACACGTTCCCCACCTCGATCCACGTGGCCGCGGTGACCGCCACGACCGCGGACCTGGTGCCGGCGCTGGAGCACCTGGCCGCGGCGTTCGACGAGAAGGCCACCGAGTTCGCCACCACGGTGAAGTCCGGCCGCACCCACCTGATGGACGCGACGCCGGTGATGCTCGGCCAGGAGCTCGGCGGCTACGCGCAGATCTGCCGGCTCGGCGTCGAGCGCCTGCAGGCGACGCTCCCCCGGGTCGCCGAGCTGCCGTTGGGCGGCACCGCGGTGGGCACCGGCATCAACACCCCCGAGGGCTTCGCCGCCGCGGTCATCGCGGAGCTGGCCTCGGAGACCGGGCTGCCGTTCACCGAGGCCCGCAACCACTTCGAGGCGCAGGGCGGCCGGGACGCGCTGGTCGAGCTGTCCGGTCAGCTGCGGGTCATCGCGGTCGGGCTGACCAAGGTCTGCAACGACCTGCGCTGGATGGCGTCCGGCCCCACCACCGGGCTGGCCGAGATCCACCTGCCCGACCTGCAGCCGGGGTCCAGCATCATGCCCGGCAAGGTGAACCCGGTGGTCCCCGAGGCGACGCTGATGGTCTGCGCCCAGGTGATCGGCAACGACGCCGCGATCGCCACCGCCGGCGCGGCCGGAAACTTCGAGCTCAACGTGATGATGCCGGTGATCGCCCGCAACCTGCTGGAGTCGATCCGGCTGCTGGCCAACGCCTCCCGGCTGCTGGCCGACCGCTGCGTCTCCGGGATCACCGCCGACGCGGAGCGGATGCGGACGTACGCCGAGTCCTCGCCGTCGGTGGTCACCCCGCTGAACCGGCAGGTCGGCTACGAGAAGGCCGCGGCGATCGCGAAGAAGGCGATGGCCGACGGCACCACGATCCGCGAGACCGTGATCGCGATGGGTCTGGTCGAGGACGGCACCCTCACCGAGGAGCAGCTCGACACCGCCCTCGACGTCGACTCCATGACCCACCCCTAGCCCATCCGCCGAGGTGCGTGTTCTTGCGCGCCCAAGTGTCACTTCTTGCGCCGACCCGTGCGTTGTTGCGGGCCGAGCCGTGCGTTGTTGCGGGCTACAGGAAGGTCGACAGCCCGAAGAAGGCGATCACGGAGACGACCAGGATGAGTGCCGTGAGCCGCACCCACAGCGGCAGCGTCGACTCGGGCCGCGACCTGTCGGAGTCGGCGTACAGCAGCTCGGGGGGCACGGGGTCGCCGGAGGTGTCGTGCGGACGCTCGAAGTGGCTCATGCGCACACGGTAACTCGCAACAACGCACGGGTCGGCACGCAAGAACGCACGGCTCGGCGCAAGAACACGCACCTCGGCGGACATGGGTCCAGGGGAAATGGGAGCGAGGGTGCCTCGACCGGGCTGGGGAACCCGATGGACGCACCCTCGCGGGGGTTCCGCCGTCTGCCCGACGGACCCTTGGGGAAGGAGGTGCTGATCGGAGAGGCGGGGACCTCGGTGATCAGCAGCTGCTTGTAAGCCCTCCGAGAACGAGAATGCTGGAGGGCCGCACCACGAGGGGTGGGAATCGGGGAAGTCCGGCCGATCAGAAACGGCGTAGTCCGTTGGGGCCATGCCGAACGGCCCGTGGTGGGCTACCCGACGACTGGGGTGCTGCGTCGGTGCTGAGACCGGGCTCAGTACCAGTTGTTGCCCTGCTTGAAGCTCCAGGCCGAGCACGGGGAGCCGTAGCGGTCCTGGATGTAGCCCAGGCCCCAGCGGATCTGCGTGACCGGGTTGGTGGCCCAGTCGGCACCGGCGGAGGACATCTTGGAGCCGGGCAGCGCCTGCGGGATGCCGTACGCCGAGGAGCTCGGGTTGTCGGCGTTCACGCGCCAGCCGCTCTCGGAGTTGTAGAGCGAGTCGAGGCAGCTGAACTGCTCCTGGCCGAACCCGAACTCGGAGAGCAGCGCCTTGGCGACGTCGCGGGGGTCGTTGTCGGAGATGTCCTCGGTGCGGCTCTCGCCGGCACCGTTGTCGTTGACGCTGGACAGCGCGGCCTTCTTGGCCGGGTCCGCAGCGGTACGGCGGTCCGAGCGCGACACGGTCTCCTGGCGGCGGACCTGCTTGGCCTGTCCGCTGGTGCGGAGCGTCGTCGTCAGGTCGGCGGAGGCGCTCGCCGGCGCGTCGGCGGAAGAGGACGACTGGTCGCTCAACACGCCGCCGGAGACGACGGCTCCGGTCGCGGCTACGGCGACCGAGGAGTAGAGGACGGAGTTACGCAGGATCTTCTTCGGTGCGCTCGGAGCGGGGTGATGGCGGTGCTTCGGAGCGTACTTGGCGTGTTTCGACAAGGGGCTACTCACGGAATAGACAGCAGGGGGTGACTGGTGACCGGATGTACCCCGAAGGTCACGAATCAGTCTCGAGACACCATGCCTGACCAGACCAGAGGTCGCAAACCGAACACCACAGAAAGCGGGGCGAGACGGGTCACACCGGTGCCTCATCGGCACCACGTGTCACATCCGTCTCGCCCCGCCCCAGACGTTACATCGTGACGTTCTCCAGCATCTCGGTGACCAGCGCCGCGATCGGCGAGCGCTCGGACCGGGTCAGCGTCACGTGGGCGAACAGCGGGTGCCCCTTGAGCTTCTCGATGACCGCGACCACGCCGTCGTGGCGTCCCACCCGGAGGTTGTCGCGCTGGGCGACGTCGTGGGTGAGGACGACCTTGGAGTTCGCCCCGATCCGCGACAGGACGGTCAGCAGGACGTTGCGCTCCAGCGACTGGGCCTCGTCGACGATCACGAACGCGTCGTGCAGCGAACGCCCGCGGATGTGGGTCAGCGGCAGCACCTCGAGCATCCCGCGGTCGAGGATCTCCTCGATCACCTCCCGGGAGGCCATCGAGCCCAGGGTGTCGAAGACCGCCTGGCCCCACGGCGACATCTTCTCGGTCTCCGAGCCGGGCAGGTAGCCGAGCTCCTGACCTCCCACCGCGAACAGCGGACGGAAGACCACGACCTTCTTGTGCTGGCGGCGCTCCATGACGGCCTCGAGGCCCGCACACAGGGCCATCGCGGACTTGCCGGTGCCGGCCCGGCCGCCGAGCGAGACGATGCC
>JBEVFC010000234.1:0-5454 GCA_040512455.1 Nocardioides sp.
ACCGTCGACGACGTGAACCGGCGCTCGCACTACCGCAACGCCTACCAGACGTTCGCGAAGCTGCTCGAGCTCGGCGTGCTGCCGATCGTCAACGAGAACGACACCGTCGCCACCTCGGAGATCCGGTTCGGCGACAACGACCGGCTCGCGGCCCTGGTCGCGCACCTGGTGCACGCCGACCTGCTGGTGCTGCTGTCCGACGTCGACGGCCTGTACGACGGGCACCCGGCGCACGAGGGCACCCGGATGATCCCGTCGGTCGTCACCGAGAAGGACCTCGCCGACGTGGCCATCGGCGGCGGCGGCGCGCTCGGCACCGGGGGGATGCGCACCAAGGTCGACGCCGCCCGGATCGCGACCGGCGCCGGGATCCCGGTCGTGCTGACCGCGGCCGACCGGGCCGCCAGCGCGCTGGCCGGGAACCCGGGCGGCACCCTGCTCCACCCGACGGGCAACCGCCGCCCGACCCGGCTGCTGTGGCTCGCGCACGCCACGGAGCCGCAGGGCACCCTGGTGCTGGACGACGGCGCCGTACGCGCCATCACCGAACGGCGGGCCTCGCTGCTCGCCGCCGGCCTGGTCGGGGTCACCGGCTCGTTCGTGGCCGGGGACCCGGTGGACCTGGTCACCACCACGGGCACCCCGGTGGCTCGCGGGCTGGTCAACTTCGACGCCGACGAGGTGCCCGCCCTGCTCGGGCGCCACTCGGGAGACCTCAAGCGCGACCTCGGGGCGGCGTACGAGCGTGAGGTCGTGCACCGCGACGACCTCGTCCTGCTCTGAGCGGGTCCTAGGCGGACGACCACCCGTACCGGTCGAGACACACCCGGACGAACGGAGCGAGCTCGAGGTCCGGCGCGTCACGGAGCGGCACCCACGAGGCCCGGACGCTGCTCCCGTCCACCTCGTCACGCAGCTCGCGACCGGGGGTGACGCGCGCGTCGTAGATGATCCGGATGCTGTGCAGCTCCCGATCCGCGGCGCTGTCGACGTCGCTCAGCACGTGGCGCAGCGTGAGCCCGTCGACCTGCTGACCGGTCTCCTCCATGACCTCGCGTCGGAGGGCGGCCTCGGGGTCCTCGCCGAACTCGACGCCTCCTCCGGGCAGGAACCACCGGTCTCCGTCGTCAGGCCCCGAGAGGACGAGGAGCACGCGGTCGTGCTCGTCGGTCACGACGGCGTACGCGGCGACCCGCTGCTGCTCACGTCCCATGACGGGAGGCTAGCTGCGTTCGTTGCGGCGCGTGCTGGGGGAGGATGGGGCGGTGATCGACGACGCGGAGTTCGAGCGCCTCTACGGCCCGTGGGAGAGCCTGGGCCCCGACGGCGCGGCCCGGCTGATGGCGGACTTCCCCGGGGTCTGGTGGGTGGTCGGTGGCTGGGCGATCGAGGCCTTCACCGGCGTCCGTCGGGAGCACGAGGACATCGACGTGGTGATCTTCCGCCGGGACCTGCCGGCGTTCCTGGAGCTGGTGCGCGGGCGGTACGACGTCTGGAGCGCCGGGGCCGGGGCGATCCGCCCGGTCAACGAGGACTGGCCCGAGCCCCACGCCGACGCGGGACAGGTGTGGCTGCGCGAGCACGCCCGGGCGCCATGGGTCCTCGACTGCCTGCTCAACGAGGACCGGGACGGCCGGTGGGTCTCGCGTCGCGAGGAGTGGTCCGTACCGCTGGAGGAGGTGACCTGGGTGGCCGCCGACGGGATCCGCTACATGCGCCCCGAGGTGGTGCTGCAGCACAAGGCGCTCCAGGACCGCCCGAAGGACCGGGCCGACCTCGCCGCCGCCCTGCCGCGGCTGTCGCCGGAGCAGCGCGCGTGGCTGCGTGACGGCGTCTTCCGGGTGTACGGCGCGGAGCACCCGTGGGCGGCCCTGGTGGACGGTTCGTCGTGATGCGGGGGAGCGCCGTACGCTTGAAGGTGCAATGAGTGACTCCACCCCGCTGCCGGTCAGCGTCTACCTCGACCACGCCGCGACCACGCCGATGCTGCCGGCTGCCGTCGAGGCCATGACTGCGCACCTCCGGGAGACCGGCAACCCGAGCTCGCTGCACGCCTCCGGGCGTCGCGCCCGCCGGATCGTCGAGGAGTCCCGCGAGACCATTGCCCAGGCACTGAACTGCCGGCCCGGCGAGGTGGTCTTCACCTCCGGCGGCACCGAGTCCGACAACCTGGCGGTCAAGGGCATCTTCTGGTCCCGCCACGGCGCCGACCCGCGGCGTACGCGCATCCTCTCCACCGCCATCGAGCACCACGCGGTCCTCGACCCGCTGCACTGGCTCGACGACAACGAGCACGCCGAGGTCGAGCTGCTGCCGGTCGACGCGCTGGGTCGCCTCGACCTCGACGCGCTGCGGGCCTCGATCGAGCGGGACCCGGCGTCCGTCGCGCTGGTCTCGGTCATGTGGGCCAACAACGAGGTCGGCACCCTGGAGCCGATCGCCGAGGTCGTCGCCATCGCCGCCGAGCACGGCATCCCGGTGCACACCGACGCCGTCCAGGCCGTCGGCGCGGTCCCGGTCGACTTCGCCGCCTCGGGGGTCGACGCCCTGACCCTGACCGGGCACAAGGTCGGCGGGCCGTACGGCGTCGGCGCCCTCGTCGTACGACGCGAGCTCGAGGTCACCCCGCTGGTCCACGGCGGCGGCCAGGAGCGCGACATCCGCAGCGGCACCATCGACACCCCGGCGATCGCCGGCCTCGCGGCCGCCGTCGAGCTGTCGGTGAAGAAGCAGGCCGACCACGCCGCCCGGGTCGCCGCCCTGCGCGACGACCTGGTGACGCGGGTCCGCGCCGAGGTCCCCGAGGCGATCCTCAACGGTGACCCGGAGCACCGGCTGCCCGGCAACGCCCACCTGACCTTCCCCGGCTGCGAGGGCGACTCCCTGCTGATGCTGCTCGACGCGCGCGGCATCGAGTGCTCCACCGGCTCCGCCTGCTCGGCCGGCGTGCCGCAGGCCTCCCACGTGCTGCTCGCCATGGGCCACACCGACGCCGACGCGCGGGGGTCGTTGCGGTTCTCGCTCGGGCACACCACCACGGCCGCGGACGTCGACGCCGTGGTCGCGGCGATCGGGCCGGTCGTCGAGCGGGCCCGCAACGCCGGCCAGCGGAGGCTCGGCTGATGAGGGTCCTCGCCGCCATGTCCGGTGGGGTGGACTCCGCCGTCGCCGCCGCCCGGGCCGTCGAGGCCGGGCACGACGTCACCGGGATCCACCTCGCGCTGTCGCGCAACCCGCAGTCCTACCGCAGCGGGGCGCGCGGCTGTTGCACGATCGAGGACAGCAACGACGCCCGCCGGGCCGCCGACGTGATCGGGATCCCCTTCTACGTGTGGGACCTGAGCGACCGCTTCCACGAGGACGTGGTCGAGGACTTCATGGCCGAGTACGCCGCCGGCCGGACCCCCAACCCCTGCCTGCGCTGCAACGAGAAGATCAAGTTCGCCGCGGTGCTCGACCGGGCGCTGGACCTCGGCTTCGACGCGGTGGCCACCGGCCACTACGCCCAGCTGCGGACCGACGACGACGGGCTGATCGAGATGCACCGGGCCGTCGACATGGGCAAGGACCAGTCCTACGTGCTCGGCGTGCTCACCCAGGAGCAGCTGGCGCACTCGCTGTTCCCGCTCGGCGACTCCACCAAGCCCGACGTGCGTCGGGAGGCCGAGCGTCGCGGGCTGCTCGTCGCCGACAAGCCGGACTCCCATGACATCTGCTTCGTCGCCGACGGTGACAACGCGGGCTGGCTCAAGGAGAAGCTCGGCGGGGCCGCCCCGAACGACGGCGGCGACATCGTCGACCACGCCACCGGGGAGGTGCTGGGCAGCCACGAGGGCACGTACGGCTTCACCATCGGCCAGCGCAAGGGGCTGAGGATCGGCAGGCCCGCGCCCGACGGGAAGCCGCGGTTCGTGCTCGACATCGAGCCGGTCTCCGGGACCGTCACGGTCGGGCCGCGCGAGGAGCTGGCGATCGACCGGATCACCGGCATCCGCGCCCGCTGGTGCGGCGCCGTACCCGAGTCTCTCGAGGGCACCGTGCAACTGCGCGCCCACGGCGACGAGCACCGCGCCCGGGTGACCACCGACGGCGCCGCGGTCGAGATCGAGCTGCTGGACCCGGCGTACGGCATCGCGCCCGGGCAGGCGGCCGTGATCTACGACGGCAGCCGGGTGGTCGGCTCGACCACGATCGAGACGACCGCACGCGTCGGCGTGCCCGCATGAGCAACGCATGACGCTGGCCACGGGTGTCGGGTCGATGCCCGGTGGGGAGCCGCTGGGCTCCGAGTCCGACAACGCCCTCGACTACGCCGAGGCGGTCCGCGTGGTGCTCGGCGAGCTGCCGGACCTCGTGCACCTGCCCGAGCTGCCCGGCCGCGGCGCGGCCGCCACGATGACCGGCCGCGGGCTGGCGCTGACCTCAGGGCTCGGCGCCGACCTCCAGCCCGCCGGGTGGCGGCTCACCGACGCGTCGGGGATCGACCACCGCCGGGCCCGGTCGCTGGTCTCCCAGGACCTCGACGCGGTCGAGGAGCAGGCGCAGGGCTGGACCGGGACGTTCAAGGTGCAGGTGGCCGGCCCGTGGACCCTGTCCGCCACCGTCGAGAAGCCCCGCGGCGACAAGGTCCTCTCCGACCACGGCGCCCGACGCGACCTCGCCCAGGCGCTCGCGGAGGGGCTGCGCGACCACGTCGCCGACCTGCGCCGGCGACTGCCCGAGGCGGCCGAGCTGCTGGTCCAGGTGGACGAGCCGGCGCTGCCGGCCGTGCTGGCGGGTCAGATCCCGACCGCGTCCGGCTTCGGCCGGCACCGGGTGGTGCACCCGCCGGAGGCCTCCGAGGCCCTCGAGGCGGTGTTCGCCGCGATCACCGACGCGGGCGCCGTACCCCTCGTGCACTGCTGCGCGTCCGGGTTCCCGATCGGGCTGGTCCGCGGTGCCGGGGCCCGGGGCATCAGCGTCGACCTCGACCAGCTCGACCCCGCGGCGTACGACGCGCTCGCGGAGGCCGCCGAGGCGGGGGAGTGGGTGCTGCTCGGGGCGGTGCCCTCCACCGACCCCTCGGCCGAACCGGACGCGCGCCAGGTGACCGAGCGGGTGCTCCGAACGGTCGACATGCTCGGCCTCGAGCCGGGGCCGCGGCTGGCGGTGACGCCGTCCTGCGGCCTCGCCGGGGCCTCCCCGCGCTGGGCCCGCACCGCCCTCGGCCTGGCCCGTCAGGCCGCCCACGACCTCGAGTCCTGACCAGCTGCCGGATAGTCCCTGACGTTTCAGGCCCCGGATCCGCCGCAACCGGGGCCCCCTCGTCAGGGACTACCCCCAGGTCACGCCCGGAAGATCGGCATAGTCCGTGACGAAACCGCCCCTGATCTGCCGATTTCGGGGCGGTTTCGTCACGGACTATCCAAACAACATGGCCCCGAAATCGGGATAGTCCCAAACGTTCCTGCGTCT
>JBEVFC010000139.1:0-43372 GCA_040512455.1 Nocardioides sp.
AGCCCGACCCCGGCCACGAGGGTGTCGTCGAGGTGCTCCTGCGGGGTGTCCTCCGGCCCGCGGGCGGCCGCGATGCCGCCCTGCGCCCTCTGGGTGGAGCCGGCGTCGTGGACGTCCTTGGTCACCACCAGCACGGTGCCACCCGCGGCCTGCAGGTCCGCGCGGATCCGCAGCGCCGCGGTCAGCCCGGCGATGCCGGAGCCGACCACCACCACGTCCGAGCGCGTGGTCCACCCCGGTGCTGGCGCCCGCAGGCGTCGCGGCAGCTCGGCGTACTCGGGCCACACCATCAACGGGTCTCCTCTCCCGGACAGGGCGAACCTACAGCGTCGGCGCCGCCCTGCGGGCGGCGGCACTGCTACGTTGAGGCACTGCCCGACCGCCCGCCCGCTGGGGAGTCCCATGGACCGACAGCAGCCCGAGAAGCCCGAGTTCAGGGCACTGGGCGCCCTCGCCTTCGAGCCCACCCCCTGCCCGGTGTGCGACGGCACGGAGGTGCGCAAACCGTTCGTGAAGGACTTCCAGGGCCACCGCCTCCACTTCGGCACCTGTGCTCGCTGCGGCACGCTCTACCAGAGCCCGCGGATGACGGTCGCCTCGCTGCGCTCGATCTACGACTCCGAGGAGTTCTTCGAGGGGGGCGAGAGGAACGTCAACTACTACTCGTTCCTCAGCGGCGAGGACTATCTCCGGCGGACCGCCCGCGGACGGATCGAGCGCTTCCGTCCGTTGGTGCGCGGCCCGCGCCTGCTCGAGGTGGCCTCGGCCGCAGGCTTCTTCCTGGCCGAGGCCAAGGCCGCTGGTTTCGAGGCCGAGGGCGTGGAGTTCTCCAACCCGATGGCGGCCTACGCGGCCGACCGCTGGCAGGTGCCGGTCACCGCGGGCTCCATCGAGGAGGTGGAGCTCGAGGACGAGGCGTACGACGTCATCGCGTCCTGGGGCGTGATGACCATTCTGCGCGACCCCCGCGCGGTGATCGCCAGGTTCCACGCCGCCCTCAAGCCCGGCGGTGTGTGGGCCTTCAACACCTACTACCGGTCGTCGCTCTGGGGCCGGCTGTTCGGACCCCGGTGGTACATCCTCGTCGCCAACACCAGCCAGATCCACCACGACCCCACCCTGCGGAGGCTTCTCGACGAGGCCGGCTTCGACCTGGTGGCCCGACGACGCGACCGGCCGTACGCCAGCGTCGAGCGGCTGCTCTTCGTGCTGCTCTCCCACGCGCCGCACGGGGTCCGCGACCGGTTCTTCCGACGCGTGCACGTCCTGAACCGGCTGGTCGTCCCGGCGCGGGCGCCGGACGCCTACGAGTACGTCTGCGTCAAGCGGTGAGCCTCAGCGTCTGACCTGGTCGCCGCGCGACAGCCCGAAGCCCTCGACCGCCTCGGCCGGGTCGAAGCCGGTGGCCAGCACCTTGTTGTCCGCGTCCACGAACACCACGTGCGGCTGGAAGTCCCTGGCCTCGGCGGTCTCCATCTGGCCGTAGCCGATGAGGATCACCACGTCGCCGGGGTGCACCAGCCGGGCGGCGGCACCGTTGATGCCGAGGATGCCGGAGCCGCGCTCGCCGGCGATCGTGTACGTCTCGAGCCGGGCGCCGTTGGTGACGTCGACGATGTGCACGAGCTCGCCGGGCAGCAGGTCGGCCGCGTCGAGGAGGTCCTGGTCGACCGTCACCGACCCGACGTAGTGCAGGTCCGCCTGCGTCACGGTGGCGCGGTGGATCTTGCTCTTCATCATGGTGCGCAGCATCAGGATCCTCGGTGGTCGGAGAGGGCGGAGGCAGGACGGTTCTCGGGTGACTGGCCGAGGGTGACGGCCATGTTGTCGATGAGGCGGGTGCCGCCGACCCGGGCGGCGATCAGCACCCGGGCGTCGCCCCGCTCCGGGGCCGGCCCGAGGTCGGGCGCGGTGACCTCGAGGTAGTCGAGGTCGACGCCGTGGGCGCGGCGCAGCTCGGCGCGGGCGGAGCCGAGCACCGCCTCGACGCCGTACGGCGCGGCGTTGGCGGCCGCGAACAGGGTGCGGGAGAGCGCTGCCGCGCGCAGCCGCTGCTCGGGGTCGAGGTAGCGGTTGCGGGAGCTGAGCGCGAGCCCGTCGTGCTCGCGGACGGTCGGGGCACCGACCACGTCCACGGCCATGCACAGGTCGGCGACCATCCGGCGGATCAGCGCGAGCTGCTGGTAGTCCTTCTGGCCGAACACCGCGACGTCCGGGCGGACAAGCCCGAGGAGCTTGGCGACCACGGTGAGCACGCCGTGGAAGTGGGTGGGCCGGACCCGGCCCTCCAGGACCGTGGCGTCCGGGCCGGGGTCGACGGTGACGCGCGGCTCGCCGCCGGGGTAGACCTCCTCCACCGACGGGACGAACACCACGTCGACGCCCTCGGCCTCGCAGACCTCGAGGTCGGCGTCGAGTGTGCGCGGGTAGCGGTCGAGATCCTCGCCCGCCGCGAACTGCATCGGGTTCACGAACACCGACACGACCACCGGACCGTCGCCGACCGCCTCGTGCGCGACGCGCATCAGCGAGGCGTGGCCCTCGTGGAGCGCGCCCATGGTCGGCACCAGGCCGACCTGCCGGCCGGCGGTGCGCGCCGGCGCCAGGGCGTCGGCGAGCTCTTGGCGGGTGTGCGCGACCCGTGGTGCGGTCACTGCAGGCGGGCCCGGTCGGCGGCGGCCTGACCGGTCCCGGCGTCGGGCCCGGCCGCGTCGAGCAGGCCGGAGATCTCGGTGGCCCGGAGCGGCGGCAGGCGCCCGTCGTCGACCGCGCGGATCAGGGTGGCGCGGGCCATCGCGACGTACGACGGCAGCGTGTGCGGCGCGGACTCGCGCAGGTCGGCGAGGTGAGCGCGGACGGTGTTCACGTCGCCGCGGACGATCGGGCCGGTCAGCGCGGCATCGCCGTACGACAGCGCGTTGTCGAGCGCGGCCTGGAGAAGCGGGCGCAGCGTGTCGGCGGGCTGGTCGGCGCCGGCCGCGGCCAGCATCTCCAGGGCCTCGCTGACCAGGGTGACCAGGTGGTTGGCGCCGTGCGCGAGCCCGGCGTGGTAGAGCGTGCGGCGGTCCTCGGACACCCACATCGGGCGGCCGCCGAGATCGGCGACCAGCGCCTCGGTGAACGCCTTCTCCTCGTCGCCGGCGGTGACGCCGAAGACACAGCCGGACAGCCGGCCGAGGTCCAGGTCGGTGCCGGTGAAGGTCATCGCGGGGTGCAGCGCGACCGGGTGGGCGCCGATGGCGGTTGCGGCGGACAGCACGTCGAGTCCGTGCCGACCCGACGTGTGCACGAGGTGCTGGCCGGGGCGGATCGCGCCGCTGGCGGTGAGCATTTCGACGACGTTGCGGAGCATGTCGTCGGGGACGGTGAGCAGAAGCACGTCACAGGCGCGGGCCACGGCGCTCGGCTTGAGCACGGGCACGCCGGGCAGCAGCGTCTCGATGCGGGTGCGGGAGGCGCCCGACTCGCCGGCGGCGGCGACGATCTCGTGGCCGGCCGAGCGGAGAGCGGCGGCCAGCACAGCACCCACGCGTCCGGCGCCGACGACGCCGATGCGGTGCGCGTGCGTCCGGCCGGCGTCGGGGTGTCCGGCGTGGTGCGGGGTCTGCGTCATGCTGCTTCAGCCTTTCGTTCCAGTCCCGCCGACCACCCTCGGAGAGGGCCGGTGTGGGTACCAGACGGTGTGCTTGACAGTTGGTCCAGACCGAGCGTACGCGCGCCGGACCCGCGGGGGAACTGGACCGAGCGGTGGCGTGGGTCACACGGCGGAGCAGCCGGCCCCGATCAGGCGGTCGCCCCGCGGCGACGCAGGACGGCCGCGCCCTTGTGGAGCGCCAGGACCTCGTAGCTGAAGTCCGGCAGCAGCGAGCGCCAACGCTCGGAGACCTCCCGGTCCTCCTCACGGATCAGGTCGTCGACCAGGATCGTGCACGTGTCCGCCAGGCCGTCCTTCAGGATGGGGATGGCCGGGAAGCGGGCCGCCGGGCCGGTGCGGGCGGGCGGGCCGTCGACGAGGAGCAGGCCGATGCCCTTCAGGTCGGTCAGCGCGCTCTCGTCGTACCACGGGGTCTCGTGGTCCTCGAGGTGGGTGCGGGCGAGTGGCGCGTGCCGGACCTCGGCGAACCCGGCCACGCCGTGGTGCGCCAGCATCTCGCGGGTGCGCCGCGCGTAGGTCCGGTCGTGCTCGAGCGCGACGATCCGGGTGGGGAGGTCGTACTGCTTGGCGGCCAGGGCGAGGAACAGGGTCGACACGCCGCTGCCGCACTCGACGACGAGGCTAGGTCGGTCCTTCAGGAACGTGTCGACGGTCCACAGCACCAGGTCAGGGGAAGCCGCCCAGTGGGACATGGCCGGGACCGCCGCGCTCACGTGGACCATGTCGAACAGGTTGATCATCGCCTGCACCCGTTCGCCGAGGGCCTCGGCCGATGCCTCGACCTGGGCCGGCGTGGCCGGCTCCGTGCCGGGAAGAGCCTGGAGCGCGCGTCCGTGACGGCGCAGCATCGTCTCGGCGACCAGGCTGCTGGTGCGGAGCTCCTCACCCTGTTCGAGGAGCAGGCGCAGGTCACTCCGCACGGTCTCCCCTCGCCCCTCCCCAGCGGCGACCAGTCGCGTCACCCGGATCAGCAGCCCAGCGAGTGCGCCCAGGACGACGAGGATGCCCGCCAGGGCAAGACCGAGGACGGCCGCTTCCGCCCCTGCGAGGACGCCCAGCAGAACGGGCAGGCCGACCAGCAGCACCGCCACGACCGTCAGCTCCGCCAGCAGGGTGAGCGCACGCGAACGGCGGCTCTCGGCCCCCAGAACCCCCGACGCCGCGCGAGCGGCCCGCATCGGGAGCGGCTCCGATCGTTGGGGCCGGTCCCGCTTCCGGGAGGAGTCACCCACGGCGGCCTGCACCCGGTCGCTCAGGCGGCGACGGGCCGGTTTGCTCTTCAGCTTCCTGATCTCCGCCCGGGCGGCCCACAGCCGCTTGGACGTCTCATCGAGCTCCTGCTCCAACTCCAGGGAGCGGGCGCGGGCGGCGTCCACCTCCCAGGGGGACACCAGTCGCTTCTCCCGCGTGCGACCCCGGACCGCCGGGGCGAAGACTGCGGGCAGGATCGCGTCGTCGGTCCCGGCCACCGCGCCGTCGCCTCCGATCAACAGGCAGGGCCGGTCGCGGAAGTGCCGAACTCCGATGACTGGATGGCGCACGGCCGCGAGCGTCTCGACCACCGCGTCGCTCGTCCTCCCCGACTCCGGGAGCTCCACGGCGACCAGCAGGTCAGGATCTTCTGCCCGGGCCTCGAGTGCGGCGGCCACGGCTTGAGTCATGCCACTCCCCGCGGTGATCCCGATGAAGCTGGGCCGGATCCCAGCGATGACCGAGGCCAGTTCCTCGTAGCTGGTCGACACGTAGTCGTCGAGGTCCTCGGCGTAGCGCCTGGCTCCGTCGTCCAGGGTTCGGCCGACGACGACTGCCGTCCCGCTTCGCGTACTATCCACGACGGCCCCCTCGACCGGGGAGAAGAGGTGCCGGCCGAGTACACGCGTCTAGGAGTGGGAAGAGCATGCAGAGGATTGTGCCAGTAGGCCCCGGCACCCGACGGCCGCCCACGGTCTCGGTGATCATCGACGCGTCGGAGAGCAGCGACGACCTGCCTCGGACGCTGGAGTCGCTTCTGTCACAGACCCTCCCCCGCGGCCGCTTCGAGGTGCTGGTCGCCGTGACCCCGACCACGGAGGACGTCACCGCCGCTCTGACGACGATCCGCGAGCAGGACCCCGACATCGTCCTCCGCGTGGTGCGATCGGTCCGTCCGGCCGCGGTCGCCAGGAACTCGGCACTCTGGGCCGCCCGCGGCGAGTTCCTCACGTTCGTCCGTGCGGGCGACCACGTCTCGAGCGAGTACCTGACGCGGCTGCTCGCCGCCCGCCGCCGCCCCGCGCCAGCGGACGGCGACCAGGGCACGGACGGGGAGCCCGTCGTGCGCCTGGGTGTCATCCCCCTGGCCCCGGTGACCGATTCCAGCGGCACCCTCGCACCGCGGACCCCGGCTCGGTCGCGTCGGGGCGCCTCCCCCTCGGTCGTCCATCCGCTCGACCTCCCCGCGGCTGCGATGTACGACGTCGCGGGCGCCCTCATCCCCACCGTCATCGCACGGGAGACGGGCTTCGACGAACGCCTCGATACCGACGTCGACCTCGTGTTCATGACCCGTCTCTACGCGCGCTCCCCCTTCCGCTTCCGACTCATCCGTCGACACGCCGCATACGTCCTCGCGGACGCCGGGTCCGCCGAGCCGCTCCGGGCCGATCGCGAGTCCCCGGTCGGGCGCTCCCTCGACGTCGTCGCGGTGCTCGACGAGATCGAGTCAGACTCCGCAGACGTCGAGCGCGTCACGGTCCGGGCCGTGGAGCAGGTGTTTCGCCGGCTGAATGCGTTCGTCCGCACGAACCCGGCGCAACGGGACACCATCGTCGACGAGATCGCCCGGAGGGGTCTGCGGCGCGTCATGTGGAGCAGCCTCAACAGCGGCATGGCCCGGCACCTGGCCCTGCTCTACACGTTCACCCCGTGGAACACCACGAGCGGCCTGGTGGCCGCTCGTCGCATCCGCGAGCGCGGCGTGGTCACGGACGTGATCTGCCAGGACCTGGACGCGGTGCGCGAACGTGACGAGAGCTCGCGCCAGATCGCCGAGCCCTTCATCGACACGATCAATGTCGTCCCTGGACGTGGCCACTACCGGAACTGGTGGGCCGTCCGCGCGTACTCGCAGGGGGTCTTCGACGCGCTGCCTGCCCTCCAGGCGACCAAGCAGTACCAGCGGGTCTACTCACGGGTCGGCTGGGCCGCCTCGCATCTCGTCGCCGCGCAGTTCAAGGCCCGCAACCCCCAGGTGGAGTGGCTGGCCGAGTTCTCCGACCCCCTGGCCAGGACCATGGAGGGCGAGCTCCGACCCGAGGTGATGGACGACGACGACATCGTCGACGAGCTGCGCACGGCCGTCACCGCCGCGGGCTTCGCACCCCCCGAGGGACTCCGGCTCTTCGAGTGGGTGGAGCACGTCGCCTACGCTCTGGCGGACGAGATCCTGTTCACGAACGAGAACCAGCGCCGTTTCATGGTCGGGTCCATCGAGGACCCGGAGCTCGCCGCGCGAGTCGAGCGCGTCGCCACCGTGGCGCGCCACCCCACGCTCCCCCCGCCGTTCTACCGCTTGAAGCCCCACGAGTACGTCATGGACCCGGAGCGGGTCCACCTCGGCTACTTCGGGGTGTTCTATCCCCGCCGCGGGCTGACGGAGGTCACCGAGGCGCTCGCGGCGCTGTCCGCCCTCGACCGCGAGCGCGTCCAGCTCCACGTCTTCACGGTGCAGCACGAGAAGGTCAGGGCAGAGACCGCGGCGGTCGGGCTGGGCGACGTGGTCAGGGTGAATCCGTATCTGCCGTTCCTCGAGTTCCTGAACGTGACCCAGCACTTCGACGCGCTGCTGGTCAACGACGCGAACACCGAGGGCAAGGCCATCAATCCCTACCTTCCGTCCAAGCTGTCCGACTACCTGGGCAGCGGCTCGCCGATCTGGGGCATCACGGAGCCGGGAAGCGTGCTCAGCACGCTCGACCTCCCGTTCCGGACCCACCTCGGCGACGTGGCCGGCGCGGTGGACACGATCCAGCAGATCATCGCATCCACCATGGCGCTGCGTTCCTCGGGTGGGGCCGGCGACCGCGCCGCGGGCACACCCGCGACGCGGCCATGAGTGTCGGGGCCACCGCGGTCGCCGGCAAGCGTCGCGCGACGCCTGTAGGCGACCGGACCGGTTATGCGGCGCTCCGGGGAGACATCGAAGGGCTCCGCGCGATCGCCGTCGGCACCGTGCTGCTCTACCACGTCGGGATCAGCCGGCTCAGCGGCGGATTCGCCGGCGTCGACATCTTCTTCGTGATCAGCGGCTTCCTGATCACCTCGCTGCTGCTCCGCGAGGCCACCCGCACGGGCCGGATCTCGCTGACGACGTTCTACGCGCGTCGCGCCCGGCGTCTGCTGCCGGCCGCGTCGATCGTGCTGGTCTTCACCGCCGTCGCGGGCTGGTACGTCCTGCCGGCGTCACGGCACGCCGACCTGGCCACCGACGTGACCGCGGCCACCCTGTACGTCGTGAACTGGGCGCTGGCCTTCAGGTCGGTCAACTACCTGGCCGAGGACGCCGGCGTGTCACCGGTGCAGCACTACTGGTCGCTGTCGGTGGAGGAGCAGTACTACCTGGTCTGGCCGCTGATGATGATCCTCGGGCTGTACGCCGCCCACCGGTGGTCGCTGAACTCTCGTCGTCTCCTGCTGCTCCTGATCGGCGGCACCGCCGTCGCGTCCTTCGTCTACTCCGTGGTGCACACCCGATCGGAACCCGCGACGTCCTACTTCTTCACCACGACCCGCGTGTGGGAGCTGGCCATCGGCTCGCTGCTCGCTTTCGCCGCCGCCCGCCTGCGGGTCTCGCTCGGCCGCCGCGCCGCGGAGATACTCGGCTGGGTCGGCCTGGCACTCATCGCCGTCGCCGTCTTCACGTTCACCTCGGCCACGCCCTGGCCCGGTTCCGCTGCCCTCGTGCCCACCCTGGGGGCGGCAGCCATCATCGCCGCCGGATGCGCGACGCAGGAGACCGGGGTCGGGCGCCTGCTCGGCCTGCGACCCATGATGTGGCTCGGGGGAATCTCCTACTCGGTCTACCTCTGGCACTGGCCACTGCTGATCCTGGCGGCGGAGCAGTGGCCGTCGATCGGCCTGGCCCAGAAGGTCGGCATCGGCGGCGTGGCCGTGGTGCTCGCGTGGCTCACCAAACGCTTCGTCGAGGACCCCGTGCGGTTCAACCCGACGCTGGCCAAGCGCAACGGTCTGGCACTGGCCATGGGCGGGCTGGTCATGGCGCTCTCGCTGGGCGCAGCCGCCGCCGTGCGCAATGCCGTGCCTGACCTGGACCTGAACGCCAGGACCGATGGTGCCACCGCCCTGGTCGCGAACCCCGACGGCCGGGACTGGAGGCTGATCGCCGACCCCGCGAGCATCTTCGACCGCTCCGGACGCGTCGTGCCCGATCCCGCGGTCGCGCGACTCGACGTCCCGACGTACTACGACCAGGACTGTCAGGTCGAAGCCGGCAAGGAGGAGCTCCTGTCCGGCTGCAGCTTTGCCGTCCGTGACTCCGACCGGACCATGGCGATGCTCGGCGACTCGAAGTCGGGACAGTGGTTCCCAGCCGTCGAGGACATCGCCGTGCGTGAACGCTGGCGCCTCGACCTGTACATCAAGTCGGCCTGCTCGTTCAGCCTGGCTGGCGTGGACGACGACTGCTCGGCGTACACCCGCAACGTGCTCGACTCCTTCCGCCGTGGCAAGGCACCCGACTTCGCGTTCGTCTCCCAGGGCAGCGTGCCCAGCCCGGAGCGGACCCAGGGCATGGTCGAGGCCCTGGGCGAGCTCAGGGCGCTGGGCACCGAGGTGATCCTGGTGGCGGACAACCCTCGCCCGGGCGACGAGAACGTCTACGAGTGCGTGGACGAGCACCCGACGGACTACTCGGCGTGTGCCTTCGAGAAGGGGTACTACGGTGACGGCGCCGGTACCCCTCCGCTGCGGGACGTTGCCAAGGAGATGGACCTGCCCCTCATCGACCTCAACCGGTGGATCTGCCCCCCGGAGGACGCCAGCACCTGCCCACCGGTGATCGACGGCACGTTGCTGTACCGGCAGGGCAGCCACCTCACCGCGACCTACATCCGCACGTTGTCGCCGATGCTGCACCGCTCTCTGAGTGAGCTCGGCATCGCTCGGACACCGATCGGCGAGATCAGTGTTGACCAGGTCGCGCGCACCCGCCGGAGTTGAGCCGGGCGGGTGATCTCGCGGTGACCGTTCCTAGAGGCGGTGGCTGCCCGGGCCAGAGGTGACACCGCGGGTGTCGAGCAACCGCCCGGCCGCCGTCTCGATGGCTGCGATGTCGTAGGCGGAGTGGTTCTGGAGCAGGATGACCAGGTCGGCGTGCCCCGCGGCCACGACCGCGTCGGCATCCCCGGCCGTCACCCCGTCCACGTGCCACTCGGCGACGAACGGGTCGTGGAACGACAGCTCCGCGCCCATGTCCAGGAGGCGGCTGGCCAGGGCCATCGCCGGCGACTCCCGCTGGTCGGCGATGTCCGGCTTGTAGGTCACGCCGAGCAGCAGGATCTTGCTGCCCCGTACGGACAGGCTGGCCTCGTTGAGCAGCTCGACGGCGCGGAGGGCGACGTACGACGGCATCGAGTTGTTGATCTCCTGGGCCAGCTCCACGAAGCGGAAGCCGTACCCGAGCTGGGAGCGCACCCGGTGGCTCAGGTAGTTGGGGTCGATCGGGATGCAGTGACCACCGACGCCCGGGCCCGGGCGGAAGGCCTGGAAGCCGAACGGCTTCGTGCTGGCGAGACGGATGACGTCCCAGAAGTCGATGTCGAGCTCGTGGAAGAACCGGGCCATCTCGTTGACCAGCGCGATGTTGACGTGGCGGTAGGTGTTCTCGAGCAGCTTCGCGGACTCCGCCTCACGCGTGCCCCGCGCGACGACGACCTCGTCGACGATGGCGCCGTAGAACTCCGCGACAGCCTCGGATGCGGCCGGGGAGTCCGCGCCGACGACCTTCGGGGTGTTCTTGAGCCCGAACCGGGTGTTGCCGGGGTCGATCCGCTCCGGCGAGTACGCGACGTGGAAGTCGGTGGCCGCGGAGAGGCCGGAGGTCTCCTCGAGCAGCGGGGTCACGACCTCGGCGGTCGTCCCGGGGTAGGTCGTGGACTCGAGCACCACCAGGGTTCCGGCGGTGAGGTGGCGGCCAACGGCTCGGCAGGCACCCTCGACGGCGGCGAGGTCGGGCCCGCCGTCCGCGCTCAGCGGGGTCGGGACGCAGATCACGACTGTCGACGCCTCGGCGATGACCGCCGGGTCGGTGGTCGCCCGGAAGCCCAGGCCGACGAGCTCGGCGATCTGCCCGTCCGAGAGGTCGTCCACGTGCGACTGGCCCGCGTTGAGGGCGTCCACCACCTGTTGGTTCACGTCGAGGCCGACAACCTCCAGCTTCGCGCGGCACGCTTCGTCCACGAGGGGCAGCCCCACGTACCCGAGACCGACAACAACAAGATCACTCACGACAACTCCGGTAGCAGCTAAGGGTCGGTGCTAGTTTGCACACCGCGAAGGACCCTACTGGAACAGGCGCGAACCCCATGAATTCTGTGCTCGACTCGATCTGTCACATCACCGGCGCCCGACCCAACTTTCCGAAGCTGGCCCCTGTGCACGCCGCGCTCGCCAGGCGGGGCGTGCCCCAGTACCTCATCCACACCGGTCAGCACTACGACGACAACATGTCCGCGGTCTTCTTCCGGCAGCTGGACCTGCCGAGCCCCGACCGGAACCTCAACGTGGGTTCGGGCAGCCATGCCGTCCAGACAGCGGCCATCATGACCGGGCTCGAGGAGATCTTCCTGGCCGAGCGCCCGCGCCTGGTGGTGGTGTACGGCGACGTGAACTCGACCGTCGCGGCAGCCCTGGTGGCCAGCAAGCTCGACCTCCCTGTCGCGCATGTCGAGGCGGGGCTCCGCAGCTTCGACCTGACGATGCCCGAGGAGATCAACCGGATCGTGACGGATCGGCTCAGCAGCCTGCTCCTCGCGACCAGTCCGGACGCGATCGCCCACCTCGCCCGGGAGGGCGTCCCCGCCTCGGCGATCCATCTGGTGGGCAACCCCATGATCGACACCCTGCTCGGCCACCTCGACAGCTTCGACCCTGCGCGGGTGCGCGCTGAGATGGACCTGCCGGCCACGTACGCCGTCGCGACGCTCCACAGGCCCGCCAACGTCGACGCCCCCGGCGGTCTCGCCCCCCTGGTCACCGCGCTCCACGCCGTGGCCGACCAGGCGCCGATCGTCCTGCCCGTGCACCCCCGCGGGCGAGCCCGGATGCAGGAGGCCGGGCTGTTCGACCACCCCGGCATGCGCGCCGTCGAGCCGCTCGGGTATGTCGAGTTCCTCAGCCTGGTGCGTGGCGCAGCCGTGGTCGTGACCGACTCCGGCGGCATCCAGGAGGAGACGACCATCCTCGGCGTGCCGTGCCTCACCCTGCGCCCCAACACCGAGCGCCCGGTGACGATCACGCACGGGACCAACCGCCTGACCACCGCCGATGAGCTTCCCGCGGTCGCCGCGCGCGTCCTCGCGGCCGGGCGGCCGACCACGTGGCCCACACCTCCGCTGTGGGACGGCGCGGCGGGACCGCGGATCGCCGACGTGATCGCCCGCTTCGTGGGCGCCGCCTAGTCCACGGACGAACCCGAGCCGGCGCCGACCGCGACGGGAACCGGCGCCGAGCCACCCGCTCTCCCGTCAGCTGCGCGCGACCACCGCGGCACCGATCCTGCGCAGAACGGCCGCGGCGCCCTGCGGGTCGCCCACCGTCGACGCGTGGGCGGTCGGAATCGAGCTGAGCACGCTGCCTGGCTCCGATATCGCCCAGATCGGGGTGCCGCTGCCGAGGTAGTCGGACAGCTTCGAGGGGAGATACGGGTTGATCCGGTGGTGTCCCGTGGTGGAGGCGTCGTTGACCACCAGCACGTCGAACAGGGTGGTGACCTTGAGGAACGAGAGGAACGGGAGGTACCCGGACACGCTCACCACGTCGTCGAGGCCGACGTCCGCCACCTTCGCGGCCACGTCGTGCGGGGCACTGGTGAAGACGTGAAGCCTGATCCGGGCCCGCTCCTCGGGACCGAGCAGGGCCAGACCGTCGGTCAGCTCGGTCAGTCCGCGGGTGGGGTAGAAGACACCGAAGTACGCCAGGTGCGCGACCCCCGGCTCAAGCTCGAGCTCGTCGTCCGCCATCCGGTAGAACTCGGCGGGCAACGTCGGGTGGTGGGACACCGAGGAGATGCTCTCCACGCGGCGTGCGGCCTCGCGGTCGGCGCAGTAGCCGAGCATGTACGCCCGCTGGTTCTCGTTGGTGAACACGACCTCGTCCGCCAGCGCGTAGATCAGCCTCTCGCACCACTCGAAGAGCAGGAGACCGGCCGGCGGCGTGAACCCAGCCGACACTATTCCCTTCCGCAGCCGCCCGACCATGTCCCCTTCCGCCATCTCGCGACCACGAACGCGGCCCTGGATGTCGTAGAACAACGGGTCGGAGAGCTCTGCCCGCCAGTGCAGGTCGGGACGTTGGAGCTTGATCTCGGCGGCTGCAATGGTCGACGCGGCCCACTGGGAGCGGCTGTAGAGCCGGCGGTATGGCCCATACCGGTTCTCGAGCGCCCGAAACCTCTTGAGTGCCCCGACGCTGAAGGCTTCGATCGTGTCCCAGGACGAGAACGACGAAGGTCCGGGCACCGAGGATCGGGTGGCGACGAACTCGGCAGCCACCCGGGATGACCCCTCATCGCGCGGCCGAAGGTCGTCCAGCTCTTGGGTGATCAGGTCGGTGACCACGCCCTGCTCGCGAATGCGACGGGCCGACACCACGGCACTGGTGTCGACGTACGGGGGGAAGCAGTAGACGACGGCGATGTCGGTGGCCAGGCCCCGGTTCGCCCGGGACCAGTCGATGTTGCGCACGTCGCGGCCGAGAACGTCCGCGCGGACCCGCGCGTGGCCGTCCGGGTGGGCGAGAAGCCAGTCGTTGATGGGCCCGCTGTGATGGGTCGCCAGTGCGGTCAGCAGCCGGTTCGTCGCGGACGACGCGGGGCCGACCTCACCTAGGGCCTCGAGGCATTCGAGCTGTTGCGTCACGTCGAGGTCGTAGTCAGGAACACGCCGGGCGGCGGTGCTGCCCGCCGCGCCGCTCCGGAAGTAGACGACGTCGTCAGCCACGGCGGCGACGCGAAGTTCGGCGTGACTGAGCGCCACGACCCGAGCCCAGTAGACGGCCTCGCCATGGCGCAGATGGACCGGGAACTCCGCCTGGCGCGCGGCCGAGGTGGGCACGAGCTTCGCGCCTGCCAGAGCTAGCGCGGCGGGCACCTGACTGGCGAGGACCGTCTCACCCTCGTGAGGGAGCAGCGCGCTACTGACGTCGTTGAGCCGGTCCTCGCTCCGAGCACCGGTGACGCCGGCGCGGATGTCGGTCACGAAGGCGCTCGGCACAACGCCCGGCGCTGCGGCGGCGAGCAGGCCCTTCAGGAAGGAAGGCGAGACCCAATCGCCGTCGTCGAGAAAGGTGACATGCCGCCCACGTGCCATGGCGAGACCCAGGTTCCGGGCCTGGCCGGCTCCGAGCACGGTGCCGCCGAGGGACCGCAGCACCAGGGTCGGGTGTTCGGCGCGCGCGCGGACCACCGCTTCCGACGGGTCTTCAGAGGGTCCGTGCCACACGAGGACGACTTCGAAAGCGTCGACACCCAGCGTCTGGTTGGCGAGGGAGGCCAGGGAACGACCCACGCTTCGGCTGTCCGTCGAGGCTGCGACAATCACCGTGACGTCCGGCGCCCGGCGCCGGGCGGCCGGTGGTACCCGTGATGGCACACTCTCTCCTTGCACAGCAATGCTATTGAGGAGCATCGGATGACAGAGGCGGATACTACTCGCGGCCGACACGTCGTTGTCGGGGCGACCCGGGAGGAGGCTGTCAGCTACTTCGGTCTCGGGCTGGAAGATGCATTCGTCACCTCGTTCAGCGACTTCGCGAACGAGGTCCCCCCGGGGACCTGTTCGCAGGTGAGCCTGCTCTGGGACGAGGACGCGCTGCCCGTGCTCCGAACGCTGCTCGACCGCGTCGCAGAGGATCCGGAGATCCGTCTCGTGGTTGCCAGCCGCGGTGAGCCGGAGGGGATGGCCTCCACCGCACCGAGCCTCGTGGCCGGCGACGACGACTGGACGGTGGACTCCCTCAACCTGAAGGTCGCCGAGCTCGAGCGCGAGCTGGGCGTCGCCCGCGCTGACAACGATGCGGCCCGGGCGCTCCTTGCCACCGCCCGCGCCCGCAACCGCCGGCTACGGGGTCAAGTGGACACCATCGGAAGCGAGCCCGCACAGGATCCGTCAGGCTCGGAGCCGTCCGGCTCCCTCAACGGTCGTCGGAGGCGCCTGGCAGCGGGCCTGTCGGGTGCTCTGCTGGTACTTGCGGTAGGTCTCCCGGTCGCCCTGGCAGCAGCCGACGACTTCTCCCTGGCCGCCGTCACGAGCGCCCTGTCGTTGGGCGTCAGCATTGTCCTTCTGGTTCTGCTGGGCGTTGCCGCTCTCGTCCTGCGATCCGAGCTCGGCGAGATCTCGGAACACACGGTGGAGCTGCGCGCCCAGGGCGTCCAGTGCAACGACCGCGCTGCAGACCTCGACGTACGCCTGCATGGCAGCACCGAGCGGATGGAACTGCTCAGCTCGCGCGTGGACGAGCTCGGCGAGGAACAGCGCCGCGCGCTGGCGGATCTCCGTCACCGCGTGACGATCGCGTACGGGACCGGTGCAGCAGCAGCCGCCCCCGTCGCCCGCCTGGGAGAGACGGACCCAGGCCACGCAGGTTGAGCGTCCGCCTGCTCACTGCGGACCTGCCGGCGCTCAGCGCTTCGCGACCACGCGGGTGAGCACCGGGTCCTCACCCTTGTACGGCGACAGGCCGGTGCCCTCCTCGAAGTGCAGCACCTCGAAGCCGTAGTGCAGGCCCAGGGAGTCGCGGAACTGCTCGGCGTTCTGGAAGCGTCGGTAGTGCTTGGTGTGCACCTTTGTGTTGGCCTGGTCCTTATCGGTCCGGAACTCCGCCACGAGGTAGTCGCCGGGCCGTGCGTGCGCGTCGATCGCCTTCATCAGGCCCCGCTGCACCTCCTCGGGGATGGCGTGCAGGAAGAACCTCATATAGAACGCGACCGGGCCGTGGGCTGCCTCCGTGATCTGGTCCATCGCTCGGCCCAGGTCGTCGACGTCTGCAACATCGCACGTGCGGAACGACACCTTGTCGGCCAGCCCGATCTCGTCCGCGTGCGCGGAGGCGTGCTCGATCCCGACGGGCGACTGGTCGACGCCAAGGACCGTGCGGCCCGCGGCACCGAAGGCGCACGAATCGCGGCCGTCTCCGCATCCGATGTCGATGATGTTGTTGGGGATGCCGTCCCAGCTGTTGATGAACTCGAAGAAGGTCGAGCCCGATGTGTACTGCGTCTTGTTGTAGAAGTTCGCCCAGTAGACCTTGGTCCGTTGCTCGGTGCTCAGGAGGCCCTCGCGCGCGGAGTCGGTGCGGTCGAGCTTCCAGTTGAACCCGGGTTTGGGGCAGCGCCAGTCGTCTCCGTACAGGTGGGCCACCAGCTTCTCGGCGCCGACCGGGATCAGACCGGTCCCGCCGCCGAAGTCGATCTCCCGCGTGCCTTTCCAGTCGGTCGTCGTGTAGGAGTTGGTTCCGGCGATCCCGAACGGGAAGCGGATCCGTCCTTCGTCGTCGAAGTAGGTGTGGAAGAGGTCGATCCGCTGGTTCGTCTCCGGGTCGTGGATGTGCAGCGCGGTGAAGCGGCACTCCACGTCGAGGCCGTGCCGGATCAGGGCCAGCCCGATCTCCTGCAGCTCGGTCGCGGCGTCACCACCGTCGGTGTGCTTCGAGATGAAGGCGGCGTCGAAGTCCTCGTCGTGTCCGATGAAGCCGCCCTCGCGTACGGCCCCGAGGAGGGTGCCGTAGATGAAGAAGATGTCGTGGCCGAACTCGTCGGCCACGATCCGGCGGGTCTGGGCGTACAGCTCCATGACCCGGGACTGCCACTCAGTGTCGAGCCGCTTGGACAAGGCCACCTTGCCGGTCTGGCTCAGGAGGTAGCCAGCCTCGAACTTCGCAGCCAGCTCCCTGACCGACCGACGGCCGTTGCGAGGCGGGCTGAGGAACATGCCGTGACCGTAGATCGGGAGCCGCTGGTCGTTCACGCGGACGGTGATGCGCGTTCCCTTCTTGACCCACGGCCAGATCCCGCGGATCCGGAAGGAGAAGGTACGGATCGACTGTCCGCTGTTGCGCCGATCGTCGGCTGGGCCGGGCACCATCGGCACCTGCCAGTCGTGGACGAGGGGCGCCGTGAACGCCTTGCCATCGTCCCTGCGCAACGCGCTGTGGTGGCCTGACATCGAGGAGCCGGGGGTGGCGTACGTCGAGGCGACCTTCAGGTTCCCCAGGTAGAGGTCCACCCGCACCGGAGCGGCGTCGCTCGGCACCGAGATCCACCCGACGACCAGGCGTTTGGAGAACTCCTCGACCATGCCCACGACCGCGGCGTCACCGGATTCCTTCGCACCGGGCCACCTGGCGGCCACCGTGTTCCGGCCCTGCGCCAGGACGTTCCGCAGCTTGCTACCCACCTGCGCGTTCACCATTCCTCATCCGAGCCCCGCCTCGACATGGCGGCGCCAACGATCGGCCAACACTAGTGCACGCGTCTCGACCCCGCTCAGGGCGCTGTCGTCGTCAACGCGCAGCGTCAGCGGCGGCGGAGCCTGCGGAGCAATCGCCCGCCGGCGACCTTGAGCAGGTCCCGGCCGCCAACCTCGCCGACCCTGCGGTCAGCAAGCGCCGGCGACGTCCCCGCGTGTGGTCCGGCACCCCCACCCGCGGTGGCGGCCTCGGCGCGCTTCTTGGCCTGCCTGGCGCGCTCCTCCGCAGCACCGTGGGACCTGCCCTCGGCGGCAGCCTGCTCGGTCGCGTCCTGAGTGATCGCGGAGGCGATGGCGAACAGCTGGGAATAGCGGGCGCTGAGCTGGTCGAGCTGCGCCGAAGCGCCGTCGTCCTGGCCTCCGGCGTCGAACAGCACGATCAGCGCCTCCCACACCCCCTGCGCGATCTCCTGAAGCTCTTCGGGGATCTCGAGGTCGTCCCAGGTCACGCGGACCCGACGCAGATCGGGATCGATGAAGTCGTCGACCTGGTGGTGCACGCCGGGGGTGAGGTCGCCCTCGTATGTCAGCCCGAGCTCGGCTGCGACCTTGGCCACGGCGGGGCGCCAGTCCTCGAGCAGGTCAAGGTACTTGACGAAGGTACGGCGCTGGCCACGCGTCTCGTGCTCGCTGATGAGTGAGTTGTTGACCCATCGCGCGATGCTCAGGATCTCGTAGCGGCGGCGGGCTGCCACATCGGACTTCGTGGAGTAGTAGGTCGCGCGGCTGCCGATCACTTCGGCCGGATGTCGCAGCATCGAGAGGTAGCGGATGTCGAGTCCCGCATCGTTTGCAGCCTCACGCCACAGCCGCTGGACCCACACAGACCGCGGGTCCTTGATGACGACCTGCGAGTGACCGGAGGCTCGGTCGCGGAGGAAGGCCACCAGCTCCTCACGACGCTCCGAGGTGACCGCGGAATGCGCCCGCGCAAGGGCGGTCGGGCGACTGTCCATGTCGGTGATCCCTGCGGCGTGGGTGATCCGCTTGTGGAATCTCACCGCCCACCTGGACTCGAAGAAGCCCTTCGGATTGGACTCGTTGGTGCCGAGGTACGGTCCCGGCACTTCGAGCCCGAGGTGGTGCAGTGACCCGGCGATGGTGCTGGTGCCGCTGCGACCGGTGCCGGTCACCAGGACGAGGGTGCCTCTGGACGTGGCTGCGCTGGACACAGCCGAAACCTATCAGCGGATACGATCTGCCGGGGTCATCGCTCGACGGTGACGACCCACCCGTCCACCTAGGAGAGCCCGTGCCGCTCTGGCGACGATTCACCTCGCACCGCACGAGGACGGCCGAGATGCCGAGCAGCGATCGCGCGGTGGCGACGTACGCCCGGATCCTGGATGGAGCACACCTGTGGCTGGAAGTGCACTCCGCGACCAAAGGCACCCTCACCCTGGTTGATCCCGACGGTTCTGCCGTTGTGGAGGGCCTCTCGATCGGCGCCGACCGGACAACAGCGCTGGTCATCGATCTGATGCAGCTCACGCTCGATGATGACGTCGCGATTTCCTTCCTGTGCCTCGGCGTGGACGGTAGGTCGCATCCGGTCCGCCTCGCCGACGTCGGCCACCAGCCGCGGGCCAGGACTCCGGCCACTCCCGATGGTCGCTTCCGTTTCACCGTGAGCGCCAACGAGACGGGCGACCTGCAGCTGACCCGCGCGTCGGTCTCCCCGGCCGTCCCGGTGCGGCGTGTGGGCCCGGTCGAGGACGGTCTGGAGGTGAGCTGGCGAGCGCCCTCCGGGGGGACTCCTCGCATGGTCCTGCGGGGGCCGATCGGCGACGTCCTGGCCGAGATCGACACCGTCCAGGATGACGACGACGTGTACGGGACGCTCCGCAGCGAGGAGCTGCCGCCGGGCAGCTTCTCGGCAGCGTTGTGGGTGATCGATCCTGTCGACGACACCGCCTCCGCGGGCAAGCCGCTGCGCAGGGCTCACGATGATCTCGCCCGACCCTCCACCTCGGTCGTGATGCCGGAGTACCGGATCCGAGCAGACGGGCAGGTCCAGATACTCCGACTCACGTGGTCGGACGACGGCGCACTCGGCGTCGAACGGACGACTGAGGATGTCCCAAGGGCATGAGAATCGTCTTCCTCGTCGGCGCCCTCGATCGGCTCGGCCCCCTCGAGCGGGCGGTGATGACACAGGCCAACGCGCTTGCTTCCTCTCACGACGTGCAGGTCGTCAGCATCCTGCGGACCTCGCAACGCCGGATCGCACTGTCCCCGGCGGTTCCGGTGAACTGGTTGACCTCGGCAACACCCGAGGACGTCTTGCACGAGATATCGCTCAAGATCGGGGACGAGTCGACGCTGCAGGGCAGGGGATCCGTTCTCGTCCCGGGGCACTGGGACCCGGCTCTCAGCGCCCTGTCCGATGTCGCGCTCGAACGCTACCTGCCCCGCGTCCAGGCGGACATCGTGGTGACGCCCACCCCCGGCCTCCTGGCAGCAGCGGCACAGCTGCTGCCCTCCGGTGTGGTTCTCGTGCACCAGGAACACCGTTCGTCGATGCACCGTCATGCGGGCCAGGAGGGTCTTCTCGCCTTCGCACCGCGAGCGGACGTCGTCGTCGTCCCCGCACAGCGTGAGGCCGACTGGCTGCGAACGCAGCTCGGGGATCGGGCGCCCACGACCCGGGTCATCCCTCCCATGCTGCCTGCAGGGCCACGCCCCCGCTCCCTTCTCGACCAGCCACTCATCGTCGCAGGTGGTCCGCTCGTCCCCGAGAAGCAGCACCACCACATGATCCGGGCGTTCGCCCACATCGCTGACCAACTGCCCGAGTGGCGGTTGCGCATCCTCGGAGCCGGGCCCCAACGCGAACTCCTGTTCCAGACGATCCGGCGCGCCGGCCTCTACGACCGCGTCGAGCTGCCCGGTCCAACACCGGACATCGCCAGCTCGTGGGCGACGGCCGGGATCTCGTTGCTGACGTCGCGGCGCGAGGGCATCGCGCTCCCCGTGCTCGAGGCGATGGCCGCCGGTGTCCCGGTGATCGCCTACGACTGCCCGACCGGGCCCGCAGACCTGATCCGCAACGGGCAGAACGGCGTGCTCGTCGCCCAGGACGACCGGGTCGGCCTTGCGTCCGCGCTGCTCGAGCTGGCAAGGGACCCTGCACTGCGGGCATTGCTGGGCGCGGCCGCCCTCGACACCTCGCTTCCGTTTCACGCTCCCGTCGTCGCCCAGCAGTGGGAGGAGATGCTCCAGCACGCGCTTGGATCACGTCGGGAGAGGTCCTCGGGACGAGCGGTCCCATCGGCATCGCCCTCGCAGGCCGGGACGACGCCGGTTTCCCCACATGTGCGCGCCACCGACATCGCAGAGGTCCGACCTGTCGTAGCCCGGAGGACTGCCTTGGAGGTGGCTTCGGTCGCGGCCGGCGCAAGCGCACCCGACTGGTTCGTCCTGCCGGCGCACGGGTCCGAGCCTCCTGTGGTCGTCGTCCCCCAACCGGAACGAGACGCATTCCTTGAGACGCTGGCTGGCGTCGATGCACCGGCGTACCTGAGCCTGTCGGTGTCCGAGGGCGACTACTGGCAGGCGCGGCGTGGGCCGATCCACGACATGGCACGCTTCCTGCGCACGACGATGGCCCCAGTGCTCAGCCTGGAGCCGTGGGCACAGGTGGACGGGGCCGCCCACCACCTGTCCCACGCCGCGGGGGTACGGGTCGAGTTCTGGAGCCGCACTCCCGGCGGCAAGCTGGCCGCGCCCGGGCCCAATCCCTATGCGCTCCGCGTACCGCCGGAGATCGCACGGGAAGCCGTGGTGCTCGAAGGTGTTCCGGTGCCGGGCCTGCCAGGGCTCACGGGTCCCTTCTCGAACGAATGCCGGTTCCCGATCGACGTCGTGTACACCTGGGTGGACGATCAGGACCCGGGCTGGCGTTCGAGCCTGCAGGCAGCGCGGAGCGCCGCGTCGGGCACCTCCGCCGAGCAGGAGAACAGCGGCGATGCGCGATTCCGCAGTCGGGACGAGTTGCGGTACTCCTTGCGAAGCATCCACATGTTTGCGCCCTGGGTTCGCAGGATTCACATCGTCACAGCCGGGCAGACGCCCGCGTGGCTACGGGACAGCGACCAGGTCCGTGTGGTCGACCACCGGGAGATCCTGCCCGCCGATGCGCTCCCGACCTTCAACTCGCACGCGATCGAGACCGCTCTCCACCGCGTACCGGGCCTGACGGAACACTTTCTGTACTTCAACGACGACGTCTTTCTGGGACGTCCGACGCGACCCGAGCAGTTCTTCACCCCCAGCGGACAGGCGGCCGTGTTCCCGGCCCCCTGGCCCATCGGAGTCGAAGGACACGACCGGAGGACGTTCATCCTCGCCGCCCACAACAACCGGCGTTTGCTCGAGCAGCGGTTCGGGGTGACGATCACCAGCACCCTGGCCCACACGCCGCACCCGCACCGGCGGTCGGTGCTGGAGCGCCTCACCGAGGAGTTCCCCGAACAGATCGCGGCCACTGCGCGGTCTCGCTTCCGTGCCGAGCACGACCTCTCCGTGGCCTCCTCACTGGCACAGCACTACGGCCTGATCACCGGTTCGGCCGTCGAAGCCGACCTCGCAGAGCGGTTCGTGGATCTCAGTACCATCGCCGTCGAGCGAAAGCTCACGCGCCTGAGGGCGCGCGAATGGGACACCTTCTGCCTGGGAGACCAGCACGAGTACGCCATTCCCGTGGATGAGGTCGGCGACCTCGTCCGGACCTTCCTCGAGTCCTACTTCCCCGTACGCCCCCCCTGGGAGACCTAGAGTGGCGCTGCCCGACCGGAACAACGAGAGCGAGACCCGTGCCTGTCTTCATCAAGGACCAGCGCTACGTCCTCTTCCCGCACGTGCCCAAGACCGGCGGCACGTCGATCGAGCGACTCTTCCGCCGGAACGGCTGGCAGATGTACTTGCGCGACTCCAGGGTCGGCAAGGGCTCGCTTCACTACGTACGCCGCTGCTCCCCGCAGCACCTGCACGCCGCAGTCCTGCGGGAGCTCATCGACCTGTCCCGAGTGGATCTCTGTTTCATGGTGGTGCGTGACCCGATCGCGCGCTTCCGCTCGGAGTACGCCATGCGGCAGAAGGACCCGACCAAGACGGACCCGGCGTCCGTGGATACCTGGGCCGACCGGATTCTGACGCGGTACGAACACAATCCGTACGCAGTGGACAACCACTTCCGCCCACAGCACGAGTTCCTGCTGCCCGACACCGAGGTCTTTCGGCTCGAGGACGGCCTCGACGCGATGATGGCGTCGCTCAATGAGCGGCATGACCTGGGTGTCCCCAACACGGTGGAACACCGGCTGAAGAGCGCGGACCGGCACGGGATGAGCAGCGGCGACGTGCAGCTCTCGCCCGACCTGGAGGCGCGGCTGCGCGAACTGTACGCCGAGGACTTCCGGCAGTTCGGCTACTGACGGATCCCGGTCAGCGCGGGCGGATCCGGCGGCCGAGCCGTCGGCCGAGCTCCCGGGCCAGGTCGGCCCGGGACGCGTCGTCGACCGCGGCCGGCGGGGTGGCGTCGTACGCCGGCCCCTCGGTCTTGAGCCGCTCGTGCCGGGTCCGGATGATCGACTCGATGTCGCCCACGGAGCGGCTCGCCGGAGCCTGCCGCCCGGGGATGTCGGCCAGGTGGTTGACCAGCCCGGCCGCGAAGCGGGCCGCCACCTCGGCGGGGATCTCGACGTGCTCCGGGTTGTCCCCGACGGCCGGGGCGAGTGCCGGGTCGGCCAGCATGTCCAGGGACCCGATCACGCGGACGCCGCTGGCTCGGATGTTCTCGACCATCTCGGCGCCGATGGCACTGCCCCGCTCGACCGCCCAGGCGGGCGTGAGCACCCGCGCCTCGTCGGGAGCGGGTCGGCGCTCCTGCAGGTGCCGGGCCGCGCCGAAGCGGACCAGCTTGGTGTAGTCGGCGTGCGACCAGCCGTGGTCGAGGAAGCTGCGGTTGAACGCCCGTAGCAGCTCCACCTCGGCGTACGTCAGGGACCGGTTCGCCCCCGCGTCACGGGGCTCGAGGGTGCCGTCGGTGAGGCCGAGCAGCTGCTCGAAGGTCCGGACCAGCATGCGGCGGTCGGACTCGTCGACGACGATCACGGTCAGGTTGTCGACGCCGACCGCGTCCGCCCAGCGCTGGATGAGCCGATCGTGGCGGTGCCGCTTCCAGAACGACGGGGTGACGGTGCCGTCGTCGGGCTTGTTCAGCATCGCGTCGAGCCAGGTCTCGTAGGAGATGACCATCCGGTTCTGCATGTACTGCTGCCACTGGGATCCCAGGATCCGGATCAGCGGGCGCAGCGTGATCACCACGTGGGTGCTCTCGGCACCGAGGTCGTCGAGGATCGCCCGGACCCGGGTGTCGTCGGCCTCGCAGAAGAACTCGCTGCTGAGCACGACCGCGCGGGCGTCGGCCTCGCGGACCTCCTCGACCAGCTTGTGCCACCGGTTCAGGCCCGCGTCCGGCTGCGAGGAGGGGACCACCCGGCCGCTGGACGCGGCCATCACCGCGCTCATCGGGTGGGCGCGGTTGCCGGCGTAGTGGATGCCCTGCGCGGTCAGCGACTCGCGGTTCTGGTGGAACGCGGCCTGCATGGTGGTGGTGCCGGTCTTGTGCGGGCCGATGTGGAGCAGCCGGGTGCCCTCGGGGAGCTGGACCGAGCGGGACTCCTCGGTCATCGTGCACCTCGCGGACGGAGGAGCCGTGTGGCCAGCGCGCGGGCCGGCACCCTGTCCACCGGTTCCACCTCTCCGGCGGTGACCGGGTCGACGTCGAACACGCCCTGCACCACCGCGATCGCGGCACCGGCCGCCAGCTCGACCGGCAGCAGGCCGGGGGTGGTCACCGTGCTCGGCGGGGTCAGCGCGCTGTCGTCACCGATGAGGGTGACCCGCAGCCGCCGCAGCTCGGCGACGAGGTCGACGGCACCGTCGGGAGCGTCATCGCCGCCGGCAGGGGCTCCGGACCCGCCCCCGGTGGCCCAGTCCAGGTAGGCGCCGGCGTCGGCACAGCCGCGGGCCGCGGTCACCGCCTGCTCGGGGCCGAAGTCGCCCAGGGACTCCCGCATCAGCCGGACCAGGGTGGTCGCGGCGTCACTGGTGGGGGCCGGGGTCGGCGCGGCGTTCGGGCCGCCCAGCGCCAGCAGGCGGAGTACGGCGCCGGGGTCGGCGGCCGGCCGGCCGGCGACCACGCTCAGCTGGTCGGGCGAGTGGTCGGCCCAGGTGTCGAGTGCCACGAGGAGGGGAGTCACGCCACCGGCGGCCTCGAGGTCGGCGAGGGAGCGGACGGCGTACACCACGTGCACGCCGGAGGCGTCCGCCGCGGAGAGCACCACGTCGTCGTCACCGGCACCGGGGACGTCGGCGCCGGCCTCGGCCGCGGTGCGGACGGACACGCCTGCCGGCAGCCCCACGGCGCCGCGCCACGCGGAGGCCTCGGCCCGCGCGGTCGCGGCCGCGAAGGCGGTGTTCGCCCCGGGCACGTCGAGCGGCAGCACGACATGACGGTGGGGACGGCGGGGGGCGGGCGGCACGGCGGCTACCTTAGTCCACCGTCACAGACAGTCCGGCGCTGTCTGGGGCCCCCGGATTCCCGTGTGCCAGACTGCCTGCCGACTCCGAACGAACAGAAGGTGGCGAGGCAATGAGGCGCGTGGCGGTGCTGCTGGCCGGCGGCGTGGGCAGCCGGGTGGGACTCGACGTCCCCAAGCAGCTGATCAAGATCGCCGGACGCTCGATCATGGAGCACACGCTGGCGGTGCTCGACGCGCACCCGGACGTCGACGACATCTACATCCTGATGACGCCCGGCCACCTCGACGCGGTCCGCCAGATGACCCGCGACGGCGGCTACGGCAAGGTCCGCGACATCCTCGAGGGCGCGGAGACCCGCAACGAGACCAGCCGCCGGGCACTCGCCGCGCTGGGCGACGAGGACTGCAAGGTGCTGCTGCACGACGCGGTGCGCCCGCTGCTCAACCCGCGCATCGTCTCCGACTGCTTCGCCGCGCTCGACACGTATGACGCCGTGGACGTGGCGATCCCGTCCGCGGACACCATCGTGGAGGTCGGCGACGACAACACCATCACCTCGATCCCGCCGCGCGCCAGGCTCCGTCGCGGCCAGACGCCGCAGGGCTTCCGCTCCTCGGTGATCAAGGACGCCTACGCCAAGGCCGCGCTCGACCCCGACTTCCAGGCCACCGACGACTGCTCCGTGGTGCTCCGCTACCGCCCCGACGTGCCCATCTGGGTGGTCGCCGGCGAGGAGCGGAACATGAAGGTCACCGAGCCGATCGACGTCTACATCGCCGACAAGCTCTTCCAGCTGACCGCGCACGTGCCGTTCCCGACGCTGACCCCGGAGGACTACCGGGAGGCGCTGACCGGCAAGACGATGGTGGTCTTCGGAGGCAGCTACGGCATCGGCGCCGACGTCGCCGAGCTGGCGGCGTCCTTCGGCGCGAACGTCGCGACGTACAGCCGCTCGAGCACGCAGACCCACGTCGAGCGCCGCAGCGACGTCGCCGCGGCCGCCGCGGACGCGCTGGAGCGCTTCGGGTCGATCGACTTCGTCGTCAACACCGCGGGCGTGCTGCCGCGCGGCGACCTGGTCGACACCTCCGAGGAGACGATCTACGCCGCCACCGAGATCAACTACGTGGCGCCGATCCTGATCGCGCAGGAGTTCTTCCCGCACCTGAAGAAGAGCGGGGGCAGCCTGCTGCTGTTCACGTCGAGCTCCTACACCCGTGGGCGCAGCGGCTACAGCCTGTACTCCTCGGCGAAGGCCGCCACCGTCAACCTGACCCAGGCGCTCGCCGACGAGTGGGCCGCGCACGGGGTGCGGGTCAACTGCATCAACCCCGAGCGGACCGGTACGCCGATGCGGACGAGAGCGTTCGGCGAGGAGCCGCCGGAGTCGCTGCTGGAGTCCACCGCGGTCGCTCGGGCGTCGGTCGACACCCTGCTCTCCCCCAGCACCGGCCACATCATCGACCTGCGTCGGGCGGACCCGATCGAGGCCGCGATGCAGGCCGGGACCGCCGACTACGAGGACTGACCCTCTCCGAACGGCCCGTCCGGACCGAAGGCCGCGCCGGCGAACCGCTCCCCTATGCGCAGGTGCGTGGCGGCGTCCGGGTGCAGCTGGTCGGGCAGCGGCAGCTCGGCGGCGTCCGCCTCGCCGTACAACACCCGGCCGTCGAGGAGGTGCAGGTTCCGGTCCTCCTCGGCGCGGCGGGCCACGATCCGGGCCAGCTCGTCGCGGATGACCGTCAGGGTCAGCCTGCCGGTGGCCACCTCCGCCGGGTCGCCGGCCGCCCGGAAGGCCATCCGGCCCTCGCCGAAGGCGGTCAGGTCCGGGGCGCTGGGACCGGGCGTGTCCTCGTGGATCGGGCACAGCAGCGGGGAGACCACCAGCAGGGGCGCCGACGGGTGGCCGTCGCGGATCATGTCCAGGAAGCCGTCGACGGCGGGCGCGAAGGCCCGCAGGCGCATCAGGTCGTTGTTGACGACGTTGACGCCGATCTTCACGCTGATCAGGTCCGCGGCGGTGTCCCGCATCGTCCGCGCGGTGAACGGGTCGAGCAGCGCGCCTCCGCCGAACCCCAGGTTGACCACGTCCACACCGGCGAGCGCGGCGGCGTGCATCGGCCACACGGTCGTCGGGCTGGCCGCGTTCGAGCCCTGGCTGATCGAGCTGCCGTGGTGCAGCCACACCCTGCGGCCTCCCTGTCCCGCCGGCTCGACGGGGGCGTTGGAGCGCAGCGCGACGAGCTCGGTGGTCTCGTCGTGCGGCAGCCAGATCTCCAGGTCCTTGATGCCGTCGGGCAGGTCGGTGAAGCGGAGCGTGCCCGCCGGGCCGGGCCGGTTCTCGGCGGTCCCGCTGCTCATGTCGATGCTGAGGGTGTTGCCGCCGGTCACGCTGCCCCGGCCGACCAGGCGACCGTCGACGACCAGGTCGTAGACGCCGTCGGGGCGCGGCGGGGCGCCGACGTACACCCGCTTGGTGGGCCGGGTGTCCAGCTCGACGACGGTCGCCCGGGTGCGGAAGGCGAGGCGTACGCCGGATGGCTGGGACTCCGCCATCGCGAGCTGGCCGTCGGGGATCTGCCGACGCGCCCAGGCGGGCAGCCGGTGCGGGAGCAGACCGGTGTCGGTGCGCTCGAGCTCGAGGGCGCCGCGGACCAGGTCGGCGGTGATCGGCGTGGTGACCCAGCCGTTCATGCGGCCGGCCAGTTCCGGAGCAGGGCGTCCAGGGCGTCGTGGATGCGGTTCCAGGTGACGTCGGAGTCGGGGTCGCTGTGGCTGAACCCGCCGGCCAGCTCGAGGGTGACGTAGCCGTGGAAGACGCTGCCGAGCAGCCGGACCGCGTGCGTCTGGTCGGGCTCGGTCAGGTCGTAGCCGCGCAGGATAGCCCGCGTCATCTGCGCGTGCCGGGGGCCGGCGCTGGCGGCCGCGGTCTCGGGGTCGAGCCGCAGCTGCGCCGCGGCGTACCGGCCGGGGTGCTCCCGGGCGTAGTCGCGGTAGACGTTCGCCAGCGCGGTGAGCGCGTCCTTGCCGGCCCGCCCGGCAAGCGCCGCGGCGCCGCGGTCGGCCAGCTCCTCGAGGGCGACCAGCGCGATCCGGGTCTTGAGGTCGTGGGAGCTCCGCACGTGCGAGTAGAGGCTCGCGACCTTGACGTCGAACCGCCTCGCGAGTTCGGAGACCGTCACCTGGTCGAAGCCGACCTCGTCGGCAAGCTCGGCACCGGCCCGGGCGAGCCGGTCGGGGGTCAGCCCTGCGCGCACCATGAGAGCCCTCTCGCTCGGCACGCTCATTCTGCAATTGCCTAATGTGTTTAGGCAAATCCCGAAGCAATGCAGTCAGCAGTGCCCCGATGGGCCTCGAATGGGCAATCTGATGGGCACTTCCCTTGGTTGTCAGGGATTGCAGTGCCCATCAACCGCGGGTTTCCCCGGCCGGCCGGGGAAACCAACAAGCGCGCCGCCCCTACGCCCGCGCAGGCGGCGTCGGCCCCGCCGGGAAGCTCACGTTCTCCTCGGAGGGCATCAGGATCCACAGGATCGGGTAGATCAGGATCTGGCTGCCGGGGACGACCATCAGCAGCAGCACGAAGAGCAACCGCGCGGTCCACGGTCCGATGCCGAAGCGACGGCCGATGCCGGCGCAGACGCCCGCCACCACGCGCCGGTCGCTCGGTCGGACGAGACCCCGGTGGGCGAGGCGCTGCTGGATGTCGTTCATGGGGGATCGTTCCTTCGGTCGGTGGCAGTCTTCCTGACACCTCCACTCTCCCTCGCGGACGCCGCCGTCACCATCGGGAGCAGCCCTGACCCATCCCCGACCCACCCCTACTGGGCGGGTCCGAAGAACTTCGCCACCACCTGCTCGGCGGAGTGCCCGTCCTGGAGGTAGTTGAACCGTGCGTGGAACGCGTCGCGGGCGCCGGCGTACTTCGCGGAGATCCGCTCGAGGTCCCGCAGCGACTCGACCACCTCGTCGGCCCGGTTGAGCAGCGGCCCGGGTGCGCTGGAGGCGAAGTCGAAGAGGAAGCCGCGGACCGCGCCGGTGTAGGTGGCCAGGTCCGGCACCAGGAACAGCATCGGCCGGCCGGTCAGGGCGAAGTCGAAGCGCAGCGAGGAGTAGTCGAGCACCGCGACGTCCGCGGCCAGGATCAGGTCGTTGATCTCGGGGTACGTCGTGACGTCGATCATCCGCGTCGAGCGTCCCTCGTGGTGCCCGGCCCGGGCGTGGAAGCGGTGGCCACGCATCAGCATCACGAAGTCGTCGCCGAGGGCACGGCTGGCGCTCTCCACGTCGAGGTGCTTGGCCATCTGTGCGCTGCGGTAGTTCGTGGCCAGGTCGTCGCGCCAGGTCGGGGCGTAGAGCACCGCGGTCTGGCCGGGCCGGATCCCGAGCCGCTCGCGCGTCTCCTTCCGGATCCGGTCGGCGTCCGGGGAGACGAGGACGTCGTCGCGGGGGTAGCCGTGGCTGAAGATCTCGCCGTCGTAGCGGTACTCGCGGCGGTAGTGCTCGTCCATCTCCGGGGTCGGCGTGAGCGCGATGTCCCACCCGGCCGACGTGCGCGCCAGCTCGGCCTCGATCCGCTTCGGCGAGAACTGCTTGGCCGTCCAGAGCCGGATCCCCATCGACTTCGAGGGGTACCCGTGGAACGTCTGCAGCATCCGCTGCCCGGGCCGCTTCCGGAACCAGCGGTCGAAGTCGATGTTGTTGACGAGGTACGCCGACTCCGCGAGCGCCCGGTACCACGCACGGCTGTAGATCAGCACCGGGATGCCGCCCTCCGGGACGGTCGAGGACCGGTCGGCCACACCCCAGTAGAGCTTGAGATGCGGGTGGCTGCGACGCAGCTCGTGATGAATGGCCAGCTGGCTGTCTGTCGCCGAGGCGCCGGCATAGGACTGGAAGTAGACCGCGTCGTCGTCCAGGGGCAGCTCGCCCGACAGGCACCACTGCTGCAGCTGCTTCTGGTGGAACGGCCCGCGCTCGTTCTCGTCCAGCGGCCGGGCCAGCACCACCCCGAGGTCGTCGCGTCCGCTGAACGGCCGCATGAGGTAGTCGGGGTCGAGCTGGAACTCCAGCGACGAGGCGAGCACCTCGGTGCCGTAGAGGACGCGGCCGGGGTTTCCCTGCGGCCCGTAGGACAGCTCGAACGAGTAGCGCTCGAGGGGTACCGGACGAGGCCCGAATCCCCACTCGTCCCACGTCAACGCGAAACGGAGCGTGGTGTCCGGCGCGCCTTCCACCGGAGCCGCCTCCAGGCGGACGCGGGTGCCGCAGAGCTCGAGCCGATAGGTCTTCGGCGCCTTGCCGAGCCAGCGGACGTCCACCTCGAGGTGCCCGGCACCGAGGGTGAGCCGTTCCACGAGAAGCACTCCGGCCGCCTCGACCAGCTGGCTGGCACCGGTTTCCGAGCGCGCCCAGACCACAGAACCCGACCCATGGCCGAGCATCGGCTCCGGCGTCGCGTCCGGCCACAGGACCTGCTGGCGGGACCCGGCAGCGTCGACCGCCTCGAGCTCCCAGTGGCGGCCCGGTTCGCCGCGCTGCGGGCGCGGCAGGTCCGCGGAGAAGGACGCGTCGGCGCCCAGGGGCACCGTCGCCTTCTGCCCGTCCGGACCGGTGAGGCGGAGCGCGGCGAGCTGGACGCCCGGGTCGCTGGCCAGGGTGCCGGCGATCGTACGTCCCGTGACGGACGGGCCGACCAGTCGCACCGGTGGCGCCAGGTCGACGGTGACCGACAGCAGCGACTCGGGCGTCGCGGCGAGACCGACGAGGGTGTCCGCGACGCGTCGAGGCGCGAGGTGCCTGCTGCCAACCAGGTCGGCGGAACCCCGGAAGTCCTTGCGTGTCACGCCGCCCCGACGCTCCAGCCCGCGGTAGCGAACCACCAGCTCGAGGTGCCACTGCCCCACCGCACCGTCGACTGCTGCCAACGCCTCGGTGTCAATGCTGACCGATACCCCGCCGTGCCGGTAGTCCTGGTAGCGGTGGCCGGCGAAGTGCGTGACCTGCACGGTGTCGTACTGCTCCACAGCCGGAGTGAACCGCGCCCCGGTGCCGTCCTGCACGAGGGACACATCGACCTCGGGGACGCCGCCGTGCGCGACGAAGTCGATCCAGGTGAACAGCACGAGGTCCAGCTGGTGCGCCGAGCCCCAGGCCGCCTCCCGCAGCACCGTCACCAGCGGTGTCTCGGCCGGCTGCATCACGAAGGTCTCCGGCGGGATGCCCACCTCCGGGTCCCCGTAGAAGGGCAGCTCGGCACGGACCTCGCCGTCGACGACCTCGGTCGCACGGTTCCCCTGCTCGAACCAGCGCCGGCTCAGGAACTCGGCCAACTGGTCACGGCGGTCATTGCGCAGCAGCCAGAGCTTGACCCGGGACTCTGCGCGCAACCGGTCCCACACCTCGGGGGACATCTCGGCGTCGAGCTCGTCGACGTACTGGCGCAGGCTCACCCACTGCTCGTCCGCGGCCCGCTCGATGTCGTCCAGAAGCGGCTGCACCCATGTGTCCAGCGCGGCATACGCCCACTGGTCGCGCAGCTCGGCGATGCCGAGGGCGCTGACCTTGCCGCGCTTGTCCTGCTGGTCGGCCAGCCAGTCGTCGAGACCCTCCATATGGTCGGGCAGCTGCCCGACGGGAGCGGCAACGGCACGGTTCATCGCCAGGTAGGTGACGTCCTTGACGACGTCGAACCGGCGTGCCCGCGCCGTCGCGTCCAGCGCGAGCTCGGCGCCGTTGCGGTCTCCGGGTCCGAAGGCGAGGCCGGCCGAGGTCCAGAAGGAGCGTCGGTAGAGCCGGTTCTCGGCACCGAGGTCGGTGACCGCGACCGGGCAGGTTTCGAGGGTGACCTGGTTGCGGGGCTCGTCGTGCAACGGATCCGGAGGCTGGACCACGGTCCGGCCCAGAGTCCGGACCTCGGTGCGGCGACCGATCACGAGATCGGAGCCGGTGCGCTCCACGGGCATGAGCAGCGCCGCCACGGCATGGGGCGGAAGCACGTCGGTCGCGTCGGCAAACACAAGGAACTCGCCGCGGGCGGCGGCAGCCCCGCGGTTGCGTGCGGTGGCGCGGTCCGGCGCGACGCGGAGGACCCGGAACCGCATGTCGTCGACCGCGTGCGCGCGCACTCCGTCGAGGTCTCTTTCGGCGCCAAGTACGGGCGCGACGAGGATCTCGAGATGACGGTGGGTCTGGTCACGGACCGCGTACAGCCCCTCGTCCAGGTGCGCGCTCGACGCTGACCCGACCGTGACCACGACGGTCACGAGCGGCTCGTCGCTCGGCACCCGTCCGGGACGCAGCGTGCTGCGGAGTCCACGGCGCACGGGGTTCGGGAGCCGTCGATCGATGCGTCGGAGCGCTGACGTGAGTCGCTCAGGACGCAAGGATCCTCCTGTACGAGATCTGGGGAAGGGTGGTTCGGGTCTTCCTCATGCTAACGGACCGGGTCCGGGCCGAGCCCGGCAGCCGCTGGTCCGTCCAGCGAGGCGAACACCTCGGCGAGGAAGCGGCCCTCGCGCTCGGGGTCGAAGGTGTACGACGCCTCGAACGCCTCCCTGCTCCACCCGTTCGCAGGCTGCTCGAGGTCCGGCCGGCAGGTGACCAGGTCGATCCGGTGACCCAGCACCGACGCCATCATGTACTCGTTGCTCGCGGTATAGGCCTCGGAGGTGAGCATCACCATACGGGTCGGCTCCGGCGCGTAGAGGACGTTGAACAGGGCGCTCCCGGCGTATCCCGCGACCACGTCGGCCTTGCGGAACATGGCCGCCTGCTCGGGGATCGAGTACTCCTCGGGATAGAGGATCTCGAACCCCTGCTCGGCGAACAGCGCCTCGACCTCCTCCGCGTTGTGGCATGCGCGCTTGGGGCTCCTGCGCGCGCAGAAGAAGCGGGACGGGTAGTCGCGGTCCGGTGCCTCCGCGGCCAGGGCGTCGCTCATCCGTCGCCACGTGCGCGCGATCTCGGGGTGGACGTACTGCGGCATCGACAGCATCGGGGTCGCGGACAGCAGCGTCTCGACCTGGACGGGGCCGTCGACGAACTCGATGTCCTCCGGGGTGATGCCGACCGCGCCGTACAGGGTCTTCTCCCAGGAGCGCAGCTCACGCCCCTTGTTGAGCGCCATCAGGACCTTGAGGTCCGGCCGGAGCTCCTTGGCTCGGGGCCAGGCCCACAGGCGTGACACCTGCTCGGTCATCGCGTGCCCGAAGTGGCCCCGCAGCTCGTTGTCGAGGTGGAAGTAGACGCCTGTGAGCCGGGTGGGCGGGCTGGTGTCGAGCAGCTCCGCGAACCGTGGGGCCACCTCGACGGTGTAGCGGTTCTTGAGCCGGGGGCGCTGGTTGTGCCGGTACGTGTCCGGCAGGATCACCCGCTCGTCGCTGACCACCTGCCCGGGGCTGCAGGTGACGTCGTGGTACTGGCGGAGCGTCGCCGCGGGGGCGCTGTAGCCGGAGCGCGGCGACGCGTGCTTGCCCTCGGTGGCGTTGGTGCGGAAGGTGGCCCGCGAGGTGAAGGTCTGCGCGGGTACGACGTCGAGGATGCGGTCCCGGCCGTCCCCGCGCAGCTCGACCAGGCGGTCGATCTCGTCCTCACCGATCTTGGCCAGGGCCCGGGATCCGCGGCTGGTCACCACGAGATGGCCGCCGACCGGCTCGACGCTCTCGATGGCCTCGGCGAGGAACCAGGCGTCCTGGCGCGCCAGCACGGGCTTCGCCGGCGGCGGGCTGCCGGGGTTGCCCTGCGGGGGCCGTCCCTCGCGTCGGGCCACCTCGATCGCACCGAGCAGCCCACCCAGCCCCTTCTTGTCGGGGTGCGGGTCGGCCACCGCGGCAGCCGGCACGTCCCGGACGACCAGGACCCCGCCCGGTGCGAGGTGGTGGACGACGTCCTGGAACCGGCGGACCCGGGAGCTCCGCTGCCGGACGTCGTCGACGATCACGGCGAACGGACCGAGGGCGGTGAGGCGGATGTGCACCTCGGAGGGGTCCGCCACGTCGAGTTCGACGACCGGACCACCGGCCACCTCGCGCAGCGCGGTCACCAGGTCGGTGCCCGGGTCCGCGGGCTCGCCGGCCTCGACGAGCACGGCCACCGGGCGGGTGACGCCTTCGGCCAGCCGGCGCGTCAGCGCGACCAAGGTGTCGCCGGGCGGCGCGTCGGAGGTCGGGGTGGCGCGGCCGAGCAGTCGGCGAGCCGACTCCGCAAGGCGCCCCCAGCGCGCCTGCCGTCCAGTTGATGATGGGGTCACGTGTTCCGTCCTCGGGTAGGCGACGTGCGGCTCGACACTAGCCAGCGGCCTGAGACCCCGCATCCCGGGGCGGCGACAGGAGCGCCCGACGCCGGTCACAGCCTGTCGAGCAGACCGGCCAGTTCGGCACCGTTTCGCTCGAAATCGAACTCCCAATCCGAGTAGAACGCGGCTTCGGACCAGGTGTCCCCGTGCGGGATGTCGGGAGCGGACCAGAAGTAGTGGACGTCCGCACCGATCACCGAGGTGAACAGGTGCTCGTTGCGCGCCGTGTAGGCCTCGTGGTTGAGGATGATCATGGTCTCGAGCCGCCGGGCGTGCATGACGTTGAAGAGTGCCGAGCCCCCAAAGCCTGCGATGATCCGAGCGGCACCGAAGACAGCTGCCTGCTCAGAGAGTGGGAGTCGCTCCGGGTAGACGATCTGGTAGCCCCGGGCCCGGAACACGCTCTCGACCTCGCGAATGTTGCGGCACTCGCGGTGCTTGGCACCCTCGCTGCGCGACACGAAGATGCGCTCGGCGAGATCCGCCGCAGCGACGTGGCCTGTCGCGAGCCCGTCCGAGAGCCGTCGCCAGGTCGCCGCGATGTCGGGGTGGACGTAATGCGGTTCGGCGTTGTGCCACATCGGTGTCGCCGAGACGACGCTGTCGACCCACACCGGATCACGCGTCCAGACGATGTCCTCCTCAGCGATCCCGTAGGCCCGGAAGAGCCCCAGCTCGAGGGAGGGTGGCTTCGCGCTCTGGGGCCGCGCGTGGAAGAGGACCTTGAGGTCGGGCATCAGTTCCTTGGCCTCCTGCCACCCCCACAGGCGGGAGACCACCTCGGTCGTGATGTGTCCGAAGTGTCCGGGGTAGGCGCAGTCGAGCTGATAGAAGTTGCCTTCGAGCGCCCTGCGGGGACGATACGCCGACTCGATCACACCGAAGGTCGCGGAAACCGACTTGAGACGCGGGTTGCCGGGGTTGTCGGTGAGGTGCCACCGGAATGAGTCCGGGAGCACGCTGTGCCCGGCATACATGAGCGTGGCTCCGGCGAGGGCGACGCGGCCCTCGTAGTGCCGGAGGGCGAGTGCGGGGTACTCCATCTCGGTGGGCATCCCTGCGAGCGGCTCCGCCGTGCCGTGAGACACAACTGTGGCACGCGAGGTGAAGGAGCCGGGCGCGCGCTTGGCGATCTCGCGCAGTTGGAGGTCCGGTTCTCTGACCGACAGCAGGCTGACAGCGTTGGACTCCTTGACCTTGAGGAAGTGCTGCTGTCGCTTGGTCGCGACGATCAGGTCCCGAGAGACGGCCACGCTTCCGGTAGCGCGGGCCAGCTCGGCATCGCGCCGCTTGAGGGTGCGCAGCTCTTGGGGGTCGTCGGCGGCGGCCATCACGGAGAGGAGGGCCACCAGCTCCCGTGCCGCCAGCGGGTCGCCGAGGACGCGGCGGTCGACGACGAAGGCGCCGCGGCGGCGCAGGTGCCGGAAGAAGCGCTCCCACAGCTCGAGCGGGCTGTCGAGGCCACTAGGCAGCCCCGTCGCGGGCAACAGCACCACCATCACGTCGACCGCACCCACCCTCTTGAGCCAGCTGTTCAGCTTGCTCGCGTTCGGCGTCGGATGGAATGTCGCTCCTGAGCCCACCAGGTCCCACTCGGGGGCCTCCTCGACCGCTGAGACATGGACGTCGTCGCGGGCGAAGTACGACAACCAAGGTGCCAGCGCCTGACGCTGGGACGCGTGCGCGAGCAGCACCACGGTCCTCTGGCGTCGCTGGGGCAGCAGCGGGTCGAAGCCACCGGCGGGCGACTCTGCCCCCGAGCCGCGCAGCCGGTTCCGCTTCCGCCTCATGCGCACGAGCGTGTCATCCACGAGCTCCTTGACAGGGATCGTCCGGTTTCGCCGGTCGAGCTTCATCAGCGTCTCTTCCCGCTCTCGGTAGCAGTGGTGTGAACCCCGGCCCGGGCCGGACGAGCAGGAACAGTCGGGCATCCGGGCCGCGCTGGACGCGAATCTGGAGGGGCCCCACGACCAACAGCTGCGGCAAGGCGTAACCCAACGAGGGGGACACCCTTACTCGCACGTCGACGGGCACCCCATCGCCTGCCCGGAGATCGGCGTGGATGTCACAGCGGGTCAGCGGAGGCCCGTCGGACGCCATCAAGCCGTGACGGAGGTCCAGCACTGCTTCAAAACGGCCGTCGGTCGCCGTGGCGAGGGGACCGTTCACGCGTGCATCAGGGCCATGGGCGACCAGATTGAGGTGGGTGACTGCGCCGTGGACCCGCCCACGGATGACCAACATGCCGTCATCGGCGACCACTTCGTCCGCCTCCGCGCCCATTCCCCACTCGGTGACGACAAGCTCGCCGAGGCGATTGGTGGCCGGACCCAGCGGACCGACGGAACCAGGGAACCGGCCGGGCGGCACGAGACTGTCCGTCGAACCGTCGGCGTGCAGGATGCGGACCCGCCAGGTCAGGGGCTGCCCCGACTCCGGCGTCGGGGCGTCAGGAAGCTCGATGCGGAATTCCCCGGATCCTCCGATGGCGGCGAAGGCCTCCGACGACTGCCCCGGAAGGAGGACCTTCACTTCGTCCGACGGACTCCAATGGCCGCCGCTCAGGCGGCCCACGAGCGCGCGTCCTTCGACGGCCGCGTGGCGCACCTCAGCCCCCGAGCTCTCCACGCGGAGACCAAACGGCTGTCGAGCCGACCAGACCGGCACGAGCCGTCGACCGTCGGGCGCCCGGTACGCCGGGATGGTGCCGGCTCCGCTGCTGCGCCTCACCCGGTTCAGCGGCCGCGTGACGGAGAGCGACCCGACGGTGATCTGGAGCGACGCCAGCCAGCCAGCGGCGGGGCCGCTACGACCCAGTACGTCGGCGACGGGCACCTCGATCCCGAAGGTCCCGGGGCTGTAGTCACACCACTCGTCGTCGACGGGCGGCGGAAAGGCGGTCTCCGGCCGGTCGAGCACGTTGAACCTGACTTCCTCACCAGTCTCCTGGTTGCGGAGCAGGAGCTGCGTGGTCGCCGCCAGCCGGGACAGGTCGACCTTGGCGACGTACGCCCAACCGGACAGCCGAGCAGCCACCGTGCCGTCGCCGCGCTCCACCCACGAGAACTCTTCCACGGTGTGGACCAGCTCCAACTGCTCCGGCCGGATCAGGAAAAGGTCCTCGTCCAGTCCGGCGTCACCGAGGAAGGGCAAGTGGAGGAGCACGCCGTCGTCACGTAGGGAGCTGCTCCACTTCTTGGCGTTCATGGCGTCCCGGCGGACGAACTCCTGGGCATCGGCACGGCGATCCTGGCGGGCCAGCTCGATCAGCACCCGCTTCGCAGGCTTGGTCGCGTCCCAGACGCTCCGCGGGGCACCTTCCGTGAAATCACGGACGGCTCGCACGAGCTCACTCCAGTAGGTGTCGTCTGCGGTGCCCTCGTTGGTCAGGTACCAGTGGAAGTGGGTGGTGAAGAGAGTTCCCAGCCAAGCCTCGAAGAGGGCGGAGGACACCTGCGGCCGGAGGGCGTCCCGGCTCACCTCCCAGGCGAGGATCCGAGCTCGGAGGTCAGCCAGCGTGGCCGTCTGCTGGCTGATCGAGCTGTTGTCGTCGCGAGACCGGTAGAGATAGACCACGTCGGGAAGGACGTCGATCGAGCCTGCCCGGGCGAAGAGCTGGGTGATGATGGGCTGGTCCTCATAGGCGACGCCCTCCCGGAACCAGAGCTGCTGAACATCCCAGAAGTCACGACGGAAGAGCTTGTTCCACGTGTAGAGATTGCGTAGCAGAGGCAGGTGCTCGTCGATCGTGATGCCGGTCCGCGGGGTGTCGTGGACTGCCGGAACCCACGCCGGCCGCCAGCGCCGATCACTGTTGAAGCGTTCGACGGCGCCCACCACGATGTCCGAGCCCGACTCCCGGGCCGAGGCGACCAGTCTGCGCAGGGCATCCTGAGGGAGCACGTCGTCGGAGTCGACGAAGCTGAGGTACTGCCCGCGGGCCTCCCGAACACCCGTGTTCCGCGCGGCGCCCAGACCCCCGTTCTCCCGCGCCACGACCCGTAGCCGCGGATCCTGGGCGGCGTACTCGTCGGCGATGCGCCGCGAGCCGTCGGGCGAGCCGTCGTCGACGAGCAGGACCTCGATGTCCTCGAAGCTCTGGCCGACGATCGAGTCCAAGCACTCGGCCAGATACCGCTCGACGCTGTAGAACGGGACGATCACGCTCACCGCCGGGCGGGCAGGTCGGGGCCTGGTCGCCGCTCGCTTCAGCGTCCCGGCCAGCTCGCGTCCCCGAGCCCGGACATCAGCGAGTGGTGAGGGCGACACGGCGCGCACTCTACCGGCCGTTGGGTCTCGGCCATCGACGTCCTCAGCGGCGCAGACGCGCGGCGACTCGGCGCCGCAGTCGGGCGAGAATCGGGTCGCGCGTCGACGGGAGGTCCGCGGGCACCGGCTCAGCCAGTCGGGTCACCGGACGCGGCCCGGGCAGCAGCGCAACCGGCTGCCGCGGGCCGACGAGCACTCGAGCCTCGACCGGGAGCCATGCGTCATCGGTAGCCGCCTTGACGGCCAGGCGCCACACGGCGCCACGGAGCCGGCCCGCCGGGAACAGGGCCTCGACGCGCACCCCCTCGTCCGCGGCCGTGATGGTGGCCGGGCGGCGCACGCGCCGGCCGTCGGCGTTCGAGCAGCGCAGCAGTCCAGAGCCGGGCGGCAGGTCCAGCCCCGGGAGGTGCAGGACGACGCGGACGTCACCTCCGCGGCGGTGCGCCAGGCTGGTGACCACGGAGACAGGTTCCTTCTCAGGCATGGGGCCCCCCTGCCCGGGAGTCGGCCGTCAGACCGGCCCGCGCACAGGCCGCGCGGATCGACTCGCGGCCGGTTTCGCCGGTCCGGCCCCGGGCAGCGCGTATCGCTGACCAGATGCCGGATCCCAGCAGGTCCTCCCCTCGAATGGCCCGCGAGCGCCTCATGACGTCGCCGGGGAGCGCCTGCGGGTCCTGCACGACGTAGTCCTGGACGAGCTCGTCATAGGCGCGTTCCAGTATCCGGTTGCCGCTGTCGGGGGCCAGGACGACCGCCACACCCGTCGGGAACGTGTCGACCTCGAGGACGACCAGGTCGGGCCGCAGGGAGCGCACGCTCTGCAGGGCCTTGAAGACGTCACCGGCCCATGCCCCGTGACGAGCCCTTCCCTCGCGCCCCCGGCCCGCTTCTTCCACCGACCGGGGCAGCACGTCGTCGAACACCACGACCGACCCTGGGGAGCAGAACCTCTCCGTGTTGATGAAGTCGCGCAGGACGAACTCCGAGAGGTGCATCCCGTCGATGAAGGCCAGGTCGACGACCGGCTCGTCGAAGTGGGCGAAGGGGTGCTCCCGGGCAAAGAACTCGTCGCTGGTCGTGGACACCAGGTGGACGTCGCACCGCACCTCCCGGGTGATCCGGAAGAAGGGGTCGACACCGACGCTTCGGGCGCGAGAGAGGGCAAGGCTCATGCCATCTCGGACACCGATCTCGAAGTAGGTGGTCGGTTCGAGCAGCTCGTGCAGGCCACGAAGCAGTGCATGTCGCCGCACAGGACTCCTTGTGGTCGGGATCGGACGAAACGCGCCGCTGACTTAGAGCAGGCCCTTCTCGCTCAGGTAGTCCTTGGCCACGTCGGCTGCCTTCTCGCGGTCGACCGAGACCCGGTTGTTGAGCTCGGCGAGGTCGGCCGTGGTCAGCGTAGACATCAGCTCGTTGAGCACGTCTTCGACGTCCTTGTTGTCCGCCAGCCAGTCCGAGTTGATCGCGGGCACGAGGTTCTGGGCCGGCTGGATCTGCTTGTCGTCCTCGAGCAGCACCAGGCCCTGGGACTCGAGCGAGCCGTCCGTGGTCGCGGTCAGGCCGAGTTGCGACTCACCGTCGAGCACCGACTTGTACGTCGCCGCACCACCGAAGCCGGTGGGGATCACCTTGCTGACCTTGATGCCGTACACGTCGGTGAGACCACCCTCGCAGTCGGTGCGGCCCTCGCAGTCGGGGGCACCGGCCAGCACGACGGACTTCCCCTCCAGGTCGGAGAGCTTGGTGACGCCGTTCTTGTCGGAGTAGTCCTGAGTGACGAAGAAGGCGTTGGTGTCCGTCGCCTCGGACGGGTTGAGCAGGGTGATGTTGTTCTTCTCCAGCAGGGACTGCGCGGCGGCGATCGACTCCTGCGCGTCGGGCGTGGTCAGCGGCTTCGCGTCCGCGCCGTTCTCGAGGGTGTTGAGGAGGTCCACGATGCCGCCGGTGTACTCCGGGGCGACGTCGACATTGCCCTTGCTGAGCTCGCCGAGGTACTGGTCGCGGCTCTTCACCAGTTTCTGCTCGACCGTGTAGCCCTGGTCCTCGAGGAGCAGCTGGTACATGCTCGCGACGAGAGCGGCCTCGTCGAAGCTCTGACCCGAGATGGTCACGTTGCCCTTGTCGTCGCTGCTCGAGCTGTCGTTGCTGAGGTCGTCACCTGCGCACGACACGGCCGCCATCGCCAGTGTCGCCGTGAGTAACGGGGCCAGGATCCGTCGAAGCTTCATCGTTGCCACCTTCTGTGTCCCGCGACGTGACGCCGCGCGTGTCCGGTCGAGCTCTTGATTGCACAGCACGCTGTGCCCACGCAGAGACTAGTTCAAGCATCAACGCGACCGCCGCGACGACGATCGCTCCCGCGAGACCGCGGGGGTAGTCGCCGTTGAAGAAGCCGGCGGTGATCACGTTGCCCAGGCCCGGGCCGGCGACCAGCGCGGCGATGGTGGCGGTCGCCCAGACCTGGACCAGGGCCAGCCGGATCCCCGAGGTGATCAGCGGCATGGCGAGCGGCAGCTCGACGCGGGCGAACTTCTGCCAGCCGCGCATGCCCATGCCGTCGGCGGCCTCGCGGATGTCGCGCGGCACCTCGTCGACCCCGACGTAGGTGTTGGTCACGATCGGTGGCAGCGCGAACAGCGCCAGCGCGATCAGGGTGGCGAGGCCGGCCCGGCCGAACGGCCCGAAGGTGTCGTAGCCGATGGGTTCGCACAGGACGAGCAGGGCCAGCACCGCGAAGGTGGGAATGGCGCGGCCGACGCCGGAGATGTTGATGGCCAGGAACCCGCCGCGGCCCAGGTGCCCGAGCCAGAGCGCGATCGGGAGTCCGATGACCAGGGCGATCAGGAGCGCGACGATCGTGAGCAGCAGCTGCTCGAGGAGCAGGTCGAGCAACCCGCCGTCGCCGGTCCAGTGCGAACCGTCGGTGAGGTAGGCCCAGGTGTCCGCGAACAGGTTCATGCGGTCCTCCCGGCACCGCGGGTCCAGGGGGTCAGCCCCTTCTGCACCAGCAGCAGCAGCCCGTCCAGCAGCACGGCGATCGCCACGCAGATGAGGCTGGCCGCCAGCACCTGGGCACGGAAGTCGGTGGTGACGCCGTTGTAGAGCAGATTGCCGAGGCCGCCGTACGCCACCAGGGCGCCGACGGTGGTCAGCGCCACCGTCGAGACGGTGGCGATCCGCAGGCCGGCCATGATCACCGGCAGGGCCAGCGGCAGCTCGATGCGCAGCAGCATCCGCCTCCTGGAGTAGCCCAGGCCGGTGGCGGACTCGATCACGTCGTCGGGAACACCGCGCAGGCCTTCGGTGGTGTTGCGGACCAGGATCGTCAGTGAGTAGAACGCCAGTCCGATGATCACCGTGGTCCGGCTCAGGCCGGTGAACGGGACGATCAGCGGGAACAGCGCCAGCGACGGGATCGTGTAGACGCCGGTGCAGAACGCGAGCACCGCGCCCTCGACGCGCGCCGAGCGCCGGGCGAGCAGCGCCAGCGGGATGGCCAGCACCAGGCCGAGCAGCACCGCGAAGATGGTGATGACGAGATGCTCGCGGGTAGCGGCGATGAGCTCGTCCTGCCGGTCCACGAAGTAGTCCTTGCAGATCCATTCGTTGACGACGGCGCTGTAGCACTTCGGCTCCGCGGCGGGCCCCGACGGTGCGCCGGCCGGCCCCGCGAACGCACTGACCGCCGCGGCGCTGCCAAGTAGGGTCACCGCATGGACGTTACCGAAGATCCGATGATCAGGCTGGAGGGCGTGGGCAAGACCTACGCCGACGGCACGGTCGCGGTGCAGGCGCTGGACCTCGACGTGAAGCGCGGCGAGCTGGTCTGCCTGGTCGGTCCGTCCGGCTGTGGGAAGTCCACCACGCTCAAGATGGTCAACCGGCTCATCGAGCCCAGCAACGGGCGGATCTTCATCGAGGGCAAGGACGTGACCGGCGAGGACCCGGTCCGGCTGCGCCGCGGCATCGGCTACGTCATCCAGCAGGTCGGGTTGTTCCCGCACCAGAAGATCGTCACCAACGTGATGACGGTGCCCCTGCTGTACGGCGAGTCCAAGGCGACGGCGCGCAAGCGGGCGCACGAGCTGATGCACCTGGTCGGCCTCGACCCGGACAAGTACGCCAACCGCTACCCGCACCAGCTCTCCGGCGGCCAGCGGCAGCGGGTCGGCGTGGCTCGGGCCCTCGCCGCGGACCCGCCGGTGCTGCTGATGGACGAGCCGTTCGGCGCCGTCGACCCGGTGATCCGCGGCCGGCTCCAGGACGAGTTCCTGCGGCTCCAGCGGGACCTGGAGAAAACGGTGCTGCTGGTCACCCACGACATCGACGAGGCGGTGAAGATGGGCGACCGGGTCGCGGTGTTCGCCGATGGCGGGCGGCTCGCGCAGTACGACGTGCCGGCCGCGATCCTGGGCCGCCCGGCCGACGACTTCGTGTCGTCGTTCGTGGGCGCCTCCCGCGGCCTGCGCCGGCTGGCCGTCACCCCCATCGACCGGGACCATCTCGAGCCGATGGACGGTGTCACCGCCGGCCAGCTCGGGGGCGCGATCGACGCCGACGCCAGCCTCGAGGACGCCCTCGCCCTGCTGATGCGCGAGGACAAGCCGATGATCGGCGTCAAGGAGGGCGCCACCTTCGTCGGTGTGCTCACCCCCAACGGCGTCCACCGGGCGCTCCGCGCCTCTGTTTCTGCGCAGGAGTAGAAATCACTAGGTACCTAGTGGTTCCGGCGCGTACCTCGCGGTATTTCGCGAGGTAAGCGCTGGTTTCACTAGGTGCCTAGGGCGGTCTCTAGTTCCTATTGCAGCACCTCGATGTTGGAGGTGTTGGCATGGCTCATGGTGTGCAGGTTTCGGGGGCTGT
>JBEVFC010000270.1:0-3869 GCA_040512455.1 Nocardioides sp.
CCCGGTGAACGTCTCGACCTCAGCCGCCAGCTCCGCCCGGGCGGCCACGAAGGCCGGTGCGGCGGCACGTACGCCGTGGCGCGCGAGCTGCCCTCCGGCCGCCCCCACCAGGCAGGCCGCGAGCACCACGACCCCGGCGGCGGGGGAGAGCAGCCCGGCCAGGAGCACGGCCGCACCGCCGACCAGCACCGCGGTCCACGCGGGCTGCCGGACCCGGAGCTGCTCGTCGACCAGCGCGTCCACGTCGTCGACGACGGACGCCAGCACGTCGCCGCGGCGCCGGCCGAGCCGCCCGGGCACCAGCGGCACCAGCGCGTCGTACACCGCCGCCCGGCGCTCGGCCAGCAGCCGGAGGGCGGCGTCGTGCGACACCAGCCGCTCGGCGTACCGGAGAGTCGGTCGGGCCAGCCCGAACAGGCGTACGCCGACGATCGCGACCATCAGGTAGAGCACCGGCGGGTGCTCGGAGGCCCGGGTGATGAGCCAGGCTGCGGTGGCGGTCAGCGCGACCCCGGACGCGACCGAGAGCGCGCCGAGCAGGGTCCCGGTCCGCAGGCCCCACCGCGACGGCGGGTCCGCCACCTCATCGACGACCGTGGACGGTTCGCCGGTGCGCCGCCGGTCGCGCGCCGGGACCTCCGGGTGCTCGGGGAGGGGGGCCGGGGCGGGCGCGGGCAGCCGAACCTCGTGGTCCGCCGCCGCGACCACCGCGTCCCGGTGCGCGACCACGACGACGGTGGCGCGCCGAGCCAGCCGCCGCAGCGTCTCCAGCAGCACCGCCTCGGTCTCCGCGTCGAGGTGCGCCGTCGGCTCGTCGAGCAGCACGAACGGACGGTCCGCGAGCAGCACCCGCGCCAGCACCAGCCGCGCCCGCTGGCCGGCCGACCAGCCGACCCCGTCCTCGCCGAGCACCGTGTCGATCCCGTCGGGCGAGGCCGCCACCAGCTCGCCGAGCCCCACCTGCTCCAGCGCCGCCCACACGTCGGCGTCGGCCGCGCCCGGCCGGCCGACCCGGACGTTGTCCGCGAGGGTGCCGGCGACCAGCCACGGCCGCTGGGGCAGCCAGGCGACCTGAGGCTGCCAGGAGGCCGGGTCGGCGGTCAGGAGGTCGTCGTCGCCGACCCGGATGCTGCCGTCGCGGACGGCCCCGTTGGCGCGGCCGAGCTCGCCGAGCAGGGTGGCCAGCAGCGTGGACTTGCCGCATCCGGACGGACCGGTGACCGCGGTCAGCCCCGGGGCGGGGAAGTCGGCGTCGATGCCCTCGAGGGCGGGCGCGTCGCGGTCCGGCCAGGCCACGGTCAGCCCGCGCACCGCCACCGGGCGAGGACCGGTCGCGGGCAGCGCCGGACGGTCAGGGGAAGGTGGGCTGTCGAGCAGCGTCGTCGCGGCCTCGAACGCGGCGCTGCCCTCGGCGGCGGCGTGGAACTCCGCGCCGAGGCGGCGCACCGGCCAGTACGCCTCGGGAGCGAGCAGCAGCACCACCATCGCGGTCCGGAAGTCGATGTTGCCGGATGCCAGCCGCAGCCCCACGCAGACCGCGACCAGGGCGACGGACAGCGTGGCCACCAGCTCGAGCACCGCCGACGACGCGAACGCGAGCCGCAACGTGTCGACCGTGGCCCTGCGGTAGCTCCCGGTCACCCGCCGGATGGTCGCCGACTGTGCGGTGGCCCGCCGGTGCACGACCAGCGTGGGCAGGCCACGGACCACGTCGACGAAGTGCCCCGCGAGGGCGGACAGGCGACGCCACTGGCGCTCCGCCCGGTCCCGGGTGCCCATCCCGACCAGCACCGCGAAGACCGGCACCAGCGGCAGCGTCAGGACGACGATGAGCCCGCTGAGCGGGTCGAGCCAGACAATCGCGAGCAGGGCGGCCGCCGGCAGCACCGTTGCCAGCACCAGGGACGGCAGGTAGCGGGTGAGGTACGGCTCGATCGCGGCCAACCCTCGGGTGGCCAGCAGGGTCAGCTCGCCGGTCCGCCGGCGCGACTGTGCCAGCGGGTCGGCCGCCGCCGTCGCCGACAGCAGCCGGTGCCGCAGGTCCGTGGAGACCCGGCCGGCGGCGCGAGCCGTGGCCATGTCGACGACGTACGACGCGACGGCACCGGCCAGGACCACGCCGACCAGCCACGCCGCCGGCGTGTGCCACCCGTGTCCCGCCGGCTGGGTGGCCACCTCGACCACCAGCGCGCCCAGCGCGAACGCCTGCGCGACCGTGAGCAGGCCCGACACCGACCCCGCGACCAGCGCCACGGCCAGCGGGGTGCGGGCCGGGAGTAGGTGGGGGAGCAGGCGGGGGTCGAGCGGCCTCATCGGCCGGCGAGCTCGGCGGTCGGGATGTGGTGGGTGCCGATCCGCCGACGGAACACCCAGTAGGTCCACGCCTGGTAGCCGAGGACGATCGGGGTGAAGATCGCCGCGACCCACGTCATCACCTTCAGCGTGTACGTCGTGGCGGCGGCGTTGGTGGTCGTCAGCGAGACACCGTTGGAGAGCGTGGTCGGCATGACGTCGGGGAACAGGGCCACGAACAACCCGGCCACGGCCAGCGCGATGGTCGCGAAGGTGCCCACGAAGCCCCAGCCCTCGCGGCCGAGGTGGGCCAGGTAGGTGCCCGCGACCAGAGACACCGCGGCCAGCACGAACAGCACCGCGGAGCCGAGACTCCCGGTGTCGACCTGCGTCCACACCAGGAAGACGACCGCGAGGACCGCGGCGACCACCCCGAGGCGGACCGACAGGGCTCGGGCCCGGTGCCGGATCTCGCCCTGCGTCTTGAGCGCCACGAACATCGCGCCATGGGTGAGGAACAGGGTGAGCGTGACCAGCCCACCGAGCAGCCCGAACGGGTTGAGCAGCGTGAACAGGTTGCCGGTGAACTCCATGTCGGCGTCGATCGGCACGCCGCGCACGATGTTCGCGAACGCCACGCCCCACAGCACCGCGGGCACGAACGAACCGACGATCAGGGCCAGGTCCCAGCGGGCCTTCCACTGCACCTCGTCGCGCTTGTGCCGGTACTCGAACGCCAGCCCGCGCACGATGAGCGCGACCAGGATCAGCAGCAGCGGCAGGTAGAACCCGCTGAACAGCGTGGCGTACCACTCCGGGAACGCCGCGAACGTAGCGCCGCCGGCGACCAGCACCCACACCTCGTTGCCGTCCCAGAGCGGGCCGATGGTGTTGATCATGACTCGGCGCTCGGTGTCGTCGCGAGCGAGCACCGGCAGCAGCATGCCGACCCCGAAGTCGAAACCCTCGAGGGTGAAGTAGCCGATCCAGAGGACCGCGATCAGGATGAACCAGACGGTGGTGAGCTCCATGGCAGCCTCCTCAGTAGGCGAACGTCAGCGGCTGGTCGTCGTCCTGCGGTCCCCGGAGACTCGGGTCCGGTGGTTCGACGAAGGCGTCTGCGCCCTTGCGGACGTACACCGCCATCAGCCCGATCTCGACGACCGCCAGCGCGGCGTACAGCAGGGTGAGCACGATGAGCGACGTGGCGGCCTCGAACGTGCTGACGCTGGGGGACACGCCGTTCTCGGTGGTCATCAGGCCGAACACGACCCAGGGCTGGCGGCCCATCTCGGTGAAGATCCAGCCGAACGAGCTGCCGGAGACCGCCAGCACCGGGAGGCTCAGCGCCATCGGCCCGAACCAGCGGCCCGTGGGCGTGCGTCGCTTGCGGGTCAGCCAGAGGATCAGCGCGGCGCCGGCGGCGACCAGGAGGCCGACGCCCATCATGAAGCGGAACGTCCAGTAGGTCACCGGGATGTTCGGCACGTAGTCGCCGGCGGTGTAGTACGCGGCTCCCGGGTCCTGCCCGAACTCCTGCTCGTACCGCGCCCGCAGGTCGTTGATGCCCTCCACCT
>JBEVFC010000143.1:0-20075 GCA_040512455.1 Nocardioides sp.
GCCGTTCTGCTCCGCGGACGTGCTCATGGCGGGACACTAGCGCAGAACTTGTTGCGTATCGCAGACTGCGTTCCGTGGAACGCAACAGGGAGTCGACCCGCCCGGGACCCGTGGCCGGGGAACGATCATGACAGCTGGCGGGACCGCCTCCGCGACCGCGGCCTCGGGCGACTTCGTCCTGGTGCTCTCGTGCCCGGACCGGCCCGGGATCGTGTACGCCGTGAGCGGGTTCCTGGTGCGCCACGGCGGCAACATCCTGGAGAGCCAGCAGTTCAGCGACCGCCTGTCGGGGCGGTTCTTCATGCGCATCGACTTCACCGTCGCCGCCTCCACTGACGCCGGGGGCCTGCGCCGGGACTTCTCGGACGTCGCTCGGGAGTACGTGATGGAGTACGAGCTCTGGGACGCCGCGGCGCCGTACCGCACGCTGGTGATGGTCTCGCGACACCTGCACTGCCTCAACGACCTGTTGTTCCGCACCAGCACCGGTGCGCTGCAGATCGAGATCCCCGCGGTGGTTTCCAACCACCGCGACGCGGAGTCACTGGTGCGGTCCTACGGCATCGACTTCCACCACCTGCCGGTCACGCCGGACACCAAGGCGGACGCGGAGAAGCAGCTGATGGAGCTGGTGGACGACACCGGGGCGCACCTGGTGGTGCTGGCCCGCTACATGCAGGTGCTCTCGGACGACCTGTGCCGCCGGCTCTCCGGGCGTGCGATCAACATCCACCACTCGTTCCTCCCCAGCTTCAAGGGAGCCAAGCCGTACCACCAGGCGTTCGACCGGGGCGTGAAGCTGGTCGGCGCGACCGCGCACTACGTGACCGGCGACCTCGACGAGGGGCCGATCATCGAGCAGGACGTGGTGCGCGTCGACCACACCTACGACCAGGACCAGCTGGTGACCGCCGGTCGGGACGTCGAGGCGCAGGTGCTGTCCCGCGCGGTCCGCTGGCACGCGCAGTCTCGGGTCCTGCTCAACGGCGACCGGACCGTCGTCTTCCGCTAGATCCGTGCACACCCGGAAGTCCTACGAGGAGGCTTCACATGCTGTCGGACATCGAGATCGCCAATGCCGCCGTCCTGCGACCGATCAAGGACGTGGCGGCCGAGACCCTCGGGATCCCGGAGCAGCACCTCGTGCCGTACGGCCACTACAAGGCCAAGGTCGACCTGACGTACCTGAACACCCTGGCCGACCGGCCCCTGGGACGGCTGGTCCTGGTGACCGCGCTCTCCCCCACTCCCCCCGGTGAGGGCAAGACCACCACGACCGTCGGCCTCACGGATGCCCTGCACGGCCTGGGACACCGCACGGTCGCGTGCCTGCGCGAGCCGTCCATGGGGCCGGTGTTCGGCATGAAGGGAGGCGCGGCCGGCGGCGGCTACAGCCAGGTCGTGCCGATGACCGACATCAACCTGCACTTCACCGGCGACTTCGCGGCGATCGCCGCCGCCAACAACCTCCTGTCGGCGCTGATCGACAACCACGTGCACCACGGCAACGAGCTGGACATCGACGTCCGCAGCGTCACCTGGAAGCGGGTCCTCGACATGAACGACCGTGCGCTCCGCGAGCTGGTCGTGGGGCTCGGCGGCCACGTCAACGGCTTCCCGCGCGAGGACGGGTTCGACATCGTGGTCGCCTCGGAGCTGATGGCGATCTTCTGCCTGACCGAGTCGTGGGCCGACCTGAAGCGGCGGATCGGCGACATCATCCTCGGCTACACGCGTGCGATGAAGCCGGTGTCGGCCCGGGAGCTCGGCGCCGACGGCGCCATGGCGGCCGTGCTCCGCGACGCGCTGGCCCCGAACCTGGTGCAGACCCTGGAGGGGGCGCCGGCCTTCGTGCACGGGGGTCCGTTCGCGAACATCGCCCACGGGTGCAGCTCGGTGGTGGCGACCCGCACCGGCCTGCGGCTGGCCGACCTGGTGGTCACCGAGGCAGGCTTCGGCGCCGACCTGGGCGCCGAGAAGTTCGTCGACATCAAGTGCCGCAAGTCCGGCCTGCGCCCCGACGTCGCCGTGGTCGTGGCCACCGTGCGGGCCCTGAAGTACCACGGAGGCGTGCCGCTCGCCGATCTCGGCAACGAGGACCTCGGCGCGGTCGAGGCCGGGATGGTGAACCTGCGCCGGCACCTCGACAACATCCGTGAGGTCTACGGGATCCCGTGCGTCGTCGCGGTCAACCGGTTCCCTGCCGACACCGACGCCGAGGTGGACCGGGTGGTCGAGCTCGTGGCCGCGGAGGGTGTCCGCGCGTTCCCTGCAACCCACTTCGCGGACGGTGGGGTGGGAGCCCAGAACCTGGCGAAGGGAGTGCTGCAGGCGCTGGACGACCCGTCGCCGTACGAGTTCTCGTTCACCTACGACGACGACCTCTCCCTCACCGAGAAGGTCGAGGCGATCGCGACCCGGCTCTACGGCGCGGGTCTGGTGACCTGGGACGCCCGGGCCCGGCGCCGCCTGCTGCGCGTCGAGGCCGACGGGTACGGCGGGCTGCCGGTGTGCGTGGCCAAGACGCAGTACTCCTTCTCGACGGACCCCACCTCGCTCGGAGCCCCCTCGGGGCACGAGCTGCACGTCCGCGAGGTCCGGCTGTCGGCCGGCGCGGGCTTCGTCGTCGTGGTCTGTGGCGACATGATGACCATGCCCGGGCTGCCCCGCGACCCGTCCGCGTCCCGCATCGACCTGGCCGACGACGGCACGATCCTCGGCCTCTCGTGACCCGCGCGGGTCACGCCCGGCTCAGTCGCCCAGCTCGGCTCGACGACGGACGACGTACTCCTCGAGCTCGGCGCGGACCGCGTCGTCCAGCGACGGGGGCTCGTACTCCTCGAGCTTCTTCTTGTAGATCTCCCCGGCCCGGACCGCCGCGTCCTTGCCGCCGTTCCGCATCCACCGTTCGTAGTTCTCGGACGAGGACAGCAGCGGACGGTAGAAGCAGGTGCGGAACCGCTCCATCGTGTGCATCGCGCCGAGGAAGTGACCGCCGTGGCCGACCTCCTCGTGGGCGCCGAACGCCATGGAGTCCTCGTTGATCTCCAACGGCGTGAACTCCACCTGCATCATCTGCAGCAGCTCGATGTCAATGATGAACTTCTCGTAGCCGGCGACGAGGCCACCCTCCAGCCAGCCGGCGGAGTGCATCACCCAGTTGGCCCCCGCGAGGAACGTCGGCAGCATCGTCATCAGCGCCTCGTAGCCGGCCTGTGCGTCCGGCACCTGCGAGGAGGTCAGTCCCCCGCCGGTGCGGAACGGGAGCCCGAAGTGACGGGCGATCTGTCCGGTGCAGAGCAGCCCGAGACCGGACTCGGGGGTACCGAAGGTGGGCGAACCAGACTGCATGTCGATGTTGGACAGGAAGGACCCGAAGATCACCGGGGTCCCCGGCCGGATCAGCTGCGACAGCGCGATGCCCGAGAGCGCCTCGGTGATCTGCTGCACCAGCGCCGCGGGAATCGTCACCGGGGACATCGCCCCCATCAGGATGAACGGGGTGAGCACGACCGGCTGCCCGGCGGCGGAGTACTCGAACTGCGCCTCGAGCATGCGGTCGTCCCAGCGCAGGGGCGAGTTGCAGTTGATCAGCGAGATGGTGGCCGGCGTGGCCTCGATGGCCTCGCGGGACCCGAACAGGATCGACGTCATCGCCAGGGTGTCGGCGGCGTTGACGCCCGACACGACATTGCCCATGTAGACCTTGTCGGTCAGCGTCTGCAGGGCGTAGGTCATGTCGAGGTGGCGGCTGTCGAGCGGGGCGTCGGAGGGCTCGCAGATGATGCCGCCGGCGGAGTCGAGCGCCGGGAACGCCTGTGCGAGCTTGGTGAAGTTGCGGAAGTCCTCCATCGTCGCGTCGCGGCGGACCTCGCCCTCGCGCACGAACGGCGGGCCGTAGACCGCACCGAACGCCATCGCGTCGCCGCCGATGTGGATCGAGTGCTCGGGGTTGCGCGCCTGGACCTCGAACTCGGACGGCGCCTTGGCCACCTGCTCCAGCACGAAGTCCGGGTCGAGGAACACCGTGTTGTCCTCGACCTTCTGGCCCGCGGCACGGAACAGCTCCAGCGCCCGGGGATCCAGGAACTCGACGCCGATCTCGGTCATCAGCCGCCGCCATCCCCCGTCGAGGGTGGCCATCGCCTGTTCGGACAGCACCTCGTAGCGCGGCATCCGGTTGCGGAACATCGGTCCTCCTGCGGTCGCGGCCGGTCCGGTCACTGGTGTCGCGTGGTTGCTTGACCCAGGTACGGTCCGACTCCTAGCCTCATCATGTGGAACCAGAGTTCCACATGATGGAACCTGCGGGAACCCCGGATCGAGGAGACCTTTCGTGAGCGAGACCGCCGCCGCCACGGCCCCCGGCACCCGGGCCGTCGACCGCGCGGCCGACCTCGTCTCCACCGTCGTGCGCGCGGACCTGCCGCTGACCTTCGCCGACCTGCAGGAGGCCTCCGGGCTGGCGAAGTCGACGACCTCGCGGATGCTGACCGCCCTCGAGCGCTCCGGTCTGCTCGAGCGCGACGCGGCCGGCTCGTACGTCGCCGGCTCCCTCTTCTGGCTGTACGCCGCGCGGCACGACCCGTGGGAGGAGCTCGTCCGCCTGGCCCGCCCGGCCATGGAGGCGATCAGCGACGACACGCACGAGACCGTGCACCTGAGCGTGGCCCGCGGCGACCGGGTGGTCCAGGTGGCCCAGGTCGACTCCCGCTACCTCCTCGGCACCCGGGACTGGACCGAGGTCGACGTACCCGCCCACTGCTCCGCGCTCGGCAAGGTGTTCCTCGGCTGGGGGGTGCTCGCCGTGCCCGACGGCGCGCTGGCCGCACAGACTCCGGCCACGCTCACCGATCCCGAGCAGCTGCGGCTGGACGTCACCCGGGCCCGCCGACGCGGGTGGGCGGTCACCGCCGACGAGCTCGAGGTCGGCCTGACCGGCGTCGCCGTACCCGTGCACGGACCGCGGGGAGACGTGGTCGCCGCGCTCGGGATCTCCGGTCCCACCCAGAGGTTGGAGGGCCGGCTCGACGAGCTCGGCCATCGTCTGCTCGAACATGCCACGCAGCTGTCGATGCTGCTGCGCGGTCGCTCACCCAAGGAGGGGGTCGCATGACTCCGGAAGAGATCCTGCAGGGCCTGTACGACGAGACGCTGGTCGGCAACGCCCCGCGTGTCCTCGAGCTGACCGAGGAGGGACTGTCCAACGCCATGGAGCCGCAGACGCTGCTCTTCGACGCCCTCATCCCGTCGCTCGAGGAGGTCGGCGCGCGGTTCGAGCGCGGCGACTTCTTCGTGCCCGAGATGCTCATCGCCGGTCGCGCCATGGCCGGCGCGATGGAACGCCTGCGTCCGTTGCTCGCCGAGACCGGCGTGCAGACGGTCGGCAAGTTCCTGATGGGCACGGTCAAGGGCGATGTCCACGACATCGGCAAGAACCTCGTCAACATCATGCTCGAGGGCGCCGGCTTCGAGGTGATCGACCTCGGTGTCCAGGTGGCCCCCGAGAAGTTCGTGGCGGCGATCGAGGAGCACCAGCCCGACATCGTCGGGTTCTCGGCGTTCCTGACGACCACGATGCCGATGTTCAAGGCGAACATGAACGCCTTGGAGAAGGCCGGCCTGCGCGACGCCGTGGTCGTGATGGTCGGCGGCGCCCCGGTCACCCAGGAGTACGCCGACGCGGTCGGCGCCGACGGGTACGCCGCGGATGCCTCCGCGACGGTGAAGAAGGCCAAGGCCCTGCTCCACGAGCGCCGGGCCAAGGTGCCTGCATGAGCGAGCCGCTGCACACCGTCCTCCGCTCCGCCACCCGCGAGGTGGTCCTCGGCCACGACCAGCGGTTCTGCCTGATCGGCGAGCGGATCAACCCGACCGGCCGGCGCATCTTCCAGGAGCAGCTGCGCGCCGGCGACATGTCGGCCATCGAGCGCGACGTGGCCGCGCAGGTGGCCGGCGGCGCCGACGTCCTCGACGTCAACATGGGCGTCCCTCTCACCGACGAGCCCGAGCTGCTGGCCAAGGCGATCACGATGATCCAGGGCCTCACCGACCTGCCGATCTGCATCGACTCCTCGGTCGTCGAGGCACTCGAGGCCGGCCTGTCGGCGTACCAGGGTCGGGCGCTGGTCAACTCGGTCACCGCCGAGGACGACCGGCTCGCCGCGATCCTGCCGCTGGTCAAGAAGTACGACGCCGCGGTCATCGCGCTCCCCAACGACCACGACGAGATCCCGATGGAGGCCGACAAGCGCCTCGACCTGGTCGCGAAGATCATCCGGGTCGCCACCGAGGAGTACGGCATCGCGAAGGCGGACATCGTGATCGACCCGCTGGCGATGCCGATCGGTGCCGACACCGGCAACTCGCTCGTGACCCTCGACACGATGCGCCGGATCCGCGACGACCACGGCCTGAACATGACCTGCGGGGCGTCCAACACCTCCTTCGGCATGCCCGACCGGCACACCCTGGGCGCGGCCTGGCTGCCGATGGCGATGACCGCCGGGCTCACCAGCGCGATCATGGACACCCGCACGCCGAAGATCGTCGAGGCGGTCAAGGCCGCCGACGTGTTCCTGAACCACGACGAGTGGGGCATGGCCTGGATCGCCGCACACCGGGCGAAGGCGGCTGCGACGGCATGAGCGTCCTGCGGCGGAACGGATGAGCGACGGCGTACCCGACGTCGACCTCCAGGCCGTACGGCGCGAGGGCCTGCTGGCTCCGCCCGGCGCCGAGACGGCGCCGCACGACGGGACGGGACGGGTCTCGCTGTCGTTCACGGTGGTCGACCCGGATCCTGCCCGCACCGCCCAGCGCCAGGTCCGGGTGCCGCCCGGCGTCACCGTCTTCGACTCGGCGTCGTGGAACGGCATCGCGATCGACTCCACCTGCGGCGGCCACGGCACCTGCCACAAGTGCAAGGTGCGGGTGGAGGGCAGCACCCCGATCACCCGCCACGACGTCAAGACATTCACCCGGGAGCAGCTCGACGCCGGCTGGCGGCTGGCCTGCCTGGTCAACGCGACCCGCGACCTGACCGTCGAGGTGCCCCCGCTGACCACGCGCCCCAAGGCCGCGACCGTCGGGGTCGGACGCCAGGTGATCCTGCGGCCGGCGATCCAGAAGCGGTACGTCGAGCTCGTCGAGCCGACCCTCGCCGACCAGCGCACCGACCTGGACCGGTTGCTGGCGGCGGTCGACGACCTGGAGCCCCAGGCCGACCTGCACGTACTGCGCCGGCTGCCGGCGGTGCTGCGGGCGGCCGACTTCAAGGTCACCGCCGTGATCGTCGACGAGGCGCTGATCGACGTCGAGCCCGGTGACACCACCGGCACCCAGTACGCCATCGCCTTCGACCTGGGCACCACGACGGTGGTCGCCACGCTGCTCGACGTCTCCACCGGCACCCCGGTCGCGGTGGCGTCGATGCTCAACCGGCAGCAGCCGTACGGCGGCGACGTGATCACCCGGATCAGCGCGGTGATGATGGACCCGGACACCCTCGGCCGGCTGCAGCAGGCGGCCGCGGAGACCCTGTCGACGCTGACCGCGCAGGTCTGCGCCGAGGGGGACGTGGACCCCGCACATGTCTACGAGGTGGCGCTCGCCGGCAACGCCACGATGACCGCCCTCGTGCTCGGCATCGACCCGGAGCCGATGGGGGTCGCGCCGTTCGTCATGTCGGTCGCGCACCCGCCCGTCGTCCTCGCGGCCGACCTCGGACTGGCCGTGCACCCGCGGGCCCGCGCCGCCCTGTTCCCGGCGCTCGGGGCGTACGTCGGCGGCGACATCGTGGCCGGGATGCTGGCCACGGGCATGGACCGCGACAAGCGCACACGCCTGCTGATCGACGTCGGCACCAACTGCGAGATCGTGCTCAGCGACGGCGACCGGATCGTCTCCACCGCGGCGCCCGCCGGCCCCGCCTTCGAGGGCGGCGCCATCCGCTGCGGGATGCGGGCCGCGGACGGTGCGATCGAGGTGGTCCGGCTGCAGGCCGACGGTGACGACCCGATCTCCCTGGGCGTGATCGGAGACGTGGAACCCAAGGGCCTGTGCGGGTCCGGCCTGGTGGACGCGGTCGCCGAGCTGGTCAAGGTCGGGATGCTGGACGGCTCCGGCCGGTTCGTGCCCGACGACACCGCGCCGACGGTGGCACCGGCCCTGGCCGACCGCCTCACGCGGATCGGCGAGGAGCGTGTGTTCGTGCTGCACCGGCCCCACCCCGGGGCCGACCCCTCCGAGTGCGTCGTGCTGTCCCAGCGTGACGTCCGCGAGCTCCAGTTCGCCAAGGCGGCCATCTCCACGGGGTGGTCGCTGCTGCTCGACGAGCTCGGCCTGGAGCCGCGGGACGTCCAGCAGGTGCTGATGGCCGGGTCCTTCGGCACCTACCTCTCCCCCGCCTCCGCCATCAGGATCGGGCTGGTGCCGAAGCTGCCGGTGCTGCGCATCGTCTCCGCCGGGAACGTCGCCGGTGAGGGCGCGAAGATGGCCCTGCTCTCGTTGCGCGAGCGGGCCGGGGCCACGGCGCTGACGGAGGAGGTGGCCTATGTCGAGCTCTCCGACCGCACCGACTTCAACGACCGGTTCGTCGACCAGCTCGCGTTCGGCGACTGAACGGGCCGGCCGGACCGCCCTGATCGCGTGCGGCGCACTGGCCCAGCCCGCGGCCGCCGTCGCCACCCGCCGAGGCTGGCCGCTCGACGTACACCCGCTGCCGCCGCTGCTGCACAACCGTCCCGAACGGATCGCCGGCGAGGTGCGCCGGACCGCGGAGGCGCTGCTGCCGGCGTACAGCAAGGTCGTGGTGGGGTACGCCGACTGCGGCACGTACGGCGCGATCGACGAGGTGTGCCGTGAGCTGGGGTTGACCCGGCTGGAAGGGCTGCACTGCTACGACCTGTACGCCGGCGCGGAGCGGCTGGAGCGGTTCTTCGACGAGCAGCCGGGGACCTACGTGCTCACCGACTTCCTGGTGCGGTCCTTCGCGCGGACGGTGCTCCAGGAGCTGGGGCTGGACCGGTGGCCGGAGCTGCGCGAGGCGTACTTCGCGCACTACACACGCGTGGTGTGGCTGGCCCAGGAGCCGGACGCCGAGCTGCGGGCGCTGGCCGCCGAGGCCGCCGACCGGCTGGGCCTGCCGTTGACGGTCGTCGAGACCGGGGACTCCGGTCTGGAGCGCGCGCTCGAGCCGCTGGTCGGCTGACTAGCGACTGACGTCATACGATCCGGTCGCCGGAGCAGCCAGTCGGATGACGTTGTGCGGCCGAACCTCAGGCCCGCAGGCGGCGCAGCAGGTCCTCGCGCCAGGCCTCGGTGGCCGCGATCTGGTTGAAGGTGAACACGTGCAGGCCCTCCACCGCCGCATCGGGCGCCGCCAGCCCCGGGGCGCACTGCTCGAGGAACCGCTCGCCGGTGAACCCTCCGGGGGCGGCCAACCGGGCGAACGTCCCCTTGTGCTTGACCAGGAACCGGGTGGACTCACCCACGCCGATCTTGGTCGCCATCGCCAGCAGCTTGGCCCGCTCCACCGGGCCGGGCAGACCGAGCAGCAACGGCATCGTGATCCCGCGGTCGCGCATCCGCCGCACCCAGACCCGGATCGCGGACGGGTCGAAGGTGAGGTTGCTGACCACGTGCGTGGCGTACCGGCGCTTGTCCCACATCGACTGCACGGTCAGGTCGTCGGTGATGGTGGGGTGCGACTCGGGGTAGCCGGTGATGCCGACGTGGGAGAACGGGCGCCCGAGGTCGGCCAGGTCCTCCAACATGGTCAGCGCGTCGGGGTAGGTGCCGTCCTGCTCGGCGTCCCCGCCGGGCACGAACACCCGGGTGATGCCCTTGCCGGTCAGCCGGTCGCAGATCTCGGACAGCTCCCCGCGTCCGTGCACCATGCGGGCGGCCAGGTGCGGCACGGTGACGTAGCCGTGGCCGGAGAGCCGCTCCGCGAGGTCGAGGGTGGCGGCCAGCCCCTTGCCCGGCGAGGCGGTCACGGTGATCACCCGGTCCCGAGGCACGTGGGTGAGCACCGTCTCCTCGGTTGCCGGCGTGGGCAGCACCTCGTAACGGGCGTGCTCGACCAGGCGAGTCAGCAGCTCGGCGTACCGTTTGTTGCGCATGATGAGACTCGTTTCGTGATGCGCATCAAGTCGGCTCAGCCTACCCGTCGACGAGGTCGCGAGCCAAGGGGCCGCACTCAGTGGACCTGCCCGACCTCCAGGAGCAGCACGCCGCACGCGATGAGCGCGAGGCCGGCGGCCATCACCGGGGTGAGCGGCTCGTCGAACAGGACCTTCGACGCGATCGCGGTCAGGGCGATGCCGACCGCGGTCCAGACGCCGTACGCGAACCCGAGGCCCATCCCGTGGCTCAGCGCCGCCGACAGGCAGAGGAACGCCAGCAGGTAGCCGCCGACGACCACGGCGTACCAGGCGCGGCGGCGGCCGATCGCCGCGCGCAGCGACAGGGTGCCGGCCACCTCGAACAGGATGGCCGCCGTCAGCAGCAATGCGGCCATCAGGCAGCGCCCCTCGGGCCGCGCGGCCGTGCCGTCCGGGATCCCATTTCGACCAGGAAGACTCCGGCGGCCACCAGGACCAGTCCCGTCCCCATGAGCCGGGTGATCGCCTCACCGAAGAGCTGGGCCGACAGGACGGCGGTGGCGGCGACGCCGAGGGCACCCCACATGCCGTACGCGACACCGAGCGGCATTCCTCGGCGCAGCACCGCCGCGAGCAGGAAGAAGGACGCCACGTAGCCCAGCACGACGACCACGTAGAGGCCAGGGTGCTCGAGTGCCGCCTTCAGGGAGAGCGTGGCCGTCACCTCGACGGCGACGGCCGCCACGAGGAGCAGCCAGGTGGTCATGGCCCCTCCCCCGGCTCGAGCAGCTCGAGCCCGAGGCGCAGCACGTCGGGCCGCTCGTCGGCCGCCAACGGCGCGCACCCACTGGCATCGGCGAACCAGCAGCCGTCGGCGGCGAGACGGACCAGGTGCAGTCGTGCCCGGTCCTGCGCCGGCAGGTCCTCCGGCACCTCGACCCAGGTGCGGAGGCGCTCGGACCATCGGTCGATGAGGCAGTCGCGCAGCCGCGGGTCGCTGAGCATGACCAGGTCGGAGCCGTCGTGCGGGAGCGTGAGCGCCCAGCGCAGGTACGCCGCCAGACGCTCGTGGGTCGTCGGGCTCGCCGCGCCCGCCGGCAGCAGGCCCTCCAGCTCGCGCTCGCACCCGTCGACCACGCGATCGACGAGGGCCGTCATCAACGCTTCCTTGGTCGGGAAGTGGTACATGAGGCCGGGCTTGGTCAGGCCGGTGGCGCCCGCCACCGAGTCCAGCGAGAGGGACTCGCCGCGCCGCAACAGGTCGACGGCTCGGTCCAGCGCCTCGTCGCGGAGGGACGGGCGGTGGGCAGGGCGAGGCATGGTCGCAGTCTACCTTCCAAAAGGTAAAGAAAGTAGGCGGCGACGAGGTAACCCGGCCGCCACGGAAGCGTCGCGCTCGGCGCCGGGGACCGCTACCTTGAGGAGCACGTCAGGGTCAGCGGAGGTCACCATGCGTGTGCTGTTTGCCGACGCCGTCGGCGAGTCGACGGTCACCGAGCTCGAGGCGCGCGGTCACACCTGCGTCGTCGATCCGGGGCTGAAGGCCGGCGACCTGCCGAGCAGCCTCGGCGGGTTCGACGCACTGGTGGTGCGCAGCACCAAGGTCGTCGGCGAGGTCTTCGAGAACGCCGACCGGCTCGCCCTGGTCATCCGGGCCGGCGCCGGCACGAACACGATCGACATCGAGGCCGCCGCGGCTCGCGGAGTCCTGGTCGCCAACCTGCCCGGCCGGAACGCCGTCGCGGTCGCCGAGCTGACCATGGGACTTCTCCTCGCCGTCGATCGGCGGATCGTCGACGGCACCGTGGACCTCCGGGCCGGTCGCTGGAACAAGAAGGCGTACGGCGCCGCGCAGGGCCTGTTCGGCTCCACGATGGGCATCCTCGGACTCGGCTCGATCGGTCTCGAGGTGGCCCAGCGTGCCCGGGCCTTCGGCATGGAGGTCCTGGCGCTGGCGAAGACCGACCGCAGCGAGCACGTCCGCGCCCGGGCGGAGGAGCTGCACATCGGCATGGCCGAGTCGCTGGCGGAGCTGCTCCCCGCCTGCGACGTCGTGTCGCTGCATCTGCCGTCCGGTCCGGACACGGCCGGTCTGGTCGACCGGTCGTTCCTCGAGCAGATGAGGCCCGGCTCCATCCTGCTGAACACCTCGCGCGGCGACCTCGTCGACGAGACCGCGCTGCTCGACGCACTCGACGGCCAGGACCTTCGTGCCGGTCTCGACGTGTTCGCCGACGAGCCCGGGACCGGGTCGGCCGAGTGGACCTCGCGGCTCGCCCAGCACCCGCGGGTGGTCGGCACCCACCACATCGGGGCGTCCACCGAGCAGGCCCAGAACGCCATCGCCGCCGGGGTGGTGGACGTCATCGACGCCTTCGTCCAGGGTGAGACACCCAACTGCGTCAACCTGTCGCCGAGCCGGATCGGCTCCGCCACCCTCACAGTGCGGCACCTGGACCGGGTCGGGGTCCTCGCCCACGTCCTGGACCGGTTGAGCCGGGACCGGCTCAATGTCGAGCACATGCAGAACCGGGTGTTCCGGGGCGGGGACGCCGCGGTGGCGACGATCGACGTGGCCGGGACCCTGTCCGACGACCTGCTCGCCGACCTGGGTGCCCTGCCCAACGTGTTCGGAGTCTCAGCGACCACCATCGACGGCGCGACATGACGGCTTTCGCCGCGGACCGAGACGCCTTCCCCGGTGTGGTCCGCCCGTTCGAGGCGCGCCTGGTCCGGCAGGAGTGGGCGGCACAGGCGGTCACGCCGATGGTGGATGCGCTCGGCGAACGGCGACCACCGATCAGCGTTCCCTCCACGGCGTACGAGGACTCTCCGCGTGCGTTCTACGTCTACCGGATGCGCCACGGGACCGATGACCACATCGGCGTGGTGGCCGACGTACGCCTCGACGCCGTCGCGGGCGGCGGCGTACGCGGCCACGAGTCCGTCGAGCCGCAGCGGGTCGACGCGCTGGTCCGGTACTACGCCGACCTGCCGACGCGGTCCGAGCCGGTCGCGCTGCTGCACGACCACGGACCGGGCACCACCCGACGCGTGGAGGACATCTGTCGCGGCCGCCCCCTGCTCCACTTCCCGGGGCCGGACGGGCTCGAGCACACCGTGTGGCGGGTCACCGGCGACGAGGAGACCGCTGACCTGGCCTCGGCACTGAGCCGCGGGGTCCACTACATCGCCGACGGGCACCATCGCGTGGCCGCGCGACTCGTCGCCTGGGAACGCGCCGGCAGACCGGCGGACGCCGGGGTGCTCTGCATGCTCTTCCCGATGGACGGGCTCACCATGTCGGCGTTCCACCGGCGGGTCACCGGCTCGGTCGACGCTGCCTCGCTGCTCGACGCGGCTGCCCGCCACTTCGAGGTGCGGCGGGTGTCCGCGGCCGACCTGACCAGCCGGATCGGCATGTACGTCGCGGGCTGCTGGTACGACCTCTCCCCCACCGGGCCGCGGCCCGAAGGAGCGGCGGGGCTGGACGCCTCCGTCCTGCAGCATCGCCTCCTCGGCCCTGCACTGGGCATCTCCGGACAGGGGCACCCCCGGCTCGAGGTGGTGCCCGACCAGGTCCCGCTCGAGCAGCCGACGGCGCGGTGCGACGATGACGGCGGGGTGCTGTTCGTCCTCCGGCCGCCCTCACTGCGCAGGCTCACCCGGATCGCCGACCTCGGGGAGCAGATGCCCCCGAAGACGACCTACTTCGCGCCCAAGCCGTACGCCGGGATCTTCGTCACCTGAGCCCGGATCGCGACGCGAGGGCTCGACGTTTGAAGTGTGGAGGGACGGGCACGAACCCCTGCGGTTGTTCCGGGGCTGGCGGTCTTGCGGTCACTGGTCGACTGCAGCCGAATCATCAACCGGACGGAGCCTCACCATGTTGTGGACCATTCTCGTCATCCTGCTCATCGTCGCGCTCGTGCTGTTCATCCTGCGCCGCGTCCGCGGCTGACCCACCGCGCAGCACCGAGTGCGGGTCCTCCGCACCCTGTCAGGAAACCGCGTCCACCCATTCGTGCGCGACCGGCAGGAAGCCGGTGGACTCGACGACGCGACACGCGACCGGGCCGTCGGGACTCCAGCCGTCCGCCTGCGATGCGTGCTTGGCGAGGACGACCGCGTGGGCCTCGTCCGTCGCCTGCCCTTCCCAGCGGTACGTCAGGTCCTCGGCCATCGGGCCTCCGGCCACGTGACGGCGCAGGCGCACCTCGAACTGTCGCGTCGGAGGAAGTTCACGGCTCAGCACAAGGCGCACCCTACCCACGATTGTTGTTGACGTAGTCAGGGTGCCGTTGCCGGCTTGCCCTACCGGAGTCGACGCGCTTGGCTGGGAGGACCGCAGGCGACATGCCTGACGGTAGAAGGAGCGTCCCCATGTCGGAGATGTACGGCAACGACTCGTTCGACGACGAAGACCAGCTTCAGCCAGAGGACACCTTGGTCGACCGCGGGGTCAGCGACGTCCTGGATGAGGGGTACTCCCCTCCCGACCGGCTCCCCGCCAGTCACCGGTACGGCTTCACCGCAGCCGAGGAGCACGCCGGCGAGACCCTCGACCAACGGCTCGAGCAGGAGGAACCCGAGAGCTCGGACCGCGACGCGTATGACGAGAACCCACAGTGGCCCGAGGACATGGAGCCCGATCACCGTTCCGGCCGTCTGGTCGCTCCCGACGAGGGCATGTACGACGACGAGGATCAGGCGCCGCTGGCCTACGACATCGGCATCGACGGTGCCGGCGCCAGTGCGGAAGAAGCCGCGATGCACGTCGAAGGTGACCTGGACGAGTAGGTGCACCACCGACCGTCCGTCACGGGTGGGGCCGGATCACACACCGACTGAGGCGTGCCAGGGCGGCCATCGGCAGACCGAGGCTGCGCAGGGGAATCACAGCCGCAGGGTGGCTCAGCGTCAGTGGCACCCGCCAAGTGTCCATTCTTGTGCGTTCCACCGCTGCGCCGCCCCAGGCCCACCTAGAACGGCGCAGTCTCTCCGTACCCCCAGGGAGGCCTGGCGGCGTGGGCCCACGGGGCCCGCGGGAGGGCTGGGAAGCCCGTGCAACCACGGTAGCCCCCGCTGCCCGTGGTCGACCAGCGGCACGTGGGCCGGTCACTCCTTGAGCGGCCAGAGCAGGTCTTCAACCGGTAGCCGACTAGACAGTAACGGTGCAGGCTGCTCTCGTGGCGACCCGTGTCGAGGCGTCTGAACGGTCTGGCTCAGAAGTCGTCGTGGACAGGCTCGCGGCGCTTGTAGACGCGGCTCGGCAGGAGCGCCGCGACCTGGCAGCCACGCCGCGGTCAAGGGTGTTGGTGGCGGTCCATGTACTCGGCGAGGTCAGTTCCCATGCCTTCGCCCTCGTTCCCGGGTGAGTAGGCGAGGTCGATCCATTCGGAGATCCAGGTCACCACCTCGTTGAGGCGCTGACCCGCACGCCACAACGCGTCGACCGAATGAGCGGCCCCCGGCGGCAAGTCGTCCCGTTGGTCGAGAAGCAGCTCAGCATGACCCAGGATGGTGGCGAGCGGTGTGCGCAGGTTGTGGTTCACGGTCTCGGCCAAGGAACGGTTCAGCTCCCCCCGGGCGGCAGCGACCAGGCTGGTGACGTCTGTCATGACTGCCCACGCACCCTGCCGCTCGCCGTCGAGCCCCATCATCGGCGTGGCGTTGACGCGCAGGTGACGGATCGGTTGTCCCGGAGCTCTCACTGTGACGGTGGCATCTTCGACGACCTCCCCGCGCGAGGCCCGCACGATCGGCACCTCGTCGGCGCGCAGTAGGCGGCCGCCACCCTCGCTGTAGAGATGGAACACCTCGGCAAGCGACTCGGCTGGTAGAACCGCGAACGGTCGATTCAACAGGCGCTCCAGGGCCGGACTCATCATCGACAACCGTCCGGACCCGTCGAGGACAGCGACCGCAAGGCCGGCGCGACACATCAGGGTCTGGAGCGCTGCTGGGTCGACCGGCGGGACTGTCACCGGAAAATCCTGACTCAGTGACTACTCCTTCCTACCCGAAACTTCGACTGGTCTCTCATCGATCCAGACACCCGGACCCGCTCGGTGGGGACCGCCAACCCATCGCAGGTCCTCACCGACCGAAGCGCACATGAGGGACCGCTACGCAGTGCTGATGAAGGTGCAATTCGACCGTATTCCGGACCCATAGCCGAAGTATGAGTGGATCGTCGGACGAGCAGAGCGACGTGGCCGATGATCGACGCACTCTGGACAGATCGATGCGCGAAGCGGCTAGCCCTGGCCCGGCAGGGTGGATTCGACCGTTTCATCATCGCCTCACCGGACACCGTGATGAGCCGACCCAATGCCGAGCTCGACCCGAAGCACACCTGGCGCGACCACGTCCAACTCGGCCCCTAGGGCTGGAATGGTTCCCCTAGGGTTTGGGTCGTTCTTGGTCTAGGACGCCTGCCGCGCCCCAGACTGGGCCGATGAAAGCGAGCGGGGGCCACTGGCGGCTGGTGAGCGCGGTCGCACTGGCCTCCTGCTTGATGAGCGCGTCGACCTTGGGCGTCGTTTCCGCGCCGGTGCAGGCAGCACCGGCAGCACCGGTCCCGGCAGCGGCGGCTGGGCCGCGGGTGACCATGGACGGAGGCGACGTGGTCACGCTCGCACGGCCGCGCGCCGCCCGAGGGCTGGCACGAGTCGGAACCGGTTGGACCCAGGTGCCGATCGTGACCGCCGCCAAGCTTCCGGCCACCGGCGTCGGCGCGGTCCTGGTGGGCTTCCGTGTGCCCGCCGCCAGCGGCGCGGGTCGCCTCCTGGTGCGCCCCACCGGCAGCCAGTCCGCCGGCACGACGGTCACGTCGTTCGGCCGATCGGGGGCCACGGATGCCACCTTCCTCGCCAAGCTCGGCGGCGACGGGGCTGTGGACATCAGGGCGAGCGCCGGGCGGCCGAGCGTCGCCGTCTCCGTCCTCGGCTACGTCCCGGAGACCGCACCTCTGGTGGTTCCCGAGAGCGTGCCCTCCGCGTCGAGCACCAGCCTGGGGGCCAGCACCCGGACCGTGCAGCTGACCGGCCGGGCAGGCATCCCGGCGAACGCCACGGCCGTGCTGGTGGCCTTGGAGACGTCGGCGAAACGCGCCGGTACCGCCACGGCCTGGACGACGGGACTACCCATCGCGACCGCCGGTCATGCCTTCCCGGCGGGGAATCACACGACCCTTCTCACCCTCGCCCCCTCGACCGCTGGCCGGATCTCGCTGCGGTCGCTGTCTGGCAGCGCCTCGGCCCGGCTCCGGGTGCTGGGCTGGGCGTCTCCCGGGACAACGGTGGCGCCGTTGCCTCGGCCGACGGCGCTGGGGACGGTTGTTCCGGGTGGAGTGCGCGCGGTGGCGGTGGCTGGTCGGGCTGGGATTCCGGCCACGGCGCAGGACGTCGTGTTCGGTGTCAACGCCGCCCGCGGTGCCCGGGTCCGGGTCTGGACCAACGCGAGGGGTACGGGCAGTCCGGTTCTCGACACCACCTCGCGCGGCGGTGCGGTGACCAGCTGGTTGCCGGTCCCGTCGGGACGCAAGGTCGCGGTGAAGGTGACCGGAACCCGTGCCAAGACCCGGCTCACCGCCATGGGCTACGTCAGTAGCCTCGGAAGCCAGACGCTGTCCTTCGTGCCGAAGGTCGGGACTCGACTGTTGGGCTCCGGCGACATCGTCGGCACGGGCGACGGGACGGTGGACCTCGCCCGGAGCGCGGGTCCCGTGCAGACGGGTGATCACGTCCTCGCCCGCCCCGCTGGCGGTACGCCGTTCATCGGTCAGATCACCAACGTGACCACCGGCGCGGGCGGGGTTCGCACCTTGAGTCTGGCGGCTGCCGAGCTGTCGGCGGCGTTCGATGACTACGACGCGACCTACGACGGTGCCCTGCTGAGCAGCATTGCGACACCGGCGACCAGCGCCCGGGGCGCCCGCGTCCAGGGCGCCCGGGCCGCCGCTGGGGCCGCAGCCGCTGCCGGTCTCGGGGCTCCTGACAAGATCGGTCTGCAGTTCTTCAAGAACGACTGGTGGAGCTGCTCGGCCAGTCTGCCGGTGGCGCAGCTGGTGAACATCGACGCCGAGTACTCCGGGGACATCCACTTCGCCGTCGACCTGTCCCAACGCAGCCTCGACTTCAGTGCCAAAGGCAGTCTGAAGGTCACCTTCACCTTCCTGGGCAAGGCCTCGGTCTCCTGCACCCTGACCGCCGCGGACAACCCCGACATCTACCCGCGGATCCCGCTCGGGACTTCGGGCGTCGCGGTCAAGTTCGGGGGCAAGGCCGAGTTCGAGGCCACCACACCGGATGTCACCGACGGGGGCACCTTCTCCGTCACGGCCGGCCTCAACGCCTACGCCGGCTACTACTACTTCGACGGCCTCTCCGGCGGGACCACCACCGTCGCGCCGATCGGCGACGTGTCGGCGAACTACGACGGGCTCTCCTTGTCGTTCAGGCCGTCACTGTTCATCGCCGTCGCCCCGATGCTCCCTCCCGGCCTCGAGGAGAACCTGGACGCCAACGCCAGCGTCTCGATCGGTGCCGAGCTCGCGGTCGGGGTCCCCGACACGCTGCGCGGCCCGCGGTGCCTCGACGTCACCCTGCAACCGACCATCGAGACCGGCGTCGACGCGGTCGTCGCGTTCCTCGGCCTGGACGCGAAGTTCACCTGGGAGGGCGCGAAATGGGAGGGCCCCAAGACCGAGCTGTACAAGGGGCCGTGTTGGGGCTGGACGGGAACCGTCACCTACGAGGCGGTGGGCGAGACCACTCCCGCGTGCGAGGGCTGCGAGTACTTCATCCGCGACGACCACGCCACCCTCACCCTCGACCCGCAGCCGGCCCGGTTCATCGCCGGCGACATCTACCAGCCGTTCTCCTGGACGGCGTCCACCCACTACCGGTACGTCGGAGCGTTCTGGCCGGACTGGGGCACCCGGTGCTGGACGGACGTCGCCGGCACCGGATCCGGCTACCATCCCTGGGGCGGCACGCCGGAGATGCAAGTGGAGCCGTTCCTGGTGCGTGACATCCCCGCGAACGGCGACGGGCCGCTGCCCCGGCGCTTCCAGGCCATGGTCAACGAGTACCCGGTCGATGAGCTCACCACGGTCGGAGGCGGAGACCCACCCTGCGGAACCTACTCATCGCCCGGCTCCGGGTTCATCTACGTCGTTCCCGACCTCGACCCGGCCGAGCATCCGCTGCCGTTCTGGGCGAGCTCGAGCGCCAACTACACGTGGGACAACGGCAACACCGAGATCCCCCAGCGCGTCACGTACGCAGTGCAACGCAAGGAGTTCGTGCGGTCCTGACCGGCCGTGCACCGACTCCTGACACGCTAGGAGCGGCTGTTGGCGCCAGCGGCGCCCGGCGCCCTCATCCCGTCTACACGACCCGGCCGGGTCGTTCACCGGAGGTGCCGTCCCCCCTGTGGGGTCGGTGGCTGGTCGGCGGCCGGCTGCGCACCGTTTGTCGGCGCTGCCGCCACGGGCTCCGGGCCCTTTAGCGACCCGAGCACCTCTGCGTAGAACCCGTCAACCGCGGTCAGCGCGGAGTCGATGAATGCTCCGCGGGCGTGGGCCACGAATGCCTCCACCCCGGTGGTGTCCGGTGCGTTCTTGAGCTGCCGGACCAACCAGTTCACCCGGGTCGTGGCGCGCCGTTCGCGCGGGGCTTCGAGGTCGACGTGGCAGGTGACCTTGCCGGCGCGGAGGTCCGCGGGTTACGACGAGGTGGCCGACGGTGTCGGGGATGCGGATGGTGCCTGAGAGCTCTCTCCGGTGGCGACGAGGGAGTGCGCGAGCGCCTGGGCGCGCAGGACGGGGTCCGCGGCCTCCTTGCGGGAGAGGAATGGGACGACCTCGGCGCCGAGCTGGAGGCCGTGGTTCGGGCAACCCGGCGACTGCCGACGGGCGACCGGTGCGCCGTCTGCGCATCGCTCGTAGAGTGCGATGCGTGA
>JBEVFC010000293.1:0-3598 GCA_040512455.1 Nocardioides sp.
TGCGGAACCTGCGCAGGGCCTGAGCCAGCTGGTCCCGACGGCCCGTCACCCGCGTGGGTGGCGGGCCGTCGGCGTACGTCGCTGGCCGAGGCCCAGGGCCGCGGCGATCACGACGCCCAGCCCGAACCCGATCAGGGCCCCGGTGACGTTGTCGACCACGTCGGTGACGTCGCAGGCGCGGTCGAGCCGGGTGAGCTCCAGCTGGATCCGCTCGATGACCACCGAGTACGCCGCCAGGGCCGCCAGTCCCGGGAGCGCCAGCCACCAGGTGCCGCGACGCAGGGTGGCCACCGCGAGGAACATGCCCGACGGCACGAAGAGCAAGGTGTTGAGCAGGCGTTGGCCGCCGCCGAAGATCCAGAAGCCCTCGGGCGCCGGGCCGCCGTAGTCCCACGAGCAGGCGTCCTGCGCCTCCTCCACCGGGATCCAGCCCGGCGAGCCGTTGGTGGGGAGCAGGGTCACCAGGCCGATCACGATGACCGACCACAGCAGTCCGGCGACGGCCCACGGCCGTCCGACGCCGAGGTGGGAGAGGCCGAGCCCCAGCACGACGCAGGCCACCGCCGCTGCAAGGGCACCGAGCAGCATCACCTCGGGGCCGCCCACCGTCACCATTCGGCAGACCCTAGCCACGGTCTGGCTGGGGACGGGACACCCGGGCGGCGATGCAGCACACTGGCGCCCATGTCCCTGCGCACCGAACCCGCCTCGAAGGCCTCCCGCCGTGGTCTCCCGGCCACGGCCGCCGTCCTCGTCATCGCGTGGGCACTGATCCTGGGCGCCGTGCTCGGGTTCGGCTGGCTGCTCACCCACCCGCTCCAGTCGTCGGTCGACCCGTGGGACAACGACGTCTCCCGGTGGTTCGCCGATCAGCGGAGCGGGACGCTCGACGGCCCGGCGGACGTCGGCACCTTCCTCGGCGACACCATCCCGGCGATGGCGCTGTTCGCGGTGGTCGCCGTGGCGTTCGCGGCCTGGAAGCGGTCCTGGCGGCCGCTGGTCTTCGCGGGGCTGCTGGTGGCGGGCGTCGGTGGCTTCTACGCCCTGGCCACGCATCTGGACCCCCGGGACCGGCCGCCCGTGTCCATCCTCGACCCGGGCCTGGTGCCGGATGCCAGCTTCCCGTCGGGGCACGTCGGCACCGCCACCGCGGTGTACGTCGGGATCGCGCTGCTCGCCTGGGTCTACGCGCCGACCGCCCGACGCTGGGTGTGGGTGCTGCTGGCGCTGCCGTTCGTGGTGCTGGTGGCCCGGCTCTACCAGGGCGCGCACCACCTCACCGACGTGCTGACCAGCCTGACCTACGCGTCGGTGTGGCTCGCCGTGCTGTTCGTGCTGGTGCTCCGCGGCCACGGCCCGGAGAAATCATCCTGACGGACCCTCTGGCAGCATCGGTCCCATGGACTCCGAGACCCGCCACGTCCGCACCGGCAGCGACGAACGCGTCGCCGACCTCACCCGCGAGTGCGCCGACTTCGTGTCCGGACGCGGGGACGGGCTGCTGCACGTGTTCGTCCCCCACGCGACCGCCGGCATCGCCATCCTCGAGACCGGTGCCGGCAGCGACGACGACCTGCTTGCGGCCCTCGCCGACCTCCTGCCGGCGGACGACCGGTGGCGGCACCGCCACGGCTCGCCCGGGCACGGTCGGTCCCACGTGATGCCGGCCCTCGTCCCGCCGTACGCCACCGTGCCCGTGCTGGGCGGACGGCTCACCCTCGGCACCTGGCAGAGCATCTGCCTGGTCGACCTCAACGTCGACAACCCGGACCGCGAGGTGCGGTTCTCGTTCCTGGCCGGCTGACTCTCACTCCCGTCGGTGGAAGCGGAAGTCGCCGTTGGGCAGGCGGCGTAGGTCGTAGCGGTCGTCGTGGGCGCGGCGGTGGTGCCAGCCGCAGAGAAGGGTGCCGTCGGCGAGGTCGGTGCGGCCGCCGCAGGACCAGGGATCGCGGGCGTGATGGGCCTCGCACCAGGTGGCCGGGACGGTGCAGCCGTCGGCCTGGCACTGGGGGTGGGCCAGGGCGAGGGCCTTGCGTTGGGCGGTGCTGAACAACCGTCGGCTGCGGCCGAGGTCGAGGACCTCGGAGGCGCCGCCGAGGACGGCGGGGATGATGGCGGCCGTGCAGGCGAGGCGGCGTGCGTCGCCGGCGGTGACCGGGGTGCCGTCGGCGAGTATCCCGACCCCGGTGCCGGCCTGCAGCCCGACCAGCGGCATGGTGACCACCACCTGGGTGGCGGCGCCGCCGTGGGCCGGGAGCAGGGCCGGGTCGAGGGCCTCGAGCAGAGAGCAGAACGCGAGGCCCAGCACCCGGTCGTGGGGGAGCCGGCGGCCGGTGGCCGGGTCGAGGAGGGCCGCGCCCGAGCGCCCTCCAGCGTCGTCGTGGCGCGGTGAGCCGAATGCCTCGAGATAGGTCCTGAGTCGGACCGCGGTGGCTTCTGGGACGCGCGCACGGACATCGACGGACCCGTCGCCGCGGTCGCGGAGGGTGACCCGGGTGGTCGCCTCGGCCCGGCGCATGGCGGCCTCGAGGCGCCGGCGTTCGTGGTCGTCGTAGGTCTCGGGGGCGATTACCTCCAGCACCTTCGTCCCCAGTCGGCGCAGCTGTTGGGGGGTGTAGCGCTCGGCCTCACCCACCAGGTGCGCCTCGGCCCGGTCCCGCAGCTCAGCGTCCACCTCCGCCGGCAGCTCCTCCAGCGCCCGGACCACCACCCTGGCGGCGGCCACCGAGACCCGCCCGTCCGCGACCGCGGCCCCCACCCGCCGCCAACGCCCGTCCAGTGCCGTGGCCAGGTGCTCGGAGGCCGCCGCCGGGCCGTAGTCACCAGTCACCCGCGGCGACAACCACGCCGCCACCGACCGGGCGCCGTCCTCAGCGGCGACGTCGTCGGAGACCGCCATCACCCGCAACCGCAGCGACTCCACCTGATCGGCCAGCCTCGTCAGCCGCACCAGTGCCTCGGCCTTGTCACCGATGCTCATGAACGCCGGCTCGACCCCCGCGACGTCCTTCAACGCGTCCTCGACCGCGTCCGCACACGCCAGCACCGGATGCCGGCCAGAGGAGTGCGACAAGGAGGACATACCAGACACGCTAGAGATCACCACCGACACAATCGGCCCGCACTGAACCGCCCTGTGGAGAACGGCTCAGGGGCGCGGTGGTGGTGCCTGGTCCGGGTGGTCGACCCGTCGGTGCCGTCCGGCAGGATGGCCGCGTGCCCCAGGACGTCGAACCGCCCAGTTCCGTGCTCATCGTCGTCGGGCGCGAGGAGTTCACCCCGCCGAGCTCGTTCGGCGGCGGTGCCTGCGCCGCCACTGACGACTGCATCGTGATCGCGGTCCGCGAGGTCGAGGAAGGTCCCACCACTCTCAGCATGTCTGTGGCGCCGCCTCGTGGGCTGACCCGTCTGGGCGACTTCCGCCTCCTGAGCGAGGGACTGGTCGGGGTGCGCGACCTCAGCTACCGCGAGCACGAGGCCGTCGGCGTCGATGCCGGCTGGGCGACGGCCACGGTCTGGGGCAACAGCGTCGACCAACCGTCCGAGGTCGTCATCCAGGTCGTCGGCGCCTAGCGGTCCCGCTGCAGCTCGACCGCCT
>JBEVFC010000318.1:0-24147 GCA_040512455.1 Nocardioides sp.
CGCAAGCGCGCCTACGTCCTCGGCCTGCTCGGGTATGCGACCGGGGCGGTGGCCATGACCCTCGCGCAGGACCTCCGGGCGGTCATCGTCTTCTGGGCCGTGATCGGTGGTCTCGGTGCCTCCCTGCTGCTTCCTGCGATGCAGTCGCTGGTGCACGGGAACTTCGAGGGCGCGGCGCAGCGCAAGGCCTACGCCCTGGTCGGCGCCGCGGCCGCGATCGCCGCCGCGGTCGGTCCCCTGCTCGGCGGCTTCATCACGACGTACCTCTCGTGGCGGGTCGCGTTCGGCGCGGAGGTGGTCATCATCGCGATCGTCCTGTCAGGGATCCGGCTGGTCCACGACGCGCCGTACACCGGCCCACGAACGGTCGACGCGGTCGGGTCGGTCCTCTCGGTCCTGGCGATGGGCGGCCTGGTGCTGGGCATCCTGGTGTGGCAGGAGGGCGGCGAGTTCGTGCTGCTGATCATGGTCGTCGGTGCGGTCGCCCTGGGGTCGCTGGTCCGTTGGCTTCGGGCGCGCAAGCGTGACGGCAGGCCGACCCTGGTCGACCCCGAGCTGTTCGCGATCCCGACGTTCCGGCTGGGCATCACCGAGCAGATGCTGCAGCAGATCGCCCTGGGCGGCGCGATGATCGCCCTGCCGATCTACCTGCAGATGGTCCTGGAGTTCAACGCGATGGAGGCGGGGCTCTCGCTCGCCCCGTTGTCGCTCAGCATGTTCGCGGTCGCGGTCGTCGCCGGCCGCAAGGCGGGCGCGCGCCGGCCGAGCGGCATCATCCGCGTCGGGTTCCTGCTGCTGGCGATCGGGCTGGCGGCGCTGCTGCCGATCGTGCCGCGCGCCGACTCCGGCTGGCCCCTGGTCGTCCCCCTGATCGTGGCGGGGTCGGGACTCGGCCTGCTGGTCTCGCAGCTCAACAACTACACCCTCGGACCCATCTCGGAGGAGCGCGTCAGCGAGGCGGCCGGGATCAACTCCGCCGCCGGGTCGTTCGGCCTGTCGTTCGGGCTGGCGTTCGCAGGCGCCATCATGCTGGCCACCCTGTCGGTGGCCTTCACGAACCTGGCCCAGGACAGCACGGTGCTCCCGCCCGACGACAAGGAGCAGGTGTCCCAGACGCTCGAGGACGACGCCGAGGTGATGAGCAACACCGAGCTGGAGGGACTGCTGGCCGGACAGCCCGCGGACGTCCAGGACGAGATCGTGCGCATCAACACCGAGGCCCGCCCGCTGGCCCTCCAGGTGGCCCTGTCGATCCCGATCCTCGCGGCGCTGCTCGGTCTGGCCAACTCGTTCCGGATGGTGCGGCTGCCCGAGCCCGAGTCGGCCGGCGGCGCCGAGGGCATGGCCTTCGGCTGAACCGGTCGCTAGCCGACGGGGACTGCCACGTCGCTGCCGCCCTGGCGGGTCAACCGGCCGCCCATCCTGATGAACGCGGGCCGGGGCACGAAGCCCCCGGCGACCAGCGCCTCCCCCTGGACGAACTGCGGGGCGGCGGCGATCATCGCCGGCGGGGCGAACCCGAAGACGTCGGCGAGCTCGGCGACGTCGCCGGGCGAGTTCATCCGCATCAGCACCAGGTTGTCGCACTGGGAGAGCACCTGGGGGTGCAGCTTGGACGGACGCTGCGTCGAGAGCAGCAGCCACAGTCCGTACTTGCGACCCTCCCCCGCGATCTGGATGAAGCGCTCGACCAGTGCCTTCTGGACGGGCCCGACCGGCTCCGCCGGGCAGAGGTTGTGGGCTTCGTCGACCACGATCAGGGTCGGTGTCCGGGTCTGGCGCTGTGCCCACAGGTTCTCGATCATGTCGAGGCTCAGCGCGGGCGGCTCGGCCGGGTCGGCGAAGCCACCGAGGTCCAGGACGGTCACCCGGGGACCCGAGGCCACGATCTCCGCGGCCGAGGCGTCGGCGCCGGCGAAGACCTCCCACTCGGTGAGACCGAGGTTCTCGACCCGTTGCGCGAGCGACCGACCTGCCTCCTCGCCCGTACGGAACCGGGTCAGGAGGGCGCCGAGGTCCGGGGGGCTGTCGCTGCCGAACTGCTGCAGGAGCAGGTTGTACTCCTCGCGGTCGGCCAGCGGGTCGAGGCGCAGCACCGCGGCCTGGGCTCGCCGGGGCAGGGTCGCAAACCGCAGCCGCAACGGCTCCTCGCCGGTGGCCGTGGCCCCCAGCACCCGCACCTCCTGGGAGGCAAGCCGTTCCTGGTCCTCTGGCGAGGCCCCGGGAAGGACCTCCCCGAGCCGGACGAAGTCGGCGTTCGGGTCGAGCACCACCATGCGCAGGTCGGTGCCGAGCAGCAGCTGCTCGAGGATCACCCCGAGCGCGTAGGTCTTGCCCGAGCCGCTCTGGCCACAGAGGAAGGTGTGCCGCCCGAAGCCTTGGGGGCGCAGCCGAGCCGGCGCCTCGGCGTCACCGACGGTCCAGGTGCCGATCGAGAGGCGGGCATCGGCGGAGCGCTGCAACGCCTCGAGGTGGTCCGCCTGGACCGGGTCGACGGGCGCCCCACGGAAGGGATCCCGCGACGTCACCCGGCTCGGCGTACCGTCGGCGCCCAGCGCGGCGACGAGCAGGCCACCGCCGGGTTCGACGAGCTGGCCGAGCAGGGCGTCGAGCCCGGCCGGTCTCAGGACGACCAGGTCGCCCGGGAGGTACGGCGCCTCGTCCGGCGTGTCCAGGAAGAAGGTCCGGCCGTCGCCCGAGCTGGCCGTTGTCGCGGTGTCGGTCACCCGGTCACCGTCGCGCACCCGGGTCGGCCGGGGATCACCCGGAGTGGATGAACCGACGGGCCCTAGGTCCCGGTCCGACGTGCCGCGCGACCCTCCCTGCGACGGCGCGACCGCGGTCTGCTGGAGGGGACAGAGGGAGGACATCGTGCAGACATCCAACGACTGGTACCCCGGTCACCTGAAGGAGCTGACCGAGAAGGAGTGCCTCGAGCTGCTCCGCGAACAACGTGTCGGGCGGGTCGCCTGGTGCGACGCCGACGGTCCGGTGGTGCTCCCGGTGAACTACCGGTTCGAGGACGACGGGGTGGTGTTCCGCACCTCCGCGCACTCCGAGCTCGCCCGGCACTTCTCGCCGGGGCCGGCGGCGTTCCAGATCGACTCCGTCGACGACTTCGTGCAGTCCGGATGGAGTGTCCTGGTGCGGGGGCGCGCCGAGCTGCTCGAGTGGGACGAGCTGCCCGAGCAGAACGACCGGCCCGAGTCCTGGGCTGCGGGCAGCCGCAACGTGTTCGTGCGGATCACCCCCACGAGGGTGACCGGCCGCCGGCTGCTGCCGTCATGACGACCGACTCCCCGCTCCATGCACTGCTGGTCTACGAGTCGATGTTCGGCAACACCGAAGCGGTGGCACGAGAGGTCGCTGCCGGACTGGTGCGCGCCGGCGCCTCGGTGCAGGTGGTGGACGTCGCGGGGGCTGGGCCGGCGGACGACTACGTCTACGACCTGCTGGTCGTCGGTGCACCTACCCATGCCTTCTCTCTCAGCCGTCCTTCGACGCGTCGGGACGCGGTGACCAAGGGCGGTCGCTCGACCGCCGCAGCGACCGGACTGCGCGAGTGGCTCGCCGCGCTGCACGGACGCGGGCACCACATGGCCGCTGCGTTCGACACTCGGGTGACCTCGATGCGCCGGTTGCCCAAGTCGGCCTCCACGCGGGCGTACCACCTGCTCGACCACCTCGGCTTCGAGATGCTGTCCCGTCCCACCGGCTTCCTGGTCACGGACATCACCGGCGCCCTCGTCGACGCTGAGGGCGAGCGCGCCGAGGCGTGGGGGCGGCTGGTCGCGGACCAGGCGCTGACCCGGTCGGCGGGCGGCGTACGCCGCTAGGCAGTCACTGGGTCGGGACGGACCAGATGACGGTGGTCCCGCCGCCGGGCTCCCCCGTGACCTCGCAGTGGCCGCCGAGCTTCTCCGCGCGTTGCCGCATGTTGGAGAGCCCGCTCTCGACGGCGTCCTCCGGCAGGCCGACGCCGTTGTCGGTCACGGTCAGGGTGACGGCGTCACCGACCGCCAGGGTCACCGACCCCGCCGAGGCGCGCGCGTGGCGGGACGCGTTGGAGAGCGCCTCACCGAGGACAGCGAGGACGTCCGGTGCCACGGTGGCACTGACCAGCGTGCGGACCGGGCCCTCGAAGGTCAGCGTTGGCCGGAACTTCAGCGCCTCGCCGGCACGCTCGACCATCCGGGTCACCTCGGCCTGGATGTCGGCGGCCTCGTCGAGTGAGCCCAGCGCGAAGATCGATCGCCGGATGTCCTTGATGGTGGCGTCGAGGTCGTCGACGGCCGAGCTCAGCCGGTCGGTGATCTCCGGCCGGTCCGTGAGGCGCGAGGTGCTCTGGAGGCCGAGTCCGATCGCGAACAGCCGCTGGATCACCAGGTCGTGCAGGTCGCGACCGATCCGGTCCCGGTCCTCGAAGACCGCGAGCCGTTGCTGGTCGTCTCGGGCCCGCGTCACCTGGATGGCCAGCGCGGCCTGCTCGGCGAACCTGGCCGGCAGGTCGGGGTCGATCGCGTGGAACTCCGGCACCCGGTCCGGAACCCAGGCGAGGGCCAGGACCCCGTCCACACCGCGCGCGCTGCGCATCGGGACGATGATCGCCGGGCCGAGCCGTTGCCACCCCAGGGCACCCGCCACGTCGACGGCGTGCGGGTGGGCGGCGAGGTCCTCGACCGAGATCGGGTCCCCGGTGCGGACCACGCTGCTGGCCAGTGAGTCCTCGAGCCGCAGCCGGCTCATCGCCTCGGCTTCCACCGACACCCCGGAGACCACCTGCAGGGCGAGGTGGTCCACACCGTCCCCCGCCACCACCCACGCCACGTCGGCACCCGCGAGCTCCCGCGCCCGGTCCGCCACGATCTGCAGCGCGTCGACCCCTGGGGCCGACTGCGAGAGCAGGCCGGTGATCTCAGCGGTCGCCGCCAGCCACCGTTCGCGACGCGCCGCCTCCTCGTGGAGCCGGGCGTTCTCGATGGCCACGCCGGCGGCGGTTGCGAGGGCCGTGACGATCCGTTCGTCCTGGTCGGTGAAGTCACCCTCGCCGACCTTCTCCGTCAGGTAGAGGTTGCCGAAGACCTTGTCCCGGATCCGCACGGGCACCCCGAGGAACGACCGCATGGGCGGGTGGTTCGGTGGGAAGCCGTACGACGCGGGGTGCTCGGCGATGTCGTGCAGCCGCAGCGGCTCGGGCCGGTCGATGATCAGCCCCAGCAGTCCGTGACCCACGGGCAGGTCGCCGATCTCCAGCACCTGGGTCGGGGTCATCCCGTGGGTGATGAACAGGCGGAGCCGCCGCCCCGGTCCGTCGCCGAGGACCCCGAGGGCGGCGTACTGCGAGCCGGCCAGGTCCCGGGCGATCTCCACGATCCGTTGCAGCAGCGCGTCCAGGGACAGGTCGGCGGCCATCGAGCCGAGCGCCTCGAGCAGCAGCTCCCAGCGCTCGCGCTCGTCGAGGACGCCGTGCACGCGACCGAGGACCTCGCGGAGCAGGTCGTCGAACTCGGCCCCGCCCAGCGTCGGCGGTCGTTTCTCGTCGCCGGTCCCGCCCACCGGGTCAGTCCTTGAGGTGCTTGTTGGCGAAGATCGCGGCTTGGGTGCGGCTCTCGAGGTTCAGCTTGGCGAGCATCGAGGACACGTAGTTCTTCACCGTCTTCTCGGCCAGGAACAGGCTGCCCGCGATCTGCCGGTTGGTCATGCCCTGGGCGATCAGCTCGAGGATCCTGAGCTCCTGGGCGGTCAGCTGGTCCAGCGCCGGGTCGGTCTTGGGGCCCGAGCGCAGGCGGTCGAGGACCTGGGCGGTCACCGCCGGGTCGAGCATCGACTGGCCCGCCGCCACCCGGCGCACCGTGTCGATGAGGTCGGCGCCACGGATCTGCTTGAGGACGTAGCCCGAGGCGCCGGCCATGATCGCCGAGAAGAGGGCGTCGTCGTCGTCGTAGGACGTGAGGATCAGGGCGTTGATCGACGGGTCCTGGGACCGGATCTCCCGACACACGTCGATGCCCGTGCCGTCGGGCAGCCTCCCGTCGAGGATGGCCACGTCCGGGCGGAGCGCGGGGATGCGACGGGCCGCCTCCTGGGCCAGGCCGGACTCGCCGACGACCACGATGTCGCCTTCGCCCTCGAGCAGATCCTTGATGCCCCGCCGGACGACCTCGTGGTCGTCGAGCAGGAAGACCGTGATCGGGTTGTCCGCCGTGCGCTCCTCGGTCATGGGACCAATGTAGGGGCACGCGGCACACCCACGGCATTGTCACCATGGGCCCGGGGGCACGGGACCAAGGGCCCTACGGGCGGCGGCGCCCACCGGAGATCGTGGAGAAAGGCCGCGAAGGAGGTCCGTCCATGAGCCACAGCACGTCGACGTACCCGCCGCACCCGGTGTTGCCGGTCCGGCCCGGCACACCACGGCACCGGACCCTCGGCCGGGACCTGGTCGGCGGGCTGTTCCTGGTGACCGCCGGGATCCACGTCGGGCTGGTGTCGGCAGACGCACAGGTCTACCGCCACTTCGCCGACGGCGGCCTGTTCCCGTTCGTGCGCGAGGGCTGGCAGGACATCGTGATGACGCACCCCGCCTTCTGGGGGCTGATGCTCGCCGCCGGGGAGCTCGTCATCGGCACCCTGCTGATGGTCGGAGGGCCAGCCGCACGCTGGGGCTGGGTCGGCGCCATCATCTTCCACGTCCTGCTGATGGTCTTCGGCTTCGGGTTCTGGCTGTGGTCGGTCCCCGCCCTGGTCGTGCTCGTCGTCCTGGCCCGGTATGACGGCCCGGCGCCTCCGGGGACCCGATGAGCGAGCAGGCGGTCGAGATGTTGGAGCTCACCACCCGAGCCCTGGTCGAGCTCGCCTGCCGCGCCCCGAGCGTGCACAACACCCAGCCCTGGTCCTGGCGGATCGGCCCGGACCGCATCGACCTGTACGCCGACTGGTCGCGACAGCTGCCCGTCTCCGACCCCCAGGGGCGCAACCTGATGATCAGCTGCGGTGCCGCGCTGCACCACGCGCAGGTCGTCGCGGCGGCGTCCGGGCTGGACGCCCAGGTGACCCGGTTCCCGGACCCGTCGTCCACCCTCCACCTGGCCACCGTGGTGCTGGTCCCGGCCGCGGTTCCTCTCCCGGATGCCGCCGACGATCTCCGGGCCCTCGAGCTCCGGACCACGGACCGGCAGCGGTTCACCGACTGGCCGATTCCCGACGATCGACTCCGCAAGGTGGCCGCGAGTGTCGCCCAGGACGGTGTCCACGGCATCGCGCTCACCGACGCGGGCGACCGCTTCCGGGTCGAGCTCCTGGTGGGCGCTGCGCTCACCGCCCAGGCGGACGACGCGGACCTGGTCGCGGAGCAGGACCTGTGGCTCGACCACAGCAACCGGGACGGCATCCCGTCGCGGGCGGTGCCCGACGCCGACGGGACCCCCCACAACCAGCGGTCCCGCTTCTCCCTCGGCAGTCTGCTCCCGGATCCGGCCGACGAGATCCGGCCCCACGTGCAGATCGGGTCGGACGGGTTGATCGTGATCGGCACGGACGCCGACGACCGGCACGCCTGGCTGCGGGCCGGCGAGGCGCTCAGCCAGCTGTGGCTGCACGCGACGACCGAGACCCTGGCCGTGGTCCCGCTCAGCCAGGTGGTCGAGGTCGAGGAGACCCGCCGGTCACTCCGCCACGAGGTGCTCGGCGGCGCCGTCCACCCGCAGATCCTGGTGCGGATGGGGTGGCAGGAGCTGGGGCAGAGCCGCCGCCAGACCACCCCGCGCCGGCCCGTGGACGACGTGCTGCTGCCTTAGGACCGCTCGGACCTTCCCGCCGCCGACCGGGCTGCCACGACCATCCCGGCCCGCCAGCCCGGCGCCCGCCCGGGAGCCCTGACCGCGGTCAGGTCGTGACCGCTCCTGGCCAGCAGCCAGGAGACCAGCGAGTTCGAGTTCCACATCTCGCCGGTGCGCAGCTCGTCGCGGCCCCACGTGACCGCGGGGACCAGCGGGACGAGTCCGAGCAGGACGCGCGCCACCCCCGCGTCGGCGCTCAGCGTGCGGGCACCTCCGACCGCCTCGGAGACGTCGCCGATGGTGCCGCCGCGCCAGCGGCGGACCTCGTAGCGGAACAGTCGGCTCCGGCCCAGCGTCCGGGCACCGACCGGGCCCTCGACGACCACGCCCCGGTCCGCCCCGGTGTTCCCCCACACGGGCGTCATCTCCACCATCCAGCGCTCGCCGGCCAGCCGCACCTCGAGGGCGGAGTGGAGGAGCGGTTGTGGTGCGCGCCGTTCGAGCCGGGCGGCGACGGCCTCGTAGACCAGGCCGTTGAACCGGACGAGGTGGCCCCCGGCGCCCAGGGGCAGCCAGTACAACCAGATCCCGTCCGGCGGCGTCACGACGTACGCCGCAGCCGGCGTGGGATGCCGGCGTCCACCGGTACGGCATCGGCGAGGCGGACCTTGACGTCGACGCGGATGCAGCCGTCAGGTCCGACCAGCACCGGGTTGAGATCCACGTCCGCCACCTGGGGCACGTCCTCGGCGAGACGCCCGAGCCGGACCACGAGGTCCTCCAGGGCGGCGGAGTCAGCCCGGGGCTGGCCGCGGAAGCCGTCCAGCAACGGCCAGGTCCGCAGCGACCGGATCGCCCGGGCCGCGTCCTGCCGGGTCACCGGCGGCAGCAGGAAGGCGCGGTCGTCCAAGAGGTCGGTCGCGGTCCCTCCGGCGGCCACCATCACCAGCGGGCCGAAGCCGGGGTCGCGCACCACGCCGACCGCGATCTCGACACCGGCGCCCAGCGGCTGCACCAGCACCGCGCCGCCCTCGCGGCCGAGCTCGGTCTCGAAGCCGCGGACCGCCTCGACCACCTCCGGCGCCGAGCGCAGGCCGACCCGGACCAACCCGCGGTCGGTCTTGTGCACGACGTCGGGGTCGGCGACCTTCACGGCCACCGGGTAGCCCAGCTCCGCGGCGGCTGCGGCAGCCGCGACCGGGTCGTGCACCACCCGTCCCTCGGGAGCGAGGTCGTAGTCCTCGAGCAGGACCGTGATGTCCTCGACGGCCAGCCAGCCATCGGCGTCCCCGGCCTTCTCGAGCAGTCGCTCCGCCAGCTCCCTTGCGCGCGCCCCGACCTCGGGTGACCCGGCCTCGACGGCGGCCCGGGGATGCGCGCGCCACGCGGCGTACCTCGACGCCCGCCCGAGCGAGCGCATCGCCGCCGTCGTGCCGGCGTACGTCGTGACGCCGGGCAGCAGAGCCGGGGCGGAGAGGCCGCCCATCGGGACCAGCAGCAGCGGCAGATCGGGGTGCGCGGTCCGCAGACCGGGCAGCAGGTCCATCACCGGGCCGACGTCGCCGACGCCGGTCGCGACCAGCACGACGACCAGGGCGTCGACCTCGCCGGAGCCCAGGATCAGATCGGCGACCGCGGCCAGGTCGTCGGGCGCCGCACCGGCGCCGGCGTCGACCGGGTTGCCGGTGCCGGTGGTTCCCGACACGTGACCGGCGACGGCGGCGCGCAGGTCTGGCGACAGCTCGGGCACGACCAGGCCGTGCTCGTCGGCGACGTCCGCAGCCAGCACGCCCATGCCGCCGGCATTGCTGAGCACCGCCACGCGGCGGCCGCGCGGCAACGGCTGCTCGACGAGCAGCAGCGCGGTCTCGGCCATGTCCTCGGCACCGTCGCAGGCGATCACACCGGCCTGGGCGAAGAGCGCGTCCACACCCACGGCCGGAGTGGCGGCCGCCGCGGTGTGCGAGGCGCCGGCCCGCCGTCCACCCGCGGAGCGGCCGCCCACCACCGCGAGCAGGGGCTTGCGCTCGGCGAAGCGGCGCGCGAAGCGGGCGAACTTCAGCGCATTGCCGAACGACTCGAGGTACAGCGCCGCCGCGGTCACCTTGGGGTCGTCGCGCCAGGCGGCGAGCAGGTCGTTGCTGGAGACGTCGGCCTTGTTGCCGAGCGAGACGAAGGACCCGACGCCGAGCCCCATCGTCCGGGCCACGTCGGTGAGCACGATGCCCACGCCGCCGGACTGGGAGGCGACCGCCAGCCCGCCCGGCGGCGGCACCGACCCGCTGAAGGTGGCGTCGAGGGAGATGTCGGGCAGGTTGCTCATCAGCCCGAGGCAGTTGGGTCCGACGATGCGAATGCTCCGGCGGCGGGCCAGGTCGAGCATGGCCCGCTGCATCGCCGCCCCCTCCTCCCCGAGCTCCTCGAAACCGGAGGAGATGACGACCGCGGCCGGGATGCCCGCGTCCGCGGCGTCGGTCAGGGTCGCGAGCACCGCCGTCGCGGGTACGGCGATCACGGCGAGGTCGACGGGCCCCGGGACGTCCACGAGGCGCGGACTCGCGGGGACGCCCCCGATCTCGGTGACGGTGGGGTGAACGGCGTGCACGCTCCCGGTGAAGCCGCCGGCCACGATCGACCGCAGCACCGCCGCACCGACACCGGTGCCGTCACGGCGCACCCCGGTCACGGCGACGCTGCGCGGATAGAGCAGCGGGTGCAGGGAGAGGGTCTCGGCGCGGCACTCGCGCTCGTCGGCGGCGTCGACGGCCGCGGCAGAGGCCGCCGTGTCCATCTCGACGTGGACGCAGCCGCCCTCGGCCTCGCGGGTCACCGTGAAGCCGGCGTCCACGAACACCCCGATCATCCCGTGGTTGTCCCCGAGAACCTCGGCGACGAACCGGCGCAGCCCGCGGTCCCGGCCGGCAGCGGCCAGGTGCTCGAGCAGCAGGCTGCCGAGCCCGAGGCCGTGCAGGGCGTCGTCGACGAGGAAGCTCACCTCGGCGACTCCTGGGCCGACGGGTTCGGCGGTGCCGATCGCGACCAGGCTGCCGGCGCGCTCGACGACCAGTGCGAGGGTGTCGGGGTTCTCGCGCAGGTGCTCGACGTACGCGCGGGCCACGCGACGGTTGGGGGTGAAGAACCGCAGCCGCAGGTTGTCGTCGGAGGTCCTGTCGTGCAGGGCAGCTACGGCCGTCTCGTCGTCCGCAGCGAGCAAGCGGATGACGGCCACGGTGCCGTCGCTGAGCAGGACGTCGGCCGGCGCCGGGCCTCTCACGGGGTCCTCCGTACGGGCATCGAGGAGACGGTGCTCCAGCCGGTGCCGATCCGTCGGCCGTGGATCTCGTGCCAGGCCAGGCGCAGGTGCACCGGGCGTGCGCCCGAGGCCCATGGGCGCGGGGCCCAGCCCATCGCGATCCGGCGCAGCACCACCGGGTCGACGACCACCTCGACGATCCCGCGGGCCACGACGCTCCAGCCGTGGTGGGTCTCGTAGTCGACGTGGTCGACCTCGAACGCCGCGACGCCGCCCGGAGCGTGGGTGCCGAGGATGCCTCCCGGCTCGGTGCGGACAACCACCGCGTCGTCGATCACCACGTAGTTGACCGGGATCACGTGCGGCCCGTCGGGTGCGGTCACGGCCATGCGGCCGACGACGCCCCCGCGCAGCAGCGCCAGGCTCTCCGCTGCGGGTATCGGGATGGAATCGGGCACGACAACCTCCGGTGGGGTCGGAGTCGCCACCGTCCCTCGGCACGGGACGGTCGGCGACACGCCCATGCTCGTTTGCGGCGGCGGCCACAGGCAGGGTCCTTCGTCCCGGTCCGGGGGGCACTCGGGCCGTGGGTCGGTCGACGGGCTCGCGGGCTACGGTGGCCTGCCCACCGACGGAAGGGTGCGCCATGGCTGCGCGACTCGTGCTCGTGCTCAACGCGGGCTCGTCCTCGCTGAAGTACGAGGTGCTGGACCCCGACAGCGGCAGCGTGACCGTCGGCGGGCACCTCGAGCGGATCTCCACGGACGGCTTCGGCGCCGCCCTGGGCGAGGTCACGTCCCGGCTGCTGGGGGCCGGTGTCGGTGCCGGCGACCTCCGCGCGGTCGGCCACCGGGTCGTCCACGGCGGGCCCGAGTTCACCGCACCGGTGCTGGTCGACGATGCCGTGGTCGGTCGGATCGAGGATCTGGTGCACCTGGCCCCCCTGCACAACCCGCCGGCCGTCGAGGGGATCCGCCACGCCCGGGAGTCCTACCCCGACGTCCCCCAGGTGGCCGTCTTCGACACCGCCTTCTTCGCCGCCCTCCCGGCCGAGGCGGCGACGTACGCCCTCGACCGGACCACCACCGATCGGCTCGGCATCCGGCGCTACGGGATGCACGGCACCAGCCACGCGTACGTCGCCCACGAGGCCGCGCGGTTCCTGGGTCGTCCGGTGGAGGAGCTCGACCAGATCGTGCTGCACCTGGGCAACGGCGCGTCCGCCGCCGCGATCCGGGGCGGTCGTCCGGTTGACACGTCGATGGGCTTCACCCCGCTGGAGGGCCTGGTGATGGGCACCCGCGCGGGCGACCTCGATCCCGGGGTGCTGCTGCACCTGCTGCGGCAGGGCCGCCTCGACGTCGACGGGCTCGAGGACCTCCTGCACCATCGCTCCGGGCTGTCGGGACTGGCGGGACGCTCCGACTTCCGTGACCTGGTGGGTGCGCTGGACGCGGGCGACGAGGCCGCCGCGGCGGCGTACGCGGTCTACTGCCACCGGCTCCGGAAGTACGTCGGCGCGTACCTCGCGGTGCTCGGCGGCGCGGACGTGCTGACGTTCACCGCCGGGGTCGGCGAGAACGTGCCGCGGCTCCGCGAGGAAAGCCTGGCCGGCCTGGCGCGGCTCGGCATCGAGGTCGACCCGGAGCGCAACCGGGCGGACTCCCACGAGAGCCGCGTCGTCTCCACCGACGCCTCTCCGACCACCGTGCTGGTGGTGCCGACCAACGAGGAGCTCGCGATCGCCCGGCAGGCGGTTGCCCTGCTCGGCTGATCTCCCTGCCCAAGTGTCGGTTCTGGCGTGCCGAAGTGTCAGTTCTAGCGTGCCGAAGTGTCAGTTCTTGCGTGCCGAAAGGCGCATTCTTGCGTCGGCAGGTGTCGGAGCCGGCGGCGGCGCTTGCCCCGCCCAGGTGGTGTGGCGTCCAGCGCCGACCCACATCGGCAGACAAGAATCGGCATCGGAGTGCAAGAACCCGCGCCTCGGCGTAGCGGTCAGTTGGAGTCGGCGGCGGTGTCCGGCTCGGCGGTGGTGGACGGCGAGGACGACCGCCCGGGATCGGCGACGGAGGTCCAGGCCCAGTCGCGTACCTCGGGCAGGTCCTCGCCGTGCTCGCGGGTCCAGGCCCTGGCCCGCCGACGCGTGTCGACCATCAGCTGCCGCAGCCCGGCAGCGCGGGAGCCGAGCCCGGGCACCCGGTCGATCACGTCCATGACCAGGTGGTACCGGTCGAGGTCGTTCATCATCACCATGTCGAACGGCGTGGTGGTGGTGCCCTCCTCCTTGTAGCCGCGCACATGCAGGTTGGCGTGGTTGGTGCGGCGGTAGGTCAGCCGGTGGATCAGCCACGGGTAGCCGTGGTACGCGAACACCACCGGCCGGTCCGTGGTGAAGACGGTGTCGAAGTCGGCATCGGTGAGGCCGTGGGGGTGCTCGGTGGCGTCCTGGAGGCGCATCAGGTCGACGACGTTGACGAACCGCACCCGCAGGTCGGGCAGGTGCTCGCGCAGCAACCGCGCCGCGGCCAGCGCCTCGAGCGTCGGTACGTCGCCCGCGCAGGCCAGCACCACGTCCGGCTCGTCGCCGGCCGAGGAGGCCCAGTCCCAGATCCCGAGGCCGCGCGCGCAGTGCAGGTCCGCGGCCTCGGCGTCCAGCCAGTCGAACGACGGCTGCTTCCCGGCCACGACCACGTTCACGTAGTGCTCGCTGGCCAGGCAGTGCCGCATCGTCGACAGCAGGGTGTTGGTGTCCGGCGGCAGGTAGACCCTGACCACTTCGGCCTTCTTGTTGACCACGTGGTCGATGAAGCCGGGGTCCTGGTGCGAGAAGCCGTTGTGGTCCTGCCGCCAGACGTGCGAGGTGAGCAGGTAGTTGAGCGACGAGATCGGCGGGCGCCACTCGATGCCGCGGGTCGTCTTCAGCCACTTGGCGTGCTGGTTCAGCATCGAGTCGACGAGGTGGATGAAGGCCTCGTAGCAGCTGAACAGCCCGTGCCGACCGGTCAGCAGGTACCCCTCCAGCCAGCCCTGGCAGGTGTGCTCGGAGAGCATCTCCACCACGCGTCCGGACCGGGCGAGGTGCTCGTCGCTGTCCAGGATCTCCCCGGCGAAGACCTTGTCGGTCACTGCGTAGACGGGGTCGAGCCGGTTGGACGCGGTCTCGTCCGGACCGAAGATCCGGAAGTTGTCGGCGTTCTGGCGGACCACATCGACGAGGTACTGGCCGAGCACCCGGGTGGCCTCGTGCACGGACGCTCCCGGCTCCGTCACGGTGACCGCGTGGCTGCGGAAGTCCGGCAGCTCGAGCGGCCGGCGCAGCAGGCCGCCGTTGGCGTGCGGGTTGGCGCTCATCCGCCGGGTCCCGGCGGGCGCCAGAGCCCGCAGCTCGGGGAGCAGCCGGCCCGCGTCGTCGAAGAGGGTGCCGGGGTCGTAGGACCGCATCCACGCCTCGAGCAGCGCCCGGTGGCCGTCGTCGTCACGGGTGCCCGCCAGCGGCACCTGGTGCGCGCGCCAGGTGCCCTCGACCTGGACGCCGTCGACGACGGCCGGCCCGGTCCAGCCCGTGGGGGTGACCAGCAGGATCATCGGCCACGGGCGACGCTCGAGGTCGCCGTCCTCGCGGGCGGCACGCTGGATCTCACGGATCCGGTCGTGCGCGGTGTCGAGCGCCTCCGCCAGCTGCCGGTGCACGTGCATCGGGTCGTCGCCCTCGACGGTGAGCACCTCGTGCCCGTAGCCGGTCATCAGGCTCTCGAGCTCGTGCCGCGGGATCCGGGCCGGGATGGCCGGGTTGGCGATCTTGTAGCCGTTCAGGTGCAGGATCGGCAGCACCGCCCCGTCGTGGACGGGGTCGACGAACTTGTTCGCGTGCCACGACGTGGCCAGCGGACCGGTCTCGAACTCGCCGTCGCCGACCACCGCGGCGACGACCAGGTCCGGGTTGTCCATCGCCGCGCCGTACGCATGGGACAGCACGTAGCCGAGCTCACCGCCCTCATGGATGGAGCCGGGGGTCTCCGGCGCGACGTGACTGGGGATCCCGCCCGGGAACGAGAACTGCCGGAACAGCGCGTGCATCCCCCGCTCGTCGTCGGCGACGTGCGGGTAGACCTCGCTGTAGGTTCCCTCGAGCCAAGCGTTGGCCACCGCCGCGGGGCCGCCGTGCCCAGGCCCGGCCAGGAAGATGGCGTCGACGTCGCGCTCCCGGATCAGGCGGTTCAGGTGCGTCCAGAGCAGATTCAGGCCCGGGGTGGTGCCCCAGTGCCCGAGGAGCCGGGGCTTGATGTCGTCCGCGACCAGCGGCCGACGCAGCAGCGCGTTGTCGAGCAGGTAGATCTGCCCGACGGACAGGTAGTTCGCGGCCCGCCACCAGCGGTCGAGCAGGTCGAGGTCGTCCTGGGGGGTCATGGGCCTCACCCTCACCCACCGCGGCTGCCCGGCTCTAGGGACCAAAGGCCTCAGCCCGTCAGGGTCGGCGCCCCTCGCCGCCGGGCGCCCCGCCACGGAGAGTGGCGCCATGGACACCGGTCACGGGCGCTCGCAGGGCTTCGAGGGCGGGCTGCTCCTTCTCGCGGGCTGCCTGCTCCTCAACACCCTGCTCGGACCGTTGGGCACCGGTGCCGTGGACTACCCGATCTCCACCTCCATGGAGAACCAGCTCCGCGGCCTGGAGCTGGTCACCGTCCTCCTGGTGGTGCCGTGGCTGGTGGCGACGGCGGTGCTCACGCGTCGTGGTCACCCGGCCGCCCCCCTGCTCGCGATCGGCCCTGCCGGCTACGCGGCGTACATGTTCGTGCAGTACGTGCTCGGCCCGGAGTACAGCGCGTACTCGTGGACCGTGCTGTTCCACCTCGGCATCGCCTCGCTCGCCGGCGGACTGGTGCTGGTGGCCTGGCAGCGGGCCGCGACCGAGCCGGTGCCGGACCTCACTCCCGTACGCCGTCGCCGCCGGGCGCTGCTCCTCCTCGGCCTGGCCGGCTTCGTGCTGCTGCGCTACGTCCCGGCGTTCGTCGGCGCCGCGAACGGGACGCCGATCGCCGAAGAGTTCCGGGACGCCCGCACGTTCTTCTGGTCCATCGTGCTGCTCGACCTCGGCGTGGTGGTGCCCGCGACGGTCGCGGCGGCCGCGGCGCTGCTGCGCGGCACGCCGGACGGGGACCGGGCGGCGTACGCCGTGCTCGGTTGGTTCGCGCTCGTCCCACCGTCGGTCGCCGCGATGGCGATCGTGATGGTCGTCCGCGACGACCCGTACTCCTCGGTCCCGACCGCGCTGCTGCTGACCGCCGCCAGCCTGGCCTTCGCGGCGGTGGCGGTGGCCGCGTTCCGGCCGTTGCTGCGAGCCCGGGTCCGGGCCGAGGTCCCGGCGCACAGTGACCATCGGCCCTGACCCCGCACCGTCCCCGCGACGAGCATCCAACCCACACCCCAACGGAGGTACCACCATGCAGGCAGCAGTCGTCACCAGCTTCACGTCCCCCCTCGAGATCCAGGACCGCCCCGTGCCCGTCCCCGGAGCCGGCCAGGTCCTGGTCCGGATCGAGGCCAGCGGCCTGTGCCACACCGACATTCACGCCGCCCACGGCGACTGGCCGGTCAAGCCGACCCCGCCGTTCGTCCCCGGCCACGAGGGCGTCGGCATCATCGAGTCGCTCGGCGCCGGCGTCACCAACCGATCCGTCGGCGACCGGGTCGCGCTGCCCTGGCTGGGGCACGCGTGCGGACACTGCGACTACTGCATCAGCGGTTGGGAGACGCTGTGCGAGTCCCAGCAGAACACCGGCTACTCGATCGACGGCGGGCTCGCCGAGTTCGCCGTCGCCGATGCCGACTACGTCGTCTCGGTCCCGGCGGGTGTCAGCCCCCACGACGCCGCGCCCCTGACCTGCGCCGGCGTCACCACGTACAAGGCGATCAAGGTGGCCGGCATCCGGCCCACCGAGCGGGTCGCGGTGTTCGGCGTGGGCGGCCTGGGGCACCTGGCCGTGCAGTACGCCCGGATCGTCGGGGGCACGGTCATCGCCGTGGACGTGGAGCAGGCCAAGCTCGACCTCGCGGCGGAGCTCGGCGCCGACCACCTCGTCAACGCCCGCGAGACCGACCCGGTCGCCGCGATCGAGCAGCTCGGCGGGGCGGACGTCGCCGTCGTGCTCGCGGTGACACCCACCGTGTTCGAGCAGGCGCATGCGTCGCTGCGACGCGGCGGCCGGCTGATCTGCGTGGGACTGCCGCCGGAGACCGAAGGCCCGATGGCGCTGCCGATCTTCCCCACGGTGCTCAAGGGCATCTCGGTGATCGGCTCGATCGTCGGCACCCGACAGGACCTCGCCGAGGTGTTCGAGCTGCACGCCCGCGGCCGCACCCGGGTGGTCGCGGAGACCCGCAAGCTGGACGAGATCAACACCTCGATCGACGACGTGCTCGCGGGCCGCGCCACGGCCCGGATCGTCTTCGAGTTCTGAGCGCCCCGTCAGGGAGGGGTCAGCGGTCGGCGTCGGCCTGGGCCGCGGCCAGCGTCCCGAAGATGCCGGCGTTGACCGGTGTGGTGTCGCCGATGTCGACGAACTGCAGGCGCCAGCCGGTCTTCACCTGCGTGATCTGCCACTGGCGGCCGCGACGACCCACGCCCCGCCAGCCCCCCTGCTCCTCCTCGAAGGTGATCACCGGGAGCCGTAACGTGGGGGCGGTGAGTACCGCAGCTGCCGGTCGCCCGACAGGGTGCGCTGCTGGAGGCGCAGCTCATCACGCAGCGCGTAGGGAATGGGGCGGCCGTGCTGCTCGAGGCACGCGACGTACGCCTCGAGCGCGGCCAGCAGGTCGTGCCGGGCCGAGGTGCCGGCGGCGTCCATCGGCAGGCGACGCGAACGGCTCACCGCTTCGCGCGCCTGGACGAGCTGGTCCCACAGGAGCTGGGGACTCGCCGTAGGCGGTGTGGGCGTCGGCATCGCGACAACCTTTCTTCCGGCACGGTTGCTTCCAGCTGAAGCGACCCGCCCGGATCGCCAGTCTATGCCCCTACCTGGTCAGCGCATCGCCGATCGGGGTTGCGCCGTTGTTGAACCTGATGGTGCGGCCCACGGTGGCCGGCTGCTCGAGGGTCTCGGCGACGACGAGGGCGACGTCCTCGCGGGACACCTGGGCGGACCGGCCGGCGCTGGTGTCGATGCGCCCGGTGGGCGGGTCGTCGGTCAGTCCGGAGGGGCCGAGCACCGTCCAGTCCAGGTCGGTCCCGCGCAGGTGTTCGTCGGCGGCTGCCTTCGCCTGTGCGTACGCGAAGAACGGGTTGTCCTCGGGGACGCCGTGGTCGGGCGAGGCACCGAAGTAGCTGACCATCACGAACCTCTTGACGCCGACCTGCTCGGCGGCGTCCATCGCCGCGATCGCGGCGTCGCGGTCCACGGCGTACGTGCGCTCGGGCGAGCCGCCCCCCGCTCCCGCCGACCACACCACGGCGTCGTGACCCCTGAGGATCTCGGCGAGCTGTACGGCGTCCAGCGACTCGACGTCGGCGACGACGGGCTCGGCGCCGGTCGCCGACACGTCTCCGCGGTGGTCGGGGTTCCGGATCAGGGAGCTGACCTGGTGGCCGCGCGCGGACAGGATCCGGGACAGGTGCAGGGCCACCTTGCCGTGGCCGCCGATGACGGCGATGCGGGACATGGGTGATGCCTCCTCGTGTGGGGCTCGTACGGGACCTCCGACCGTACGCCGCGTCCGGAATGAGGGGACGAAGGTCCCCCGGCGGCCGCACCGTAGTGCCCTGCCCGGGCGAGCGCCGAGGCGGTTGTCTGGTGGTAACAACCAGAGAAAGGCACTCCGATGCCCACCTTGCACCGTCACCCCGCGGACGGCACCACCCACACCGACGTCATCACCGAGCCGGCCCCGATCGTGACCGTGACCGGAGCACTCGCCCGGGCACTGGCGGTGCTGCGCATCGGCTTCGGCCTCACCTTCCTGTGGGCCTTCTTCGACAAGCTGTTCGCCCTCGGCTTCTCCACCGGCCGCGACCCCGTCACCGGCAACGTCGACCGCTTCGGGGACGCCGCCTGGATCAACGGCGGCAGCCCCACCGAGGGCTTCCTCAAGTTCGGTGCCGACGGCCCGTTCAAGGGCTTCTACAACGACATCGCCGGCGCCACCTGGGTCAACGTGCTCTTCATGCTCGGCCTCCTCGCCATCGGCCTCGCGCTGACCCTCGGCATCGGCATGCGGTTCGCGGCGGCGGCCGGAGCCCTGCTCTACGTGATGATGTGGAGCGTCGTCCTGCCCCCCGACAACAACCCGGTGCTCGACGACCACCTGCTCGGCGCGGTCACCCTCGTGGTCCTCGCCCTCGCCCTGGCCGGCGACACCTGGGGCCTTGGCCGCCGGTGGTCCCGGATGTCCCTGGTGAGGCACAACACCTTCCTGAGGTAAGTGGTCCCCACCACTCCTCGAGCACTCCCGGCCGACCCGGCCCCCCGGGTCGGCCGCGGTGCGTCGCGGACCGCGTTCCCAGGAGCGCGTGTCCCATTTCGTCGCCGCGGGGCCGCCGACGGTCCTAGTGTGGGGAAATGGAGGTCGCCGAGTTCAACGCCCTCCCGGACCCTGAGGCGACGGCGCTCGTGTCCGGTTGCCTCGGCGTGCCCCGCTGGGTCGCCGACGTGGTCGCCGGGCGGCCGTACGCCGACCCGGCCGGACTTCGGAAGCGGGCCCACGACGCCGCCCTCCAACTGTCCGACGACGAGCTCGAAGCCGCCCTCTCCCGCCACCCGCGGATCGGCCAGCGGCCCTCCGGCGATGACCGCGAGTCCAGACACTCGCGCGCCGAGCAGGCCGGTGTCGGGGACGACGATGCCGAGCGACTGCGCGCGGGCAACGCGGCATACGAAGCACGCTTCGGTCACGTCTTCCTGATCCGCGCCGCCGGCCGCTCCAGCGCGGAGATTCTTGCCGAGCTCGAGCGCCGCCTCGGGAACGACGCGGCCACCGAGCGCGAGGAGACGGTCACCGCGCTCCGCGACATCGCGCTGCTGCGCCTCGAGGGGTCGCTCGGATGAGCCAGGTGACCACGCACGTCCTCGACACCGCGGCCGGCCGGCCCGCCGCCGGGGTGCCCGTCACCCTCGAGGGCGCCGACGGGGTGCTCGCCACAGCCATCACGGACGGGGACGGCCGGGTCGGAGAGCTCGGACCCGACCGGCTCCCCGCCGGCACCTACCGCCTCCGCTTCGACACCGCGGCCTACCTCGACGGCGCTGCCTTCTTCCCCGAGGTGGTGGTGACCTTCCTGGTGGAGGGCGACGCGCACCACCACGTGCCACTGCTGCTCAGCCCGTTCGGCTACTCGACGTACCGGGGCAGCTGATGGGCATCATCCTGGGCGCCAACCACTACGGGAAGGCCGAGACCCGCGTGTTCCGCATCGTGCGGGACACCGACCGGCACGTGATCCGCGACCTCAACGTGTCGACCTCGCTCTCCGGCGACTTCGCCGCGGCGCACGTCGACGGCGACCAGGCCGCCGTGCTCCCCACCGACACGCAGAAGAACACCGTGTTCGCGTTCGCCCGCGACCCCGGCCCGGGCGAGATCGAGGACTTCGCGCTGCGCCTGGCCCGCCACTTCGTCGACGACGTCGCACCGGTCTGCCGGGCCGACGTGCGCATCGAGGAGTTCGGCTGGGAGCGGATCGCCGACCACGACCACGGGTTCCGCCGCACCGGGCCGGAGGTGCGCACCGCGGAGGTCGTCGTCGACGCCGACGGCAGCCACGTGGTCAGCGGCGTCCGGGACCTGGTCGTGCTCAAGTCCACCGGCTCGGAGTTCGCCGGCTTCCTCGTCGACGGGTTCACCACGCTCCCCGAGACCCACGACCGGGTGCTGGCCACGTCGCTCACCGCGCGCTGGACGCACGTCGACGACGGCGGGGAACGCGACGGCGAGCACTGGGCGGCGTCGTACGCCGCGGTGCGGCGCACGCTCCTCGAGCGGTTCGTCGCGGTCCACTCGCTGGCCCTGCAGCAGTCCCTGTGGGAGATGGGCCGGGCCGTCCTGGAGGCGCGCCCCGAGGTGGCCTCGATCGAGCTGGTCGCGCCGAACATCCACCACGTCGCCGTCGACCTCTCGCCGTTCGGTCTCGACAACCCGGGCGAGGTGTTCCACGTGACCGACCGGCCCTACGGCCTGATCGAGGCCGTCGTCGAGCGGGACGGGGACGGCTGATGGAGTTCCTCTCCCCCACCAGCCTGCCCGACGCGCTCGCCGCGAAGGCCGAGCACCCGGACGCCGTGCCGATCATGGGCGGCACAGACGTGATGGTGGAGCTGAACTTCGACCGGCACCGGCCGGCCACCCTGCTCGACCTGACCCGGGTCCCCGAGCTGGCGACCTGGGAGAGGGTCGACGGCGAGATCCGGCTCGGCGCCGGCGTCACGTACTCCCGGCTGATCGACGAGCTGGGCACCGAGCTGCCCGGCCTGGCCCTCGCCTCGCGGACCGTGGGCTCGCCGCAGATCCGCAACCGGGGCACCGTCGGCGGCAACCTCGGCGCCGCCTCGCCCGCGGGCGACACCCACCCGGCCCTGCTCGCGGCCTTCGCGGAGGTCGAGCTCGCCTCCGCCGAGGGCGTACGCCGGGTGCCGGTCCACGAGTTCTACACCGGCGTCAAGAAGCACGCCGGCCGATCGGACGAGCTGATCACCGCGGTGTGGGTCGGACCGGCCACCGGTCCCCAGCAGTTCAGCAAGATCGGCACCCGCAACGCGATGGTGATCGCCGTCGCGGCCTTCGGCATCGCGCTGCACCCGGACACCCGACGGGTCGGCGCCGGCATCGGGTCGGCGGCGCCGACGCCGCGCCGGGCGGGCGCCGCGGAGGACTTCCTGGCCGGCGAGCTGGACTGGGAGGGCCGCGGCGCGCTGGCGCCCTCGGTGGCCGACGAGTTCGGCCGGCTGGTGGCGTCCGCCTCGTCACCGATCGACGATGTGCGCGGCACCGCGGCGTACCGGCGGCACGCCCTGGCGGTGATGGCCGGCCGTTGCCTGGGCTGGGTCTGGGCCGAGCACCGGAGAGGAGACGACTGATGCGCGTCACGCTGAGCGTCAACGGCGAACGCCGGCAGGTCGACGACGTCTGGGAGGGCGAGAGCCTGCTCTACGTCCTGCGCGAGCGGATGGGCCTGCCCGGGTCGAAGAACGCCTGCGAGCAGGGCGAGTGCGGCTCGTGCACCGTCTACCTCGACGGGGTGACCTGCTGTGCGTGCCTGGTCGCGGCCGGCCAGGCGGACGGCCGCGAGGTGATGACGGTCGAGGGACTGGGCGGCGCCGCCGCCGCGCTGCACCCGGTGCAACAGGCGTTCCTGGACGCCGGCGCCGTGCAGTGCGGCTTCTGCACGCCGGGCCTGCTGGTCGCCACCCATGACCTGCTCGCCCGCGACCCGGATCCCGACGACTCCGAGATCCGGGAGGCCCTGGCCGGCAACCTGTGCCGCTGCACCGGCTACGAGAAGATCATCGACGCCGTCCACCTGGCCGCGGAGCGATTGTCATGAGCCGGACCGTGATCGACGGCTGCGCGGTGGTGACCATGGACGGCGACCGGACCGAGCACACCCTCGGCCACGTCGTCGTGGACGGCGCCCGGATCACCGCGGTCGGTGCCGGGCCGGCGCCCCGCGACGACGACGCGACGTACGTCGACGGGCGCGGCTGCCTGGCCACCCCCGGGCTGGTGAACACCCACCACCACCTCTACCAGTGGCTGACCCGGGGCCTCGCGGTCGACCACACCCTGTTCCAGTGGCTGACCACGCTGTACCCGGTGTGGGCCGGCCTCGACGAGGACACGGTGCGCACCGGGGCCACCGGCGCGCTCGCGCAGCTGGCCCGGACCGGGTGCACCACCACGATGGACCACCACTACGTCTTTCCGGCCGACGGTGGCGACCTGCTCGGGGCCGAGATCGAGGCGGCGCGCAGCGTCGGGCTGCGATTCCTGCCCACCCGCGGCTCCATGGACCTCGGTCACAGCCGCGGCGGGCTGCCGCCGGACCACGTCGTGGAGGAGATCGACGCGATCCTCGACGCCACGGCCGCGGCGATCGACCGCCACCACGACCCGTCCCCGGACTCGATGCTGCGCATCGGCGTCGCCCCCTGCTCGCCGTTCTCGGTCACCGGCGACCTGCTCGAGCAGGCCGCCAAGCTGGCTCGGGACAAGGGCGTCCGGCTGCACACCCACCTCGCCGAGACCGACGACGAGGAGGCGTTCTGCCGCGAGCGGTTCGACTGCTCCCCCGTCGAGTACGTCGACTCGCTGGGCTGGCTGGGTCCCGACGTGTGGCTGGCGCACGGCGTCCACCTCGACGACGGCGCGATCGCAGCGCTGGCCGCCTCGGACACCGGCGTCGCCCACTGCCCGTCCTCCAACGCCCGCCTCGGTGCCGGGATCTGCCGCACCCGCGACCTGCGCGACGCCGGCGTCCCGGTCGGTCTCGGCGTCGACGGCGCCGCGTCCAACGAGGCCGCGTCGCTGGTCGAGGAGCTGCGGCACTCGGTGCTGTTCGCCCGGGCCGTCGGGGGCCCGCAGGCGCTCACCGTCCGCGACGGCCTCGAGCTGGCCACCCTCGGCGGTGCCAAGGTGCTGGGCTGGGACGACCAGATCGGCTCCCTGGAGCCGGGCAAGCTGGCCGACCTCGCCCTGTGGCGCCTCGATACCGCCGCCCACGTCAACATCCCGGACCCGGTCGCCGCCCTGGTGCTCGGCTCGGCACCGCCCCTCGAGCTGCTGCTGGTGCAGGGCCGCCCGGTGGTCCGCCGCGACGCGCTGGTGACCGTGGACGAGGAGCGGCTGGCCGTCGAGGTGCACGAGGCGACCGACGTCCTGCTGAGCAAGGCGGCAGCGCGATGACCGGCACCCGCGTCGACCGGCCGACCCGCGACGGGGTGGGGTCCTCGCCGCTCCGCCCGGACGGCACCCTGAAGGTCACCGGCGACTTCGCCTACGCAAGCGACCTCTGGATGGACGACATGCTCTGGGGGGTCACCCTGCGCAGCCCGCACCCGCACGCCCGGATCCTCCGGGTCGACATCACCGAGGCGCTCAAGCTGCCGGGCGTCTTCGCGGTGCTCACCCACGACG
>JBEVFC010000338.1:0-8011 GCA_040512455.1 Nocardioides sp.
CAGATGGGCACCCAGATCCTCACCGAGGCCCAGAACGCCATCGCCGGCTGGCGCCGGGTGATCGGCATCCTCGAGACACCCGCGGACCTCGTCGACCCCGGCCCCGACGGCCAGGTGCTGCCGCGTGGACCGATCGACGTGGAGTTCTCGCGGGTCACCTTCGCCTACCCCGGCGGCCCCGACGTCCTCCACGACATCGACATGCACATCGAGTCCGGCACCCGCATCGCGATCGTCGGCGAGACCGGCTCCGGCAAGTCCACGTTCGCCAAGCTGCTGACGCGCCTGATGGACCCGCGCGACGGTGCGGTGAGGCTCGACGGCATGGACCTGCGCCAGATCCAGCAGTCCTCGCTGCGCCGGTCCGTCGTCCTGGTCCCCCAGGAGGGCTTCCTCTTCGACGACACGCTGCGGGCCAACGCCCGCTACGGCCGCCTCGAGGCGACCGACGAGGAGATCCTCGCCTCCGCGGCCGAGCTCGGGCTCGCCGACTGGCTCGACGGGCTGCCCCGCGGCCTGGACACCCGGGTCGGCCAGCGCGGCGAGTCGCTGTCGGCGGGGGAGCGGCAGCTGGTCGCCCTGCTGCGCGCCCACCTGGCCGATCCCGACCTGCTGGTCCTCGACGAGGCCACCAGCGCGGTCGACCCCAACCTGGAGATGCGGATCGGCCGGGCCCTCGAACGCCTGATGCAGGGCCGCACCTCGGTCACCATCGCGCACCGGATGAGCACCGCCGAGAACGCCGACGAGGTCGTGGTCGTCGACCGCGGGCGCATCGTGCAGCGCGGCCCGCACGCCGCCCTGGTCGAGCAGGACGGCGTGTACGCCGGGCTGCACGCGTCCTGGGTGGCCCAGCAGGGCCGGGTCTGACGCCGTCTTGCGTGGGCTGCCTCACATCGCCGCCCGCCCCCGGATGTGGCAGGCTGGATCCCGACGAGTTCTCGAGCTCGCGTGCTCTGGGGTCGGTGCAATTCCGAGCCGGCGGTGAAAGTCCGCGACCCGGCTGCAGCCAGCAGCCGGTTGACCAGGTGGAACTCCTGGACCGACGGTCAAAGTCCGGATGGGAAGAGCAACGCAGGTGTCGTCGCGCGTAGCGCGTGATTTCGGCACCCGCCACCCTTCCAGCCACCCCTCCGGGTCCGCGACCGAGCGGACCGCTCCCGAACCGGAGCCGAGGAGAAGGGCTGGGCCATGGTGTTCACCGCCGCCGAGGACCGCGCAATGCTGCGCGCGATCGAGCTCTCCCGCACGCCCGGCGTACCCCTCGGCCCGAACCCGCGCGTCGGCTGCGTGCTGCTGACCCCCGACGGCGAGGAGGTCGCCGAGGGCTTCCACCGCGGGGCGGGGAGCCCGCACGCCGAGGCCGCCGCCCTGGCCGAGGCCGGTGACCGGGCCCGCGGCGCCACCGCCGTGGTGACGCTCGAGCCCTGCAACCACACCGGGCGGACCGGCCCCTGCGCCCAGGCCTTGATCGCGGCCGGCGTCGCCCGGGTGGTCTATGCCCAGGCCGACGCCAACCCGGTGGCCACCGGCGGCGGCGCGACGCTCGCGGCGGCCGGCATCGACGTCGAGCAGGGCCTGCACGAGACCGAGGCCCGCGCCACCAACGCGGTGTGGACCTTCGCCGTCGACCACGGACGTCCGTTCGTGACCTGGAAGTTCGCCACCACCCTCGACGGCCGGAGCGCCGCCGCCGACGGCACCAGCCGCTGGGTCAGCAGCGTCGAGGCGCGCCGCGACACCCACCGGCTCCGGGGCCTGGCCGACACCATGCTGGTCGGCAGCAACACCGTCGCCGTCGACGACCCCGAGCTGACCGTCCGCGACGAGCTCGACCAGCCGCTGCCCCGACAGCCGCTGCGGGTGGTGATGGGCGAGCGGGACCTTCCCCCGACCCGGCGGATCTTCAACGACCGCGCCGAGACCCTGCACCTGCGCACCCGCGACCCGCACGAGGCGCTCGCCCAGCTCCACGCCCGCGACCGCCAGCACGTCTTCCTGGAGGGCGGGCCGACGCTGGCCGCGGCGTTCCTCCGCGCCGGGCTGGTCGACGAGATCGTCACGTACGTCGCGCCGATGCTGCTGGGCGCCGGCCGGAATGCCGTGGCCGACTTGGGCATTGACACGATCGCCGACGCCCGCCACTTCGCGGTCACCGACGTGACCGTGCTGCCCGGGCACGACGAGGAGCACCACACCGCCACGGACCAGACCAACGTCCGCATCACGATGAGAGGCAACTGACATGTTCACCGGGATCGTCGAGGAGCTCGGCACCGTCGAGGCCGTCGAGGAGCAGGAGGACGCCATCCGGCTGTCCATCCGGGCCGGCACCGTGCTCGAGGGCACCGCGCTGGGCGACTCGATCTCCGTCAACGGCTGCTGCCTCACCGTCGCCGACACCGCCCACGGCGTCTGGACCGCCGACGTCATGCAGGAGACCCTCGACAAGACGTCGCTGCGCGGCGTACGCCCCGGCGACCGGGTCAACCTCGAGCGCGCGGTCACGGCCGACAAGCGCCTCGGCGGCCACATCGTCCAGGGCCACGTCGACGGTGTCGGCGAGGTACGCCGCCGCGAGCACAGCGAGCACTGGGAGGTCGTCGAGATCTCCCTGCCCGACGGCCTGGGCCGCTACCTCGTCGACAAGGGCTCGATCACCGTCGACGGCGTCAGCCTCACGGTCGTCGAGGCGGGCGACGACAGCTTCACGGTCAGCCTCATCCCCGAGACCCTGGCCCGCACCACGCTCGGCTTCCGGCAGGCCGGAGACCGGGTCAACCTCGAGGCGGACGTCCTCGCCAAGCACGTCGAGAAGCTGCTCGCCAGCGGCTACCTCGACCGTCTCGTGAAGGAGAAGAACCAGTGACGGAGACCCAGCACAGCCGCGTCCGGCTCGACAGCGTCGAGCGGGCGATCGCCGACATCGCGGCCGGCAAGGCGGTCGTCGTCGTCGACGACGAGGACCGCGAGAACGAGGGCGACATCATCTTCGCCGCCAGCAAGGCGACCCCGGAGCTGATGGCGTTCACGATCCGTCACTCCAGCGGCGTCATCTGCGTGCCGATGCCGGCCGAGATGCTGGACCGGCTCGAGATCCCGCTGATGACCCCGCACAACAAGGACAAGCTCCGCACGGCGTACACGATCTCCGTCGACGCCCGCGACGGCGTCAGCACCGGCATCTCAGCCGCCGACCGGGCGCACACGGCCCGGGTGCTGGCCGACTCGGCCACCGAGCCGTGGGAGATCACCCGGCCCGGCCACGTGTTCCCGCTGCGCTACCGCGAGGGCGGCGTGCTGGTGCGGCGCGGCCACACCGAGGCGGCCGTCGACCTGGCCCGGATGGCCGGGCTGACCCCGGCCGGCGTCCTCGTCGAGGTGGTCAACGACGACGGCACCATGAAGCGTGCCGGCGAGCTCCGCGAGTTCGCCGACGAGCACGGGCTGGCGATGATCTCCATCGAGGAGATGGTGAAGTACCGCCGTCGCCACGAGCACCTGGTCACCCGGGTTGCCGAGACCCGGCTGCCCACCCGGTACGCCGAGTTCACGGCGTACGGCTACACCGTCACGGTCGACGACAGCGAGCACATCGCGCTGGTGTACGGCGACATCTCCGGCGAGGCGCCGGTCCTCACCCGGGTGCACAGCGAGTGCCTGACGGGTGATGTGTTCGGCAGCCACCGCTGCGACTGCGGGCCGCAGCTCGACGAGGCGCTCGAGCGGATCGTGAACGAGGGCCGCGGTGTCGTGGTCTACCTCCGCGGGCACGAGGGCCGGGGGATCGGCCTGGTCGCGAAGCTGCAGGCCTACCAGCTCCAGGACGGCGGCCGGGACACCGTCGACGCCAACCTCGACCTCGGGCTGCCGGCCGACGCCCGCCACTACGGCACCGCCACCCAGATCCTCCGGGACCTCGGCGTCGCCGGCGTCCGGCTGATGACCAACAACCCCGACAAGGTCACGAACCTCGAGGACTACGGTGTCCACGTGGCCGAGCGGGTGCCGCTCACGCCGCGGCCCAACGACCACAACATCGCCTACCTGCTGACCAAGCGGGACCGGATGGGCCACGCGCTGCCCGACCTCGACCACCCCCGCGCCAGCACCGACCTCGAAGGGACCCTTCCGTGAGCCGAGCCGGAGCCCCTGACCAGACCCCCATCGACTGCCACGACCTCCGGGTCGCCGTGGTCGCCTCGAGCTGGCACCAGCAGGTGATGGACGGCCTGCTGGCCGGCGCCGAGCGCGCGCTCAAGGCCTACCGGGTCGAGGCCCCCGTGGTGGTCCGGGTCCCGGGCGCGTTCGAGCTGCCGGTGATGGCCGGTGCCCTCGCCGCCCAGGGCTACGACGCGATCGTCGCCCTCGGCGTGGTGATCCGTGGCGGCACCCCGCACTTCGAGTACGTCTGCAACGCGACCACCGACGGGCTGTCGCGGGTCGCGCTCGACACCGGCACTGCCGTCGGCTTCGGCCTGCTCACCTGTGACGACGAGCAGCAGGCCCTCGACCGGGCCGGCCTCGACGACTCCAGCGAGGACAAGGGCTGGGAGGCGGCCGCCGCCGCTCTCGAGACCGCCCAGCTCCTCAAGCAGGTCCGACGGGGCTACCTGGACTAGGGTCCGGCGCCGAGACCGCCCGGTGGCCGGACCGCCGTACGCCGTAGGATTCTCGACGTGAAGACGTTCGAAGAGCTCTGGGTCGAGCTGAACGACAAGGCCCAGAACCGTCCCGAGGGATCCGGCACCGTGGCCGAGCTCGACGCCGGCGTCCATGCGATCGGGAAGAAGCTGGTCGAGGAGGCCGCCGAGTCCTGGATGGCCGCCGAGCACGAGGGCAAGGACGCGACGGCGGAGGAGCTCAGCCAGCTGCTCTACCACGCCCAGGTGCTCATGATCGCCAGCGGCATCACGCTCGACGACGTCTACTCGTACCTCTGAGGAACCTTGCGATGACCCTGCCTGACCGGCCGCTCCGGATCGCCGTCCCCAACAAGGGATCGCTGTCCCAGTCCGCCTCCGAGATGCTCCGCGAGTCCGGCTACCGCCAGCGCCAGGACACCAAGGAGCTGGCTCACGGTGACCCCGAGAACGGGGTGGAGTTCTTCTACCTCCGGCCCCGCGACATCGCCCTGTACGTCGGCGAGGGCACCCTCGACGTCGGCATCACCGGCCGCGACCTGCTGCTGGACTCCGGCGCGCACGCGCAGGAGGTGCTGTCGCTGGGCTTCGGCCGGTCGACCTTCCACTTCGCCGGCCCGGCCGGGAAGTACACCGACCTCGACCAGCTCGCCGGCCTCCGCATCGCCACGTCGTACGTCGGGGTGGTGCGGCGGTTCCTCGACCAGCGGGGGATCGACGCGACCGTGACCCGGCTGGACGGCGCCGTCGAGACCAGCGTCCAGCTCGGGGTCGCGGACGTGATCGCCGACGTGGTGGAGACCGGCAGCACGCTGCGGGCGGCCGGCCTGGCCACCTTCGGTGACGTGGTGCTGGAGTCCGAGGCGGTGCTGATCACCCGCGCCGACGCCCCCGAGCCCGACGGCTTCGAGGTCTTCCGCCGGCGCATCGACGGCGTGATGGTCGCCCGCAGCTACGTGATGATGGACTACGACATCCCCACCGACCGGGTCGAGCGGGCGCTGCCGCTGACCCCCGGCATCGAGAGCCCGACCGTGTCTCCACTCCATCGCGAGGGCTGGGTGGCGGTGCGGGCGATGGTGCCGCGGACGGGTGCCCAGCGTCTGATGGACGACCTGTTCGACCTGGGTGCGCGCGGCATCCTGCTCACCGACATCCATGCCTGCCGACTCTGAGGCGAGGGACACGGTGACCCTCCCGCACACCTGGCGGCCGCTCGGCGTACGCCTGGCCGGCGGCGCCCTCGGCGGCGGCCTGCTGATCCTGGTCGTCGGCGCCTGGGTGGCGTTCCCGCCCGAGGTCAAGGACACCTTCACGCTGTTCCAGCGGGGCACCGCGATCGGGCTCGGGCTGATGGCGTTCGCGGCCTGGTTCGCGCTGCTCCGGTCCCGGGTGGTGGCCACCACGGACCACCTGACCGGGGTCAACCGCTACAAGCCCCCCGACATAGAGTGGGCCCAGGTCGTCGCGATCCACATGCCGCCCGGCGCGCCCTGGGCGACGCTGGACCTCGACGACGGCGACACCTGTCCGGTGATGGGCATCCAGAGCTCGGACGGCGACCGGTCCCGGCTCGCGGTGCGCCAGGTGCGTGCGCTCCTGCTCGAGGGCCCCTGACCACTACCAAAGTCATGCCGAGGGCGACCGAGGGCGGATGCGGGACCCGAGTTCGTCCACCTACGGTCGACGCGTGGGGGAGAAGCCGGGACGGACGCAGCGGTGGTCGCTGACCGTCGACGGCCACGAGCACCGCGTCGAGGCCGTCGAGCGGGGGCTCACCCGGCGTGTGGAGTGGTGGGTCGACGAGGCGCTGGTGGCCACCACCCGGACCAGTGACGAGAAGGTCACCCTGCGTCCCGGCACCGGCGTGGAGCCGCCCGTCGAGCAGACCGGGACCCTGCAGGTGCGCTTCACGCCCCTCGGCCGGGGACGCCGGGCGACGTGGCACGAGGGCGCGGTGGCCGTGCCCGGGGCCGGCGTGGACCTGGAGCCGGAGCCCGGCTCGCCCGCCGCGGCGTACGAGGAGCGGGTCCGCCGCCACCCGCGCCGGCACGCGGCCCGTGCGGTCGCCGTCAGCGTGCTCACCGTCGTCCTGCCCCTGCTCCTCGGGCTGCTGGCGATCCGATTCGCGGTGTCCCTGCCGTGGCCGGACCTTCCCTCGATCCCTCGCCCGGACCTGCCGTCTGTCCCGCTGCCCGACCTCCCGCTGCCCGACATCGCCCTTCCCGCGTGGACGCTGCCGGGCTGGGTCCGCCGGGTGCTGGACGTGCTGGGCCACGTCTGGCCGGTGCTGCTGGCCCTCGCACTCGCGCGCACCGAGATCCGCCGCCGACGCAGGCAGGACGAGCTGCGGGCCGTGCGGGCGGGCGGTGCGGACGACCAGGGCGACCGGGACTGACGCTCAGACCAGCCGGCCCGACGCGTCGACCCGCAGGTCCGCGGCCTCGGCGGTGCCGTGCTCGGCGAAGTGCTTCTGCTCGTCGTCCATCCAGCGCACCCAGTCCTCGCGCGCCCCCTCCCCGTCGCGGGCCAGCCCGCGCTCGAGCCGCAGGTCGGCGTCGGCGGTGACCCAGACCAGGGTGGCGCGGTACGACGCGAGCTCGCGCGAGCCGGACCCGACCCCCTCGAGCACCAGCAGCTCCGACGGCTCGACGACGTGCAGCTCGGCGAACTCCCGCCGGTCCCAGTCGTAGCGCCGGTAGAACCCGGGCATCCCCGCGGCCAGCGGCGCGAGGATCTCGTCGCGGATCCGCGACGGAGCGTCGCCCAGCCCCTGCCAGCCCTCGTAGTGGTCGTCCAGGTGCAGCACCCGGGCGCCGGTGGCCTCCGCGACCGCGGCGGCCAGGGTCGTCTTCCCGGAACCGGCCGGACCGTCGATGCAGAGCAGCCGGCCCTCGTCGAGGAGCGGCGGCCGGGTCTCCAGGTGCGCGAGGACCGCGGACACGGTGGCGTCCGGGACGCTCATCCGAAGGCGTGCCCGGTGCCGCGGTAGGTCGGGACCGTCTCGACGATCGCGTCACCGGCCAGCAGGTGGACCTCCTGCGAGTGCTCGAAGAGCTCCCCGGACTTGGCGTGCCGGAACCACACGGTGTCGCCGACCCGGAGGCTGGCGGCGGCCGGTCCGGTGAGCGGCGTCTGCACCTCGCCGGCGCCCTCGAGCCCGGTCAGGTGGAGTGCCGGCGGCGCCCACGGCAGCGGCTGCCGGTCCGCGCCGTGCGGCCCGGAGGCGACGAAACCGCCCCCCGCGACGGTCACCATGGTCGCGGAGGGTCGACGCAGCACCGGCACCCCGAAGTACGCGGCCGGGCGGGGCGTGAACGCCTGGTAGTGGTCGAACAGCCCGGGCACCAGCAGCCCCGAGCCCGCCG
>JBEVFC010000029.1:0-6389 GCA_040512455.1 Nocardioides sp.
AGCAACTGACAGGTCGATGGATTCTCCACAACCGGGATGACGGGTCAGCGGCTTCTTCACAACCGGAAGTGACGGGTCAGCGGCTTCTCCACAGCCGGAAGTGACAGGTCGCCTGACCGATTGGGAACCGCCCCGGACCGGGTGCTAACGTTTGGCCCCGCGTCCTCGGACGCACTTGGGGCTGTGGCGCAGTTGGTAGCGCGTCTCGTTCGCAATGAGAAGGTCAGGGGTTCGAATCCCCTCAGCTCCACCAAACCGAAACCCCGTCCCACCAGCGGAAACGCTGGGGTGGCGGGGTTCTTTCATTCTTGTGACTCTGCCTCGCCGTCCACGCGCGTGCCCCCGGCGTGCCCCGGACGGTTCAGACGGTCCAGTCCGGCCCGGTCCGCAGCCGTTCCGAGATGGTGCAGGTAGATGTTCGTGGTGGCGATCGACGCGTGCCCCATCCATGACTGCACCGTTACCGGATCGACACCCCGAGCCAGCCAGAGGCAAGCCGCGGTGTGCCGCAGGTCGTGGATCCGACGCCCCTGGGCCAGCGTGGCCCACCCGAGGGTGCGCTTGAAGGCCGAGGCGTGCAACCGGTGCCCGGTGGCGGTGACGAACAGATGCGCCTCGCCGTCCCGCCCCGACGCCATCGCCCGCACCAGAGGGAGGATGCGGTCCGCCACTGGCACGTGCCTCGAGCGTCCCGACTTGGTGCCCTTCACCCGCGTACCTTCCGGCTCAGCCCGCTGCACGATCAGCAGCGGCATCGGCACCTCGGCAAAGTCCCGGACCCGGACGGCACGAAGCTCCGACCATCGCAGCCCCGTCCACGCCGCCACCAGCAGCACATCAGCCAAGCGAGTGCTTCGACCCGAGGCGCCCAGGTGACACACCGCCGCGGCATAGACGCGCTCCAGCTCGTCCTCGGCGAACGGGAACATCTCTGCCCTCGGGGTTCCGCCGCGCGGCACCCTGGTCCGCGTCACCGGGTTGCCCGCGAGCATGCGCTCGCGGACCGCCCACGCGAAGAACGAGGACAGCGACGCCCGGAACCGCCGCACGGAAGCCTCCGCAAGCCCGTCGCGCGACAGGGCCACCAGCGTGCGCTGCACTTCACGATCCGTCACCGCGCCCACCGAAAGCGCAGCGAGTGAGGGTGGCACGAGCCGAGGAAGTGCCGCGTCGGCCGAGTAGGTCTTCGCCGAAACCGCGGACCGTCGCTCCTCCAACCACACCGGCAGCAACGCGCGAACGGTCGCGCGCCCGGCCCGGGGATCGATCCCGCCGGCCAAGGCCGCACGCTCCCGAGCCAGCCATCCCTGCGCCTCCCGCTTGGTGTCGAAGGTGCGACCCGCGACGTACTCCCGCCCCACCTTCAGCACCGCCCGGAAGCGTCCGGACGGCTCCTTGCGAATGGTCACCCTGACGCCTTCTGCAACCAGTCCGTCACGTCCTCCGAGCGATAACGCGGCGTCCCCGGCCCCAGCCACACCGCACGAGGGCCCATGCCGCGCGAACGCCATCGACTCAGCGTGGACGGATCCACCCGCAGCGCCTTCGCCACCTCCTCAGAGGTCAACAACACGGGCAGCCCCGTGGCAAACGGCTCACGATCCTTCTTCTGCGGCATCACTGGCTACCTCTCCTCGTGCGGGTCGGGGCCGCGGCCTCCCGCCACCCCAGTGTTGGTCGCCTGCCCGCCCGTCCAGGGCACTTCGTGTCACTTCGTGATTCGCTGCGCTCACCCTGGACCGACGGGCAGGCGACCAAAGGATGCTGGCTGTCGGGAGGCCGCGGCGATGGGGTTGCCGAACCGGTTTCCACAGACCCGTCGGGGCTGGCGCGACTCGCCACCACACGTTTCGCTTCCTCGTACTGCCGGCGCCAGGTCAATCGCTCCCGGATCGCGCGCATCACGGCATCGAGGTAAGCAGCGGTGTCGACCGGCTCAGGCTCCCAGACGTAGCGGGGGAGACCATCGGTGCAGGTGACGCTCACCGCCATGCGGTCGGCCTGCGGCACCCGGATCCCGGCCTCGGCGAGTACCTCGCGCACCACGGCCGCTCGATCCGCGCGATGCAGACGCAGCGTCTTGCCGGACCACGCGCGGGAAACCTGGACCCGACGACCACCGAGGCCGAGGTTCTCCCGGTCGTGCGACCTCGAGCTGCACATGCCCGGAATCAGTCCTGGGCCGGGATCCCTGGGCTCGACGCCATAGCGCAACCAGTTGGCACACTCCGGCGAGCACGGCAGGAACACGAGCTGTTCGTGCAGCCGATCAATGTGGGCTTCATAACGGGTGTCCGGCTGCTCGGGATCGACAAACGTCTCCGAGATGGACTTGGTCAGGTACTTCGCCAGGTAGCGCACGGACCGTTCCGCGTCGGCGCTGGGTGCGACGATGCCTTTGATGTCGACCTGGGCGCCGAACCGCATCACCACGGCCGGCCCGGCACCATCCGCGCTCTCGTCCACACGATCGAGCGCCTCCCTCCATGTGGGAAGGCGGGCTCCCGTCTCCGGGTCGCAGTAGGCACCCACATCTCGATCCCACCGCGGGAGCCGGTCGACGTGCACGGGCTCCTCAAAGGGGGGCCACCACAGGTGCAGGTACGTCGCCCGCGTGACCGTCCGGATCACCTCACGCGGGATCGCGCCCCGAAGAGCGAGGTGGATGTGGGGAGCGAGCCGGCGCTGGGGTTCGATCGCCCCGAAGTACTGAACGCGGTATCCCGCGCAGCGGCGCAGGTTCTGCATCCACCTGTCGAACAGCCGGGAGAAGAACATCGCCTCGATGGCAGCGCGCCGGTAGTCGTAGCGATCCGGGGCCACCGGGCAACCAGCGCCACGCACGTGACCGGCGGTCCTGGCCTGCACGACCTTGCCGTACGAGCCGAGTGTCAGCGTCACGAACATGGAGGGGCGGTAGGTCGTTCCGTCCGGCGCGGTGAACGTCCGACCCACCGACCGCTCCTCGACAGGCACCCGCGGAAGATCAAGGACGTCAGTACGCCGCCGTGTGGAACGGACCCGACGGCCGGGAGACTTGTCTCCGCCCGTGCCCTGGCCCTCCCCGGCAGCGTGCCCGGTCCCCGGATGGGTGGACTGCTCGTCCAGGGGATCCTCGACGAGGTGCCACCCCTCGGCGCATTGCTGCATGCGCAGCCGGCGTCCCTTGCTGGCGCACGGCATGCAGACCGACTCGCGGGTGGACCCGCAAGGGATCACCACTCTCTGCACGTGACCGCTTTCACGGTCGGTGACTCGCCGCATCAACGGCCTCACACAGACGCCGTTGTTCTCCGCCAACTCATGCACCAGCCGAGTCGCGGTCACCGGTCCCGGCATGAGGACCGTGGCATCTTTCGCCGCCATGAATCCAAGGTGACACACCATTCAGACGTCGTTGCCGGCCAGACGTCAGACGCACCGCTTGTAAGGGTGATGGGCCGACGTGCAGACACGTTCGCGAAAGATCACTCAGCGTCCGGTGCCGTGCCTCGTCGTCTCAATGGGGTGACGTCGGGTGGACCGTGGTGTTATCGAAACGTTATTGAGGGACATCGAGATCGGTGCCTCGCAACTCGGTCGGGTCGAACGCCAGCTAGATGTCATGGGTAATCAGGACTGCGTTGAGGGCGACGAATGTCCCGCCCACCAGGGACACGATCCAGTGGGGCCAGTCGGTCATGCCCCCGCTGGCGTTCGCCTCGCCCGCCAGCGACCTGTACATGACCCAGACGACGGTCGTGCCGATAACTGCAGAGAAAACGGCGAAGAACAGCGGAATGCCTTCCGCCTCACGAGCGGCTACAAGGCCGGCCAAGACGCCGATGATCATGCTCAGGGCGATGAGTACCAGCAGTTCCACCGCTGTCAACATCAACACCACCTCATGAGTTCGCGCATGCACCCGTCAGGCTAGAGCCGGCTCTGCCCCGTGAACATCGCCTGATTGAGGTGCATCTAGGGCTGACCCTCCCTGCGGTTCGCCTCGACCGTCACCCACTTGTGCCCAGGGATCGCGGACCGCTGATTGCTTGGGTAGTCGCGGGTCTCTGGATCCGACGCTTCTTGCGGCAGCGTCATGGGTATGCGCCGGGCACGCCCCGCCGTTCGACACGGAAGCAGCAATCCAGATAGCATCGGCGTATGACGATGATAGAGACACCAGGCGATGTCCCCGGGGTCGGCGAGTCCGCGGCCCTGACCGCCGCGGCCTGCCTGTTCCACGGGTTCAGTGACAGGTCCCGGCTGGCGATCGTGCAGCATCTCGCCCTGGGCGAGCACCGCGTCGTGGACCTGACCCGGCACCTGGGTCTGGCCCAAAGCACAGTCAGCGCGCACTGCGGCTGTCTGCTCGACTGCGGAATCCTGGCCGTCCGGACTCAGGGCCGCGCCTCCGTGTACTCCCTGGCCCATCCCCAGGCGACCCTGGAACTGCTCGCGGCTGCGGAGAAACTCCTTGGCCTCACCGGCGACGCGGTGGTGCTGTGCCCCAACTACGGAGACGGAACGACCCCATGAGCGGCCACCCGACGGCCACCGACATGACCGCCACCCGGACCGTCGATGGCGACCGACGTCGCCAGCTCGGCCGACGCGCACAGCTGCTGGCCGGCGCGTCGGTGAGCTACAACCTCATCGAGGCCGCCATCGCGATCGTGGCCGGCGCCACCGCCTCGTCCATCGCCCTGGTCGGATTCGGCCTGGACTCCCTGGTCGAGGTCGGCTCCGGCCTGGTGATCTTGTGGCAGTTCCGCCACCCGCTGCCCGAGACCCGCGAGAAGCAGGCCCTGAGACTGATCGCGTTCTCGTTCTTCGCGCTGGCCGCCTACGTGACGATCGAGTCGACCCGGTCACTGCTCACCCACAGCGAGCCGGATCGGTCGGTGTTGGGCATTGGGATCGCGGCCGCGTCGCTGGCCGTGATGCCGTTCCTCTCCTGGGCGCAGCGCCGAACCGGCAGCGAACTGGGTTCGGGCAGCGTCGTGGCCGACTCCAAGCAGACGCTCCTGTGCACCTACCTCTCGGCGGTGCTCCTCGTCGGACTCCTGGCGAACGCCACCCTGGGTTGGTGGTGGGCAGACCCCATCGCGGGCCTGATCATCGCCGCCGTGGCCGTACGTGAAGGTATCGAAGCATTCAAGGGCGAGAACTGCGGCTGCGGACCTGTTGGCACCGCCATCCCGGCGAGCGCCGATGCGTGCGGCGACAGCTGCGACGACACCATCCCTGCCGAAAGCACCGCCGCAGCGGTCTCCGCCGATGTGTGCGCCGACGGGTGCTGCACGACCTCGCCGTCCGGCGTGACGGCGTCCGCTGCTACTCAGCCGCTGGCTCCGCTGAACATCACGACACCCGGGTCCGCGAAGACGAAGGACCACTGATGGGCGCCGGACACGGTCACGGACAACCGGGCGCGGCTCAGCATCGCGGGCGCCTCGCAACCGTATTGATCATCACGGTGGCCGTCCTCGTGGTCGAGGTCGTTGGTGCGGTCCTGTCGGGATCCTTGGCGCTGCTGGCGGACGCCGCGCACATGCTCACCGACGTCGCCGGCCTCACTCTCGGCCTGATCGTCGCGGTGCTCGCCGCTCGGCCCGCGACCGACGAACGCACCTGGGGCTTCCGTCGGGCGGAGGTCCTCGGTGCCGCCGCCCAGGCTGCGGTGCTGCTCGCGGTCGGGGTGTTCGTGCTCGTCGAGGCGGTTCAGCGGCTGTTCAACCCACCGGCCGTCACCTCGGGGATGATGCTCGTCTTCGGAGTTGTCGGCCTGCTGGGCAACGTCATCGGCCTCGCAGTTCTGGCCGGCGGACGCGACGCGAACATGAACATGCGGGCGGCGTTCCTCGAGGTTCTCAACGACGCCCTCGGCTCGGTCGCGGTCCTGATCGCGGCCGTCGTCATCGCCACCACCGGTTGGGTGCGTGCGGACGCGGTGGCGTCACTGCTCATCGGGGTTTTGATCATCCCGCGCACCTTCAAGCTGCTGCGGGAAACCGTCGACGTGCTGCTGGAGTCCACACCGCGGGGCGTCGACCTCTCGCAGGTCCGGGCCAAAATGCTGGCCTTGCCGCACGTCCAAGACGTGCACGACCTTCACGCCTCAACAGTTGCCACCGGGCTGCCCGTGCTCACCGCGCACGTGGTGGTCGACGACTCATGCTTCCTCGACGGGCACCTGGGCCCGATGCTCGACAAGCTCCAGCACACCATCGACACCGACTTCAACGTCGCGCACTCCACGATCCAATTCGAGGCGGCGACCCACTCCGCCCATGAGCACGAGACGCACGCCTGAGTCGGGCTCTTTTCTGCCGAATTCACCTCTAAGAGATCAAGGCGCCGGCTCCGCCGGCGCGGCCCGGGGGGGGGGGGGGGGGGGGGGGGGGGGG
>JBEVFC010000050.1:0-9522 GCA_040512455.1 Nocardioides sp.
CTCGACGAGCTCGCCGACGAGCCCTACAAGATCGAGCTGATCGGGCTCAAGGGCGGCTCCGGCGACGTCGCGGACGCGGCCGAGGGGGCCTCCGTCGAGGTCGGTAGCGGCGAGCTGACCATCTACGACAACCTCGACCGCAAGGGCGAGGTGGCGTGGAAGGACCTGTGCCGTGGCCCGCACCTGCCCACCACCAAGCGGATCCCGGCGTTCAAGCTGATGCGCTCCGCCGCGGCGTACTGGCGCGGCGACGAGAAGAACAAGCAGCTCCAGCGCATCTACGGAACCGCCTGGGAGACCAAGGAGGAGCTCGAGGCGCACCTGCACCGTATCGAGGAGGCCGAGCGCCGCGACCACCGCAAGCTCGGCCGCGAGCTCGACCTCTACTCCTTCCCCGACGAGATCGGCTCCGGTCTCGTGGTGTTCCACCCCAAGGGCGGGGTGATCAAGCGGGAGATGGAGGACTACGTGCGTCGCCGGCACATCGAGGAGGGCTTCGAGTACGTCGGCACCCCGCACATCTCCAAGGAGGGGCTGTTCCACACCTCCGGGCACCTGCCCTACTACGCCGACGGCATGTTCCCGCCGATGGAGATGGAGGGCGCCGAGTACCGCCTCAAGGCGATGAACTGCCCGATGCACAACCTGATCTACCGCTCGCGCGGGCGTTCCTACCGCGAGCTGCCGCTGCGGCTGTTCGAGTTCGGCGGCGTCTACCGCAACGAGAAGTCCGGCGTGGTCCACGGCCTCACCCGGGTCCGGGGCATGACGCAGGACGACTCGCACTCCTACGTCACCCGCGAGCAGGCGCCCGGCGAGATCCAGCACCTCCTCGACTTCTGCCTGAGCCTCTTCCGCGACTTCGGGCTGGACGACTACTACCTCGAGCTGTCCACCCGTGACGACTCCAAGCCCGACAAGTTCGTCGGCTCCGACGACGAGTGGGCCGAGGCGACCGCGGTGCTGGAGAAGGTCGCCACCGAGTCCGGCCTCGAGCTGGTCCCGGACCCGGGCGGTGCGGCGTACTACGGACCGAAGATCTCCGTCCAGGCCCGGGACGCGATCGGCCGCACCTGGCAGATGTCGACCATCCAGTACGACTTCAACCAGCCCCGCGGCTTCGAGCTCGAGTACGTCGCACCCGACGGCTCGCGCCAGCGTCCGGTGATGATCCACTCGGCGAAGTTCGGTTCCATCGAGCGGTTCATCGGGGTGCTCGTCGAGCACTACGCGGGCGCCTTCCCGCCCTGGCTCGCGCCGGTGCAGGTTCAGGCGATCCCGATCGCGGAGCGGCACAACGACTACCTGTACGACGTCGCGAAGCGGATGAAGCTCGCCGGGCTGCGGGCCGAGGTCGACGACTCCGACGACCGGATGCAGAAGAAGATCCGCAACGCGCAGCTCCAGAAGGTGCCGTTCATGATGATCGCCGGTGACGACGACATGGCCAACAATGCCGTGTCGTTCCGCTACCGCGACGGCCACCAGGACAACGGGGTGCCGATCGAGGAGGCCATCAGCCGGGTCGTCGAGGCTGTCGCGTCCCGGGCCCAGGTCTGATGGCGGCGGACTCCGACGAGCTCCGGCAGGACGGCGTGGGCGAGGCCGACGGTCTCGACCGGCTCTGGACCCCGCACCGGATGTCCTACATCCGGGGGGCGAACAAGCCGGCCGACGGGACCCCGGGGGAGTGCCCGTTCTGCCGGGTGCCCGAGATGTCGGACGAGGACGGGCTGATCGTGCACCGCGGGGAGCTTGCCTACGTGGTGCTCAACCTCTACCCGTACTCGCCCGGACACCTGATGGTCTGCCCGTTCCGGCATGTCGGGGACTACACCGAGACGACCGACGCGGAGGCCACCGAGATGGCCGCCCTCACCAAGCGGGCGATGACCGTGATCCGCAGCGTGTCCGGGGCCCAGGGCTTCAACCTGGGCATGAACCAGGGTCACATCGCGGGTGCCGGGATCTCGGCCCACCTGCACCAGCACGTGGTGCCGCGCTGGCCGGGCGACCAGAACTTCATGCCGATCATCGGTCGCACCAAGACGCTCCCCGAGCTGCTCACCGACACCCGCGGGCTGCTCGCCGAGGCCTGGTAGCCCGGCGCGGTCTCGACCAGCCGGCGCGGGACGGCGTGACGCATTGCCTCCCGGGCGGCACCGGAGGAACGTGGTCGGGTGCGGCGACGCCGCTGGGGCGTCGTCTGGACCCGCGAGGAGGCTGAGACATGTTTGCGCGCTCCACCACGATCCAGGGTGCCCCTGGTTCCATCGAAGCCGGCATCGCCTACATCCGGGACGACGTCATGCCGGCAATCACGGCCATGGACGGTTGTGTCGGGATGTCCCTGGTCGTCGACCGTGAGTCCGGTCGCTGCATCGCCACCAGCTCGTGGGAGGGCGAGCACGCGATGCGGGCGAGCGCCGACCGGCTCGCGCCCTACCGCGCCCGGGCCGGCGAGCTGCTCGGCGGCGCCCCGGCGGTGGAGGAGTGGGAGGTCGCGGTCATGCACCGCAACCACACCTCGGCCGACGGCGCCTGTTGCCGGATCACCTGGGCCCACCCGCGCGACCTCGACGCCACCGTCGAGATGTGGCGCACCCGGCTGCTGCCGCAGTTCGAGGAGATGGCCGGCTTCTGCTCGGCCAGCCTGCTCATGGACCGGGCCCGCAGCATCACCTGCGGGACCGTCACGTTCGACTCGCGTGAGGCCCTGATGGCCACCCGGGAGCGGGCCCGTGAGATCCGCGACGAGGCGAACCGCGAGATGGGTGTCGCGTTCCTCGACGTGGCCGAGTTCGAGCTCGCCCTGGCGCACCTGAGGCTGCCCGAGCTGGTCTGAGCTGCCGGAGCCGGTTCGACGAGGCCGGCTCAGAGCCGGTCCAGCACCTTGTCCCGGGCCTCGCGGTAGCGCTCGCGCAGGCCCGGGGTGACGGGTGCGCTGTGCTCGGTGCCCCCGGGCGCGGGCCAGTCCGGGAGCTTCCCGGTCAGCACCCAGGCGGCCTGGACCGCCGCGCCCCGGGCGACGTACTCCCCGCTCGGCGGGCAGACGACCGGTCGTCCGAGCACGCGGGGCGCGTCGTCGCGCACCGCGGGGGAGGCGGCGCCGCCGCCGGTGAGCAGCACCCGGTCCACCCGTGCTCCCTCGGCGTCGAGGGCGTCGAGGCAGTCGGCGAGGGCGCAGAGCAGTCCCTCGACGGTGGCGCGTGCCAGGTGCCCGCGGGTCCAGCTGACCGGGTCCAGGCCGTGCAGGGACGCGGTGGCGCGGGGGAGGTTCGGGGTGCGTTCGCCGACGAAGTAGGGGACCAGGACCGCGCCGCCCGCGCCCGCCGGAGCGGCGAGGGCCAGGTCGCTGAGCCCGGCGTGGTCGACGCCGAGCAGAGTCGCGGTGGAGTCGAGGACCTGGGCCGCGTTGAGGGTGCAGGCGAGCGGCAGGAAGCGGCCGGTCCCGTCGGCGAAGCCGGCGACGGCGCCGGTGGGGTCGCCGGCCGGGACCGGGGACATCGCGCAGGCGACACCCGACGTACCGACGGAGACGACCGCGTCGGTGTCGCCCGCGGCCAGGCCGAGCATGGAGGCGGCGTTGTCGCCGAGGCCGGGACCGAGCACCGCACCCGACGGGGTCCGTCCGGCCGGCTCCGACGGACCGAGGACCCGGGGGAGCGCCGGCACGTGGCCGAGCGCCAGTTCCAGGAGGTCGGTGCGGTACGCGCCGGTGGCGGGGGACCAGTACCCGGTGCCGCTGGCGTCGGACCGGTCGGTGACCAGGTCGTCGAGGGACGTGGAGCCCGAGAGCCGCCAGGTCAGCCAGTCGTGCGGCAGGCAGACCGCGGCGGTGCGGGCCGCCGCCTCGGGCTCGTGGTCGCGCAACCAGCGCAGCTTGGTGACGGTCAGCGACGCGACCGGGACGCTCCCCACGGCCTCGGTCCACGCCGCGGGCCCGCCGAGCTCCTCGATCAGCCGGGTTGCCGCGTCGGCCGAGCGGGTGTCGTTCCACAGCAGCGCGGGACGCACCACCTGTCCGGCCTCGTCGAGGCACACCATGCCGTGCTGCTGGCCGCCCACGGCCACCGCATCGACGTCCTCGAGGCCGCCCGCGGCGCGGACCGCCTCGTCCAGGGCGGCGCCCCACGCCGCCGGGTCGACCTCCGTGCCGTCCGGGTGGGCGGCCCGCCCCTCCCGGAGCACGTCGCCCGTGTCGGCGTCGAGGACGACGACCTTGCAGGACTGGGTGGAGGAGTCGACCCCGGCGACGCGCGCCACGTCAGCCCCGGGTGCCGTACAGGTGCTCGAGCGCGAGCTGGTCGAGCCGCTCGAAGCCCATCCCGCGGCGGCCGGCCTCGTCGGGGTCGAAGGCCTCCTTGCGCAGGTCGGCGATCGTCTCGCCGGCCTCCAGCGTGGGGGTGCCCAGCTGGTCGACCCGGGCCTCGGCCAGCGCGTGCTGGACCTCGGGGTCGGCGCGGAAGGCGCGGACCTTCTCGCGCAGGATCAGGTAGTTGCGCATGCAGCCCTCGGCGGAGGCCCACACGCCGGCCTTGTCCTCGGTGCGCGGGGGCTTGAAGTCGAAGTGCCGGGGACCGTCGTAGCCGCCGTTCTCGACGATGTCGACGGTCCAGAACGCCCCACGGGCGTTGCCGGCGCCGAAGCGCAGGTCCTGGTCGTAGCGCGGGCCGGTCTGGCCGTTGAGGTCGATGTGGAAGAGCTTGCCGTGCCAGAGCGCCTGGGCCAGCCCGTGCGCGTAGTTCAGGGAGGCCATCTCCTCGTGGCCGACCTCGGGGTTCACGCCGACCAGCTCGGAGTGCTCGAGCTCCTCGATGAACGCCAGCGCGTGGCCGATCGTCGGCAGCAGGATGTCGCCCCGCGGCTCGTTGGGCTTGGGCTCGATGGCGAACCGCATGTCGTAGCCCTGGTCGAGCGCGTACGCCGTCATCACGTTGAAGCCCTCGCGGTAGCGGTCGAGCGCGGCCCGGACGTCCTTGGCGGCGCCGGACTCGGCGCCCTCGCGCCCGCCCCACGCCACGAAGATCCGGGCGCCGAGCTCGGCGGCGAGGTCCATGTTGTCGAGCACCTTGCGCAGCGCGAAGCGGCGTACGTCGCGGTCGTTGTTGGTGAAACCGCCGTCACGGAAGACGGGGTGGGAGAAGAGGTTCGTGGTCACCATCGGCACCACCAGGCCGGTCTCCTCGAGCGCGCGACGCAGGGGAGCCAGGTGCTGCTGCTTGACGCCGGCGTCGGAGCCGAACGGGAACACGTCGTCGTCGTGGAACGTGATGCCGTAGGCGCCGAGGTCGGCGAGCGCGTGGATCGCCTCGGCCGGGTCGAGGGGCTCGCGGATCGCGCCGCCGAACACGTCGACGCCCTGCCAGCCGACCGTCCAGAGGCCGAAGGAGAAGCGGTCCTCCCGCGTGGGGGTCAGCTGTGCCCAGTCCGTCGTCATGGTCTCTCCTCGGGTCGTTGCCCATTCGTTGCATCACCGAACAAAGAAGTCCCGAATGGGCCCTTGTGCTGGGGTGTGCTCATCAGTATGTTGTGATCCACAACATACACCGTGATGTGAGTCACATCGCAAGACCCAAGTTGAGGGAGACAGTTATGGGTTACACGTTGGGAACGAGGCGTCTGGTCGCTCTCGCCGCGGTGGGAGTGCTCGGCGCACTGTCCCTCTCCGCGTGCGGAAGCGACACGAGCGACGACAACGGCGACGGGGGCAGCGACGCGGCCAAGAAGGTCGGCGTGATCCTTCCGGACGCGACCACCTCGCCGCGCTGGGAGGCCAACGACCGCCCGAGCCTCAAGGCGGCGTTCGACGCGGCCGGCGTCGATTCGATCATCACCAACGCCGACGGCGACGTGGCGAAGTTCGGCAACATCTGCGACGACATGATCAACCAGGGCGTGTCCGTCCTGATGATCGTCAACCTCGACTCCGAGTCGGGTGGCGCGTGTCTCAAGAAGGCTGCCGACGCCGGCATCCAGAGCATCGACTACGACCGGCTCACCCTCGGTGGCGGCGCGTCGTACTACGTGTCGTTCGACAACGTGAAGGTCGGCGACCTCATGGGCGAGGGCCTCACCAAGTGCCTCGACGACGCGGGCAAGGCCAAGGCCAACATCGTGTTCATCAACGGTGACCCCAACGACAACAACGCCGCGCTCTTCAAGGAGGGCTACCAGACGAACCTGCAGCCGAAGTTCGACTCGGGTGACTACAAGCTGGTCGGCGATCAGACCGGTGAGTGGGACGCCACCAAGGCGGGCACCGCGTTCGAGCAGCTGTTCACCAAGAACAACGGCAAGGTCGACGGTGTGGTCTCCGCGAACGACACGATGGCCGGCGGCATCATCGCCCGGCTCAAGGCCAACGGGCTCGACGGCAAGGTTCCGGTCACCGGCCAGGACGCCAGCGTCGAGGGCCTGCAGCGCATCCTGGCGGGCACGCAGTGCATGACCGTCTACAAGGACACCAACCTCGAGGCCAAGGCCGCCTCGGACCTCGCCATCGCGCTGATCAACGGTGACAAGGACAAGGCCGCCAGCCTGGCGACCGGCACGGTCAAGGACACCGAGCTCGGTGTGGACGTCCCGTCCGCCCTGGCCACGCCCGAGATCGTCTACAAGGACGGGGTCGCCAAGGTGATCTCGGACGGCTTCCAGAAGAAGGAAGACGTCTGCACCGGCGCCTACGCCCAGCTCTGCACCGACAACGGCGTGCAGTGACGCTGGCCTGACCATCTCGTGGGGTGGGCCCGTACCACCGGGTCCACCCCACGAACCCGTTCCACCCGATCCGCGTCAGCACCGACCAAGGAGTTCTCGTGTCCGCGACCGCTGAGGAAACGCCAGCCAGTACCCCCACCACGGGGCCACTGCTCTCACTGAGGGGCATCAACAAGAGCTTCGGAGCCGTGCACGTGCTCCGCGGCGTCGACCTCGACATCACCCCCGGGCGCGTGACCGCGCTCGTCGGCGACAACGGCGCCGGCAAGAGCACCCTGATCAAGGGGATCGCCGGCATCCACGCCTTCGACTCGGGGGACTACACCTTCGAGGGCGACCCGGTCACCGTCCACGGCCCCCGCGACGCCAACGCCCTCGGCATCGAGGTCGTCTACCAGGACCTCGCGCTGTGCGACAACCTCGACGTCGTCCACAACATGTTCCTCGGCCGCGAGAACACCAAGAGCGGCCTGCTCGACGAGTACTCCATGGAGGCCAAGGCCCGCGAGACCCTCGACGGCCTCTCCGTGCGCACGCTCAAGTCCGTGCGCACCCAGGTCGCCTCCCTGTCCGGTGGCCAGCGGCAGACCGTCGCCATCGCCCGCGCGGTGCTGTGGAACTCCCGCATCGTGATCCTCGACGAGCCGACGGCCGCGCTGGGTGTGGCCCAGACCGAGCAGGTCCTCAAGCTCGTTCGGCGGCTGGCCGACCGAGGCCTCGGCGTGGTCCTCATCAGCCACAACCTCAACGACGTGTTCCAGGTCGCCGACGACATCGCGGTGCTCTACCTCGGGCAGATGGCGGCGCAGCTGCACACCAAGGACACCACGAACAACCAGGTGATCGAGCTGATCACCACCGGCCGCTCCAGCGGCTCCAACGGTTCCAACGACTCCAACGGAGGCACCCGATGACCACCACGGCTGCGGCTTCCAACCCGGACCTCGCCCCGGAGCCGGAGGAGGAGGAGAAGGTCACCCTCGGCAGTATCTTCCGTGACTACGTCACCAAGGTCCGCAGCGGCGACGTCGGGTCTCTCCCGGCCGTCCTCGGCCTGGTCGTCCTCGTCATCGTCTTCGCTTCGCTGCGTGGCGAGACCTTCACCAACCAGTTCAACTTCGCGAACCTCTTCAACCAGTCCGCGGGCGTCATGGTCATCGCGATGGGCCTGGTGTTCGTGCTGCTGCTCGGCGAGATCGACCTGTCGGCCGGCTACACCGCGGGCACCGCCGCGGCCGTCCTCGGCATCGTGGCCACGAACCACGGCTGGCCCTGGCCGCTGGCGATCGCCGCCTGCATCCTCACCGGCACGTTCATCGGGCTGTGCATCGGACTCCTCGTCTCGCGGCTCGGCATCCCGTCGTTCGTGGTCACCCTGGCGGCGTTCCTGGGACTCCAGGGCGTGATGCTGCTGATCATCGGCGAGGGCGGCACCATCGCCTACCGCAACGACCGGATCCTCGCGCTGATGAACAAGAACCTGCCGATCTGGTTGGGCTGGACGCTCGCCGTCATCCTCATCGTCGGCTACGCGCTGGTCACCTTCCGCAGCATCGCCGCGCGCAAGAAGGCGGGACTGACCAGCGAGCCGATGCTGCTGTGGGGGCTGAAGACCGGTGGCCTCGCCGCGATCGTCATCTGGGTCACCTACTACCTGAGCCTGGAGCGGTCGCGGAACCCCGCCCTGATCTCGCTCAAGGGCGTGCCGATCGTGGTCGTCATCCTGGTGGGGCTGCTGATCAGCCTCACCTTCCTCCTGTCCCGCACCGCCTGGGGCCGTCACGTGTACGCCGTCGGCGGCAACGCCGAGGCGGCCCGGCGCTCGGGCATCAACGTGAAGTGGGTCCAGCTGTCCTGCTTCATGATGTGTTCCTCGCTGGCCGCCGTCGCGGGCATGCTCATCGCCAGCCGCGACAACTCGGTGTCCCCGTCGACCGGTGGATCGCTGACCCTGCTGTTCGCCGTGGGTGCGGCCGTGATCGGTGGTACCAGCCTCTTCGGCGGCAAGGGCCGGATCATGGACGCGGTGCTCGGTGGTCTCGTGATCGCGGTGATCAACAACGGCATGCTCCAGCTCGACCAGCCGTCGGGCCGGGTGTACATCGTGACCGGCCTGGTGCTGCTGCTGGCCGCCAGCGTCGACGCGATCAGCCGTCGCAAGGCCAGGGCGTCGGGACGGGTGTGATCGTGTGCCAGCGAGCCCCGCGTCCGGGAAGGAGCAGCTGCGGCGCAACAACATGAGCCGCCTGCTCACGCGGGTCCATGTCTCGGGACCCACCAGCCGGGCCGCGTTGACCCGCGAGACCGGCCTGAACCGCAGCACCATCGGTGACCTGTGTGGGGAGCTGGAGGCCCTCGGACTGGTCCGGGAGGACGTGGGCGTCCTCCGGGGCCGGTCCGGGCGGCCGTCCCACGTGGTCGAGCCGCGCAGCGACAACGTCGTGATCGCGGTCGACCTCGGCGTCGACCGGATCTCGGTCGCAGTCGTCGGCCTCGGCGGTGAGGTGCTCGAGCGCCGGGTGCGCCGCCACCACATCGGCGAGCACGACGTCGAGCACGTGGTCGAGTCGCTGGCACAGATGGTCACCGAGGTGCTCGCCGACCGCGACGACCTCCGGTGCCACGGCATGGGCGTCTCCGTTCCGGGTGCGGTGCGCGACCGGGACGGCCTGGTCCGGTTCGCCCCCAACCTGGGCTGGGTGGACGAGCCGTTCACCGAGCTCGTCAGCAAGCGCCTCGGCTCGAGGATCCCCGTGGTCACCGGCAACGACGCGAACCTGGGCGCCCTCGCGGAGCACGTCC
>JBEVFC010000107.1:0-12402 GCA_040512455.1 Nocardioides sp.
TCCTCAAGGGCCGTCTCAACCAGGACAAGGCCAACCGCTTCAAGGGCCTGGTCTCCGGCGCGGTCGACAAGTCGGAGGTCTTCGCCGACGCCGACTTCGTGATCGAGGCCGTCTTCGAGGAGATGTCGGTCAAGAAGCAGGTCTTCGCCGACGTCGAGGCCGTGGTCAGCAGGGACTGCATCCTGGCCACCAACACCTCGTCGCTGTCGATCACCGAGATGGCCGCCGACCTCGAGCACCCGGAGCGGGTCGTGGGCTTCCACTTCTTCAACCCGGTCGCGGTGATGCCGCTGCTGGAGATCGTCCGGGGCGAGCGGACCGACGACGCCACGCTGGCCACGGCGTTCGCCACCGGCAAGGCGCTCAAGAAGACCACCATCCTGGTCAAGGACAGCCCGTCCTTCATCGTCAACCGGCTGCTCGGCCGGTTCATGGGCGAGGTCGGCCGGATCGTCGACGAGGGCACCCCGGTGACCGTCGCGGACGGCGCCTTCGCGGGCGTGGCCCCGATGCCGCCCTTCATGCTGCTCTCGCTGGTCGGGCCGGCGATCGCGCTGCACAACAACGAGACCCTGAAGCGGGCCTTCCCGGACCGGTTCTACGTCTCGCCCACGCTGGAGCGCGTGGTCGCGGCGGGGAAGCCCGGCTACTACGCCGCTGACGGCACCCTCGACCCCGAGGTCGAGGCGCTGCTCGAGCGTCCCGCCGAGCCGGTGCTGCTCACCACGGAGGAGGTCCGCACCCGAGTGCTGGCCGGTCTCGCCGAGGAGGCCCGGTTGATGCTCGACGAGGGCGTCGTCGTCGGACCCGAGGACCTCGACCTGGCGATGATCACCGGCGCCGGGTTCTCGTTCTGGAACGGTGGCCTCACCATGCTGCTCGAGCGCGAGGGCCTCGGGAAGTTCCACTGACGCACCACCAGGTTCGCCCGCCCCTCATCCCGGTGAGCGGGCGGGCGAACCATTTCCCCACCCCGACGCGTCTGGGAGGGTGTGCCGGGCATCGGGCCCGGGGTGAGCGGAGGTCGGGACCTCAGTGAGCAGACGTGACCAGACCGCCTTCGCGGAGTTCGCCCTGGCGCGCGCCGCGGCGCTGCACCGTGCGGCGTACCTCATGGTCGGCGACCAGCAGCTGGCGCAGGACCTCGTCCAGGAGGCCCTCACCAAGACGTACGTCGCGTGGCCGAGACTCCGTGACCCGGGCAAGGCCGAGGCCTACACCCGCAAGGCGATCACGACCACCGCGATCAGCTGGTTCCGCCGCAAGGGCTGGGACAACGAGCGGCCGACCGAGATGCTGCCGGAACGCGGGTCGCTCGGGCACGCCGACGCGGTCGCCGACCGCGCCGCGATCTGGGACGCCCTCCAGGCGTTGGCGCCGCGGCAGCGCGCGGCCCTGGTGCTGCGGTACTACGAGGACCTGACCGAGGCACAGACCGCCGAGGCGATGGGCTGTGCCGTCGGCACCGTCAAGAGCCAGGTCTCCGCAGGCCTCGGCAACCTTCGCCGACGGCTGGGCGACGGAGTCGAGCTCGTCGCGAACGGGAAGGGAGCGGCACGATGACCGGAGTGCTCAAGCAGACCATGGACGAGCGGGCCGACCGGCTCGGAGGTGCCCCCGTCGACCTGGACGCGATCACCCGGGAGGGTGACCGCCGGGTGCGGCGTCGGCGGCTGGGCGGTCTCGCCGCCGGGGCGGTTCTCACCGTCGCCGTCGCGGGTGTCGCCCTCCCGCAGGTGTTGGGCGGCGGCGCCGGGCACGACCGCGGCGACATCGCCGTGTCCACCGCGGAGCCCGTCACCTACGCCGTCGGCAGCGTCATCCACCACGACGGCACCACCACCGACGTCGGGCACCCGGTGTTCGCGTTCGTCCAGACGAGCGCAGGGTTCGTCTCGGCCGACAAGGACGGCACGGTCTGGTCGACGACCGACACCGGCACCGACCAGGTCGGCGAGGGGCTCGACTTCGACGCCGGCCGGGTGCTGGTCGCGGACGGCTCCCGCGCGGCCTGGCTGCAGCAGGGCCCCGACGGCGGGAGCGAGCTGGTGGTCGTGGACCAGGCGGACAGCGGAGGCACCAGCAGCGGGAGCGGCAGCTCCTCCGGCGGCACCGGACGGGCGCCCGGCGACCGCGCCCCCGGGGTCGACGCGATCGACGGCGCGACCGTCTACTACCGCGACCAGCAGGGCCTGGTCGCCTACGACGCGACCACCGGCGAGAGCCGGGTCCTCGACCCCAGCGGCAGGACTGTCGTGGAAGACGCCGAGGGGGGCCTGCTGCTGCACCAGCGCGAAGACTCACAGCGCACCGTGGCCAGCACCGACATCTCCGCCGCCGAGCCCCGGGTCGGCACCGACGGCGGAGACCTCTCCCCCGACGCCCGCTTCGTCATGAGCGAGAACAGCGCCACCAGCAGCGACGACTTCACGCTGCTGGAGGTGGCCACCGGCAAGGACTTCGCCCCGGCGGAGGAGAAGGACTACGGCTTCTTCCTCGGCTACGCCTGGTCCGGTGACGACACCTACACGGCCTTCGGGATGCAGATCAAGGACGGTGACCCCGTCGCCTCGGCGATCGACCTGCTGGTCTGCACGGCGTCCTCCCGCTCGTGCACGGTGGTCGAGCGCGGCCTCGACTTCACGGAGATGCAGTTCCCGATCGGCGAGCACGTCGGCGGCTGAGACAACTTTTCCCGCTGTTCCCGCGTCAGAGGGGTGTCGGACTCCTTCCGGCACCCCCGCTGTCGGACCCTCGGGAGATGATCACCCCATGAAGCGCACCCCCGCCCTCGCCGTGACCCCGCTGCTCGTCGTGCTCGCCGTGCTCGCTTCCCTGGTCGTGAGCTCCCCCGCGGGCGCCACCGCCGGCACCGAGAAGGCCCAGCGGCGGCTCAACTCGCTCGGCTGCAACGCCGGTCCCGTGGACGGGACGTTCGGCGACTGGACCCGGGCAGCGGTGATGCGCTTCCAGTCCCGTCACAAGCTCTCCCAGACCGGTGGCCTCAACCAGACCACCCGCACCAAGCTGTACGCCGACTCCGCCGAGCGGTGCGACAAGCGTCCGGTCCCCGCGGGGTCGGGCACCGGCAGGCGCATCGTGGTCAGCCAGCGGCAGAACTGGGTCTGGCTGGTGCGCGCCAACGGCTCGGTCAGGGCCCAGGGCGGCATGGTCGACAACGCGGGCGAGCTCGGCCACGGCAGCTACCGGGTGGGCTCCTACTGCGGGCGGGCCGCCCGGATCGGGCGGAACAGCAGTGGCGAGGTGTGGCTGGACAACTTCGTCCGCTTCGCGGCCTGCGGGTTCGGCTTCCACCGGGTCCCGACCGCGAAGTCCGGTGGCGCCCAGATCCACCCGGACTGGATGCTGGGCACCAACCTGCGGCAGTCGCACGGCTGCATCCGGCTGAGCAACGGGATGTCGGAGAAGGTCTGGGACTTCACCGCGAGCGGTCGCACCCCGGTCCGCGTCGTCTGACGGCTCACCCGGCCTCTAGGGTTGGGGCCGTGCCGACGGACCTCACCTTCCCCGAGCCCCTGGTGGCGTTCTGGCGAGAGCGTCACCTGTGCACCGTCACCTCGCTGCGCGGCGACGGCACCCCGCACGTCGTACCCATGGGCATCGTCCTCGACCACGAGGCCGGGCTCGCCTGGGGCATCACCTCGGGCCGCTCCCAGAAGGCGCAGAACGTGCGTCGCACCTCCCTGGTCGCGGCCTGCCAGGTCGACGGCCGCTGGTGGTCGACGCTCGAGGGCCGCGGCGAGGTGCTGGAGGACGAGGAGTCGGTCACCGAGGCGGTGCGTCGCTACGCCGAGCGCTACCGCCAGCCCCGCGAGAACCCCGCGCGGGTCGCCCTGCGCATCCAGCTCACCCGCCTGCTCGGCAACGTCGGAGAGGACACCACCCGGTGAAGGAACACTTCCGCATCGAGACCCAGCCCATCGCGAACCCGGCCAACGTGGTCCAGGGCGACCACTACCGGATCACCGTGCTCGAGACCGGGCTGGTGCGGCTGGAGTGGAGCGACGACGGGGTCTTCGAGGACCGGGCGTCGCAGGCCGTGCTCCACCGTGCCTTCGCGCCGGTCGACTTCACCGTCAGGGAGACCGAGCACGGTCTCGAGATCTCGACCGAGCGGTTCCTGCTGACCTACGACAAGGGGCCGTTCACCACCCACGGCCTGTCCGTGCACGCCAAGGGCGGCTACCACTCGAACGACAGCGTGTGGCGTTTCGGGCTGGAGACGCCGAACCTCGGCGGCACCGCCCGCACCCTCGACGACATCGACGGCGCCCTGCCGCTGGAGAACGGGGTGCTCGCCTACGACGGAGTCGCCCTGGTCGACGACGCCACGACCGTGCTGCTGGACGCGGACGGCTGGATCGCACCGCGGCGCCCCGGCAACCTCGACCTCTACGTGTTCGCCTGGGGCCGCGACTACAAGCGCGCGCTGCGTTCGCTCTACGCGCTCACCGGCCCCACTCCCCTGCTCCCCCGCTACGCGCTCGGGAACTGGTGGAGCCGCTACCACCCGTACACGGCCGACGAGTACCTCGCCCTGATGGACCGGTTCCGCGCCGAGGACGTGCCGCTCTCGGTGTCGGTCATCGACATGGACTGGCACCTCGTCGAGATCGACCCGGAGCACGGCAGCGGCTGGACCGGCTACACCTGGAACACCGAGCTCTTCCCGGACCCGAAGGCCTTCCTCGCCGAGCTGCGCGAGCGCGGGCTGGCGGTCTCGCTCAACGTCCACCCGGCCGAGGGTGTGCACGCCCACGAGGCGTCGTACGCCGCGATCGCGAAGCGGATGGGCATCGACCCGGAGTCCGGCGTGCCGGTCGCGTTCGACCCGACCGACCCCGACTTCCTCGAGGCGTACTTCGAGGAGCTGCACCACCCGCACGAGGACGACGGCGTCGCCTTCTGGTGGCTGGACTGGCAGCAGGGCGGCGTCACGCGGATCGCCGGCCTGGACCCGCTGTGGCTGCTCAACCACTTCCACTACCTCGACTCGGGGCGGGCCGGGAAGCGGCCGTTGACCTTCTCCCGGTACGCCGGGATCGGCAGCCACCGCTACCCCGTCGGGTTCTCCGGTGACACGCACATGACCTGGGAGTCGCTGGACTTCCAGCCGTCGTTCACCGCGACCGCCTCCAACGCGGGCTACGGCTGGTGGAGCCACGACGTCGGCGGCCACTTCAAGGGCTACAAGGACGACGAGCTGACCGCGCGCTGGGTCCAGCTCGGGGTGTTCTCGCCGATCCTGCGACTGCACTCGGGCCTCAACCCGTTCAACACCCGCGAACCGTGGCGTTTCGACACCGAGTCCGAGCGGGTGATGACCACCTTCCTGCGTCTCCGGCACCAGCTGCTGCCCTACCTGGCGACGATGAACGTCCGCGCGCACGAGGGCGAGCCGATCGTGCAGCCGATGTACTACGAGCACCCCGAGTCGCCCGAGGCGTACGCCGTCCCGCACCAGTTCATGTTCGGCACCGAGCTGCTGGTCGCGCCGATCACCACGCCGCGGGACGGCTCGACCGGGCTCGGCCGGGTGACCGCCTGGCTGCCCGAGGGCACCTGGATCGACGTGTTCACCGGGGTCCGCTACGCCGGCGGCCGGATGCTGCACCTGCACCGCGACCTCGACTCGATCCCGGTCCTCGCCCGGGCCGGGGCGATCGTGCCGATGGTCCCGGTCGCGGACGTCGGCGGCGGCACCGACCTGCCCTCGCGCGTCGAGGTGCGGGTGTACGCCGGGGCGGACGGCGAGTTCACCCTCGTCGAGGACCGTGACGACGAGCGCTGGGTCCGGACCCGGATGACCTGGGACGACGCCGCCGGGGAGCTGACCGTGCACGACCCCGAGGGCGACACCTCGACGCTGCCGGACGACCGGAGCTACGAGGCGGTCGTGGTGTCCGGCGGCGCGGACGTCGCGGCGCGCCTGTTCACCCTGCTCGACCGGACGAAGATGCCGTTCGAGCTCAAGGAGAAGGCCTACGTCGTCGTCCGCTCGGGCGCCGACCCGGCGCACACGGTGCCCGCGCTGCAGGCCCTCGAGCTCGAGCCGGCGCTCTTCGGCGCACTCACCGAGCTGCTGCTCGCCCACGGCTGAGGGCGTACGGCGGCCTCGGCCGCCGTACGCCGTGGCTCAGCGGTCGGCCAGCTCGGCCTGCCCGAGCCGGCTGTGGCGGTAGCCGTAGGTGAAGTACACGACCAGCCCGATCGCCATCCAGACGAGGAACCGCACCCAGGTGCCGCCGGTCAGGTTGAGCATCAGGTAGAGGCACAGCAGCACGGAGGCGGTGGCGACGACGTAGATCGCCGGGGTCTTGAAGGACCGCTCGAGGTCGGGGCGCTTGCGCCGCAGGATCACCACGCCGATGCTCACCAGCACGAACGCGAAGAGCGTCCCGATGCTGACCAGGTGGACCAGGGTCTCCAGGTCGACGAGCCCGCCGATGAGGGCGACGGCGACCCCGGTGATCGCGGTGAAGATGTACGGCGTGCCGAACTTCGGGTGCACCTTGGCCAGGCCGACCGGGAGCAGGCCGTCGCGGGCCATCGCGAAGCCGACCCGGGTCTGGCCGAGCATCAGGATCATCACGACCACGATGAGACCGATGCACGCGCCGATGGAGATCAGGTTGCCCATCCACTCCATCCCGACCGAGTCGAACGCGGTCGCCAGCGGGGCGCCGTCGTTGGGGTCGATCTCGGAATAGTTCTGCATGCCGGTGACGACCAGGCTGACCGCCACGTACAGCACCGTGACGATCGCCAGCGAGCCGAGGATGCCGCGCGGGATGTCGCGCTGCGGGTTCTTGGTCTCCTCGGCGGTGGTGGCGACGATGTCGAAGCCGATGAACGCGAAGAACACGATGGAGGCGCCGGCGATGACGCCGGCCACGCCGTAGACCGCCGGCTCGACGCCGAGCAGGGTGCTGATCAGGGTCGAGTCCATGAAGCCGCCTTCGCCCTCGGGCGTGGGCGCCGACTTCGGGATGAACGGCGAGTAGTTGTCCGGGTCGATCTGGGTGACGCCGACCAGGATCACCGCGGCGACGACCAGCAGCTTGATGGCGACGACGATCTGGTTGAGGACGCTGGAGAACCGGATGCCGGCGATCAGCACGCCCATCACCAGCAGCGAGATGATCACCGCCGGCAGGTCGATGACACCTCCGGCGGCCGAGCCGATCGACGCAGGTATCTCGAACGGGGTCCCGTCGAGCACGGTCTGGAGGTAGCCCGAGAAGCTCGTCGCCAGCGCCGCGGAGCCGATGGTGAACTCCAGCGCCAGGTCCCAGCCGATGATCCACGCGACCAGCTCGCCGAAGGTGGCGTAGCTGAACGTGTAGGCGCTCCCGGCCACCGGCACCGTCGAGGCGAACTCCGCGTAGCAGAGCGCCGCGAGCGCGCAGGCGAGACCGGCGATGGCGAACGAGATCGTGATCGCGGGACCCGAGTTGGTCGCGGCCACCGTGCCGGTGATCACGAAGATCCCGGCGCCGATGATGACCCCGACCCCGAACACGATCAGGTCGAGCGTCCCGAGGCTCTTCTTGAGCTTGTGCTCCGGCTCGTCCGTCTCCCGGATCGACCGCTCCACTGACTTCGTGCGCATGACATCCATGACAGGCACGCTATTGGTTACCCAGACGTACGACGATCAGGGGCCACCGTCCGGACGACGCGTGTCGCCGGCTACTGGCTCGCCTTGGCCCGCGCCCGGATGAGGCGCGGACGGGTGACCAGCCACGCGCCGACGACCAGTCCCACCACGGCAACGATGCGGTTCGGGTCGACGGCCGGACGCCAGGCCAGGTCGCCGTTGCGGATGACGTAGGCACCCGCGGGACGGCCCGTGACACCGAAGCCACCGCCGGTGCCGTCGCTCCCCTTCTCGTCGTGGCCGCTGCCGCCTCCTCCGCCGCCACCCACGCGGGCGGCGGGGATGAAGGTCAGTCCGTCTTTCTCGTACGGCTCGCCGAACACCCGGCTGACCGTGATCGCGTCGCGGGCCTTCTCCAGGACCTCGGTGACATCCATCGGTATCTCCTAGGGTTCCGGGTGCCCGGGTCGGCACCCCGGACCAAGCCTGACCACAGTCGGGCCCCGAGCAACAGGGTCGCGGGTCCCGGGACGTTCGGAACCACCTCCGCTCGACGCCCGTCACACTGACGATGACCGTCGTGGAGGAGGGGGCTGCCGTGCGCACGAGGATGACCGTGGTGCTCGGGTCGTTGCTGCTGCTGTGCGGGTGCGGAACGTCGACGGTGCTGCCGGAGGCCGACCCGGTCCCCACGCCGTACGACGGGCCGATGCGGGTCGAGCAGAACTTCGACGACCCAGCCGTTCTGGCCCGGTCCGGTGCGGCAGGTCGGGCGCTGGAGTGCGACGGGGAGCCGTACAACGGGGGCGGCGGGGACTACGACAGCGGTCTGGAGTCCGTGCAGGACGACGCCGCCGCGGCCCTGGAGGACTACTTCGACAACGAGGGCTGGGCCGCCCGGTGGCCCGACGACGGCTACCGGGTCGAGCGCGAGGACGACGACCGGGTGCTGATGTCGTGGGATGTCGACCAGCGCACGAAGGTGGCGTTCGTGGTCGCCGACGGGATCCGCGACTACAACGGTGACCGCGGGTGGGGCGTGGAGTCGTGGGCGCAGTGCAACTACGCCGAGCTCACCGCGGAGGAGATCGCCGAGCTGGGCGTGCAGGTCTGGGAGGACCGGGACGGCACCCTGGTCCCGACCACGGAGGTCACGTCCTACGCGGGGCCCGAGCACTGCGACTGGCAGGACATCACCTTCCTGAGGCTCGGCGGCGAGGTGAAGGGACGACAGTTCCTGCGCGACGTCGACGGCGAGCTCGCCGAGCAGACCCGATCGACGTACGACGGCTCGGCCACCCTGCCCGACGCCGCACGGGACACCGGGTTCCACCGCGAGGGGCGCGAGCTCTGGGTGACCCGGGACGCGGCCTACCTCGTGGACCTCTCCGACCCGGGTGACGTGGAGCGATGGCCCGAGGCCGAGGAGCCGATCCTCTGCGGATGAGTGCGGTTGTCGGTGGGTCCGGGCAGAGTGGGCACCCACGACCCTTCGGGAAGGACATCGCATGGCTGAGGTACTCCTGTTCCACCACGCACTCGGGCTCACGCCGGGCGTGCACGCGTTCGCCGACTCGCTGCGGGCGGCCGGCCACACGGTGCACACGCCGGACCTCTTCGACGGGCGGACCTTCGACGACGTCGGGGCGGGCGTGGGCTTCGCCGGCGAGATCGGGTTCGACGAGGTGCAGGCCCGCGGGCTGCGCGCGGCCGACGCGCTGCCCGAGTCCGTGGTGTACGCCGGGTTCTCACTCGGCGTGATGCCGGCCCAGCGGCTCGCGCAGACCCGGGAGGGAGCCGCGGGAGCGGTGCTCATGGAGTCCTGCGTCCCGGCCACGGCGTTCGGCGAGCGCTGGCCGGCCGGCGTGCCCGTGCAGGTGCACGGCCTGGACGCCGACGAGTTCTTCGTCGGTGACGGCGACATCGACCACGCCCGAGCCATCGTGGCGGAGGCCGACCGGGGCGAGCTGTTCCTCTACCCCGGCGACGGGCACCTCTTCGCGGACCCCGCGTCCCCGAGCCACGACGCCGACGCGGCGGCGCTCCTCCTCAAGCGGGTGGTCGCCTTCCTCGACACGGTCGGCTGACACGCCGGGCCGATCGCCGGAGGCAACCCCTTTCCGGCGCTCGGCCGGTCATACTGGTGTCGAGGGCCGGCACTCCGTCCCTCCCGTCTCGAGGGGGTCGCCGTGCTCGCCATGGTCTGGCTGGTCGCAGGAATCGTTGTCGTCGCCGCGGGCGTCGGGCTGGCCTGGTGGAGCAGCGGGCGCGCCAAGCCGCGCACCAGCTCCTTCGACGCGGATCGCGAAGAGGGCGACAACATGCTCAAGCACACCACGGGCGGCACCGGTGGTCTCGGCGGCAACTACGGAGGCGCCGGCTGAGCGATGGCACCTGACGCGTACACCGGCCGCTGGCTGGTGTGGTCTGCTCTCGGCATCTGGGTCGTCAGCCTGCTGCTCACCGGCTACTACCTGGCGGAGCCGTCCCTGGGCTTCGCCGGGTGCGAGCTGGTCCCCGGCAGCTCCCGCTACGGCGAGTCCAGCCGGAGCTGGCTCCCGCCGGGTCAGACCTGCACGTACGCGCTTCCCGCCGCGCTCGGCCAGGGACAGCCCCTCATCGAGGAACCGCCGACCCTCCGGCTGCTGGTCGCGGGCATGGCCCTCACGGGGCTCCCGCTGTGTCTTCACCTGCGCCGGATGCTGCGGCGCCCGGGGCGTCGTGAGCGCGCGGCCGCATGATGCCGCCCTCCTGAGCCCAGAGAAGGGCGGACCAGGAACAGCGCGGTACATCCGACGCACCTGGTGCACCGGAACTACCGCGCTGACTGCGCGAGCGGCTCAGCCGAAGGTGTTGACGACCTTCTGGGCGGCCGCGTCGGCGAGGTCGTGGCCGCTGATCCCGAGCACGTCGCGGATCACCGCGTCCTGGCCCTTCTCCCCCGTGCCGCCCTCGGCGCGCATCGTGTCGAAGAGCCGCCACAGCGCGGCCTCGCCGTACGTGGCCGAGATGTACTCGCAGGCGAACCACGCGATCCCGTAGTTGGCGCCGGAGCGGGAGCCGTTGAACGTCTTGTCCCGCGGCAGCCCGTCGACGCCGGCCCGCGCCTCGGTGAGGGCGTCCTTCGCGATCATCCGGCGGTACGTCGGGATCGGCTGCACCGAGACGTACTCCGCGATGCCCTCCGAGAGCCAGGTCGGCACCTTGTCGTCGCGCAGCCCGAGCGCCACGTGGGTCAGCTCGTGCCGGATCAGCCGGTCACGGGTCTGGTCGTTGCGGTAGATCATCCGCGGATGCAGCATGAAGCGGGTGCTCGCCAGCCGGCGGGTCCGCGGCCCGGTGCGCACCGGGAACGCCACCCCGTCGAGCTTGTCGGGGTCACCACCGGGGAGGTTGTCGAGCTCGGCCAGCGCGCGGATGTCGCTCAGTGCGTAGACGACGACGCGGTCCGACCAGTCCAGCGGTACCTCGGCGTCGATCGCCTCGATGCCTCGTTCGATCGACGCGATGATCTGGTACGCCGCGTCCACGCTCGTGGCGTCGAAGATCCCGAGGACGCCGTCGCCCTCCTCGACATCGATCCGGGTCAGGTCCCACGGGGCCAGCTCGACGTCGTACCGGTCGTTGAACTCCGGGTCGCGGTCGCCGGCCAGCAGCAGGCCGTCGTCCGACCGGGTGAACGTCAGCACCTGCGGGGTGACCACCGGCGCGGCGTCGTACCCGCGCAGCTGCATCCGCAGCTCCACCACGGCGCGCAGGCCGTCCTCGGTCTCGGTGACCGAGTTCTCCGGGACCCGCCAGGCGAAGGCGGCCAGCGGCAGCTGCCGGAGGTTGAGGAAGTAGCGCTTCTGTCGAGCGGCGAACGGCTTCTTCGCGTCGTCGACATCGTCGAGGAACGCGGTCATCCTGCCGTCCCTGAGGGCGCGGGCATGCCGGGTGAGCACGTCCCGTACCTCGGCGGTCACGTCTGTGGAGGCAACCGGAGGTGAGGGGTCGTCGTCACCGCCGAGCGCCGAGCACGCGGACAGGCCGGACACGACGGCAAGCAGTGCCAGCAGCAGCGCCAGGCCCCCCGACCGGGTCGACCTAGCGCGGGTGGTCGGCATCCACCAGCGCTGTGCCGTGGGCGACAGCGGACATGTCCTCGACGATGCCGAGGGCCAGCGTCTGCGCGGTCAGCCCGATGCGCTCGAGGATGACGCCACGCTTGGCGTGGTCGAGGAACTCCTGCGGGATGCCGTGCAGCCGGAACGGGGTGTCCACGCCGGCCGCGTTGAGGGTCTGCAGCAGGACCGCGCCGCAGCCGCCGACCACGCCGTTGTCCTCGAGGCTGACCACCAGACGGTGCTCGCGGGCCAGCTCGACGATCGCCGGGTCGACGGGCTTCACCCACCGCGGGTCCACCACGGTGACGCCGATGCCCTGGGCGACCAGGCGCCCGGCGACGTCGACGGCGGTGGTCGCCATCGCGCCGACGGCCACGATGAGGACGTCGCGGGTGCCGTTGCGGACGAGCACGTCGGCGCCGCCGACGCGGTCGATCGCGGTGATGTCCTCGGGCGGCGGGCCCTTCGGGAAGCGCACCACGGTCGGGGCGTCGTCGACCTCGACGGCCTCGGCCAGCAGCTCGCGCAGCCGGGCCGCGTCACGGGGTGCCGCGAGGCGCAGGCCGGGCACCACCTGGAGGATCGACATGTCCCACATGCCGTTGTGGCTGGCGCCGTCGTCGCCGGTCACCCCCGAGCGGTCGAGCACGAAGGTGACGCCGCACTTGTGCAGCG
>JBEVFC010000176.1:0-7882 GCA_040512455.1 Nocardioides sp.
CAATCCCCACACCGAGATCCCGGCGTTCATCGCGGTGCTCACCGGGATCACCAACTCGATGGTGGCCTCCGCGCCACCGATCACCTCCGCCCTGCCCGCTTTCCTCGAGTTCGCGCAGGGCACCGTCCTGGTCGCCCACAACGCGCCCTTCGACATCGGCTTCCTCAAGCACTTCGCGGCAGCGCAGCAGCGACCCTGGCCCGGCTTCGAGGTGGTCGACACGGCGCGCCTGGCGCGGCGGGTGATCACCCGGGACGACGCTCCCAACTGCAAGCTGTCGTCGCTCGCGGTGCTCTTCAACGCCGGGACCACTCCCAACCACCGGGCGCTCTCGGATGCCCGGGCGACGGTGGACGTGCTGCACGGGCTGATGGAGCGCCTGGGCAGCCTCGGCGTCCACACGCTGGAGGAGCTGTCGACGTTCTCGGCCCGCGTCAGCACGGCCCAGCGACGCAAGCGTCACCTCGCCGAGGGACTCCCCCACGCCCCGGGTGTCTATCTCTTCCGTGACGATCAGGCCCGGGTCCTCTACATCGGCACGTCGCGCGACCTGCGCACGCGTGTCCGGTCCTACTTCACCGCTTCCGAGACGCGCTCCCGCATGGGCGAGATGGTCAACCTGGCGACCACAGTGACCGGCATCGAGTGCGCGACGCCCTTGGAGGCCCAGGTCCGCGAGCTGCGGCTGATCGCCGAGCACAAGCCGCGCTACAACCGCCGCTCGCGGTTCCCCGAGAAGGTCCACTTCATCAAGCTGACGCGGGAGGCGTGGCCGCGGCTGTCGCTGGTTCGCCGGGTGCTCGACGACGACGCCGACTACCTCGGGCCGTTCTCGTCGAGGAAGACGGCGGAGCGCTGTCTGCACGCCCTGCACGACACGTTCCCGGTCCGCCAGTGCTCCGACCGGCTCGGCAGGGAGCCGTCGCGGGCGGCCTGTGTGCTGGCCGAGATGGGTCGCTGCCTCTCCCCCTGCGACGGCAGCTCCGACCTGACGGCGTACGCCGCGGTGGTGCGGCAGCTGCGCGACGCGATCCTGCGCCGCCCTGACGAGGTGGTCGAGGCCATCAACAAGCGGATGGACCGGCTGGCCGCCGACGAGCGGTTCGAGGAGGCCGGCGTCCATCGCGACCGACTGTCGTCGTTCCTCCGGGCCGCGGCCCGCACGCAGCGGCTCTCCGCGCTGACCCGGTGCCCGGAGGTGGTCGCCGCCCGCCGCGAGGACGACGGACGGTGGGCGGTCCACGTCGTCCGCTTCGGCCGGCTGGCCGCCGCGGGAGTCATCCCTCCGGGAGCGGACGCCCACTCCTTCGTGGCGACCCTCCGCGCCTCCGCCGAGTCCGTCGAGTCGGCGCCCGGTCCGGTGCCCGCCGCGACGGCCGAGGAGACCGAGAAGGTCCTGCGGTGGCTGGAGTCCGACGGGGTGCGTCTCGTCGACATCGACGGCGAGTGGACCTGCCCCGTCGCCGGCGCCACCCGGCACCTGGCGCTGCACGACGCAGTCAACCAGTCCCGCCTGTCGCTGGCGCCCTTCGACGACCGGCGCGACCTGGCGCCCGTGCACCAACCGGCCCGCTAGCCTGTCCTGGTGATCACCGCCATCGTGTTCGTCAAGGCCGACGTCGACAAGATCCCCGAGGTCGCCGAGGAGATCGCCGCGCTCGACGGCGTCAGCGAGGTCTACTCCGTCACCGGGCAGATCGACCTGATCGCGCTGGTGCGGGTGAGCAACCACGACGACGTGGCCAACGTGGTGGCCGACCGGCTCAACAAGGTCCCGGGCGTGACGTCGACGGAGACGCACATCGCGTTCCGGGCGTACTCCCAGCACGACCTCGAGTCCGCGTTCTCGCTCGGGCTCGACTGACGCCGGACCGCGGGCCGCCCTCCCGGCCGGCCGCTACGTTCGGTCGGACCGCATAGCCCGATCGGGCTACATTCGGTCATTGGGCAGATGCACTACCCGTTTTCTCCCTACCGTCGCGCTGTTGCCGTGACTCGGCGAAAGGGAGCAACGTGTTCGTTCATTCCAACGGCCGGCGTCTCGGGTGGAGCGCCGTGGCCCTCGTCGTCATCGGCACGGGCCTCCAGCTCGCCGCGCCCAGCGCCCACGCCGCTCTCGCGTCTCCGGAGGACCTGGGTCCGCTCGGCGACGTGGCGACCAACAGCCCGGTGTTCTCGTGGTCCACGGTGCCCGGCGCCGCGAAGTACGAGATCCAGGCCGACGACGCCGCGGACTACTCCTCCCCCGCCTTCACGGTGACCACCACCAACCGGCGCTACGTGCCGACGGTGCTGCTCGCCGGCGGCACCCAGCACTGGCGGGTCCGCGCGCTGGACGCCGACGCGACGCCGTCGAGCTGGACCACCGGCGAGTTCACCATCTCCCCGGTGGCACCGCCGACGCCGCAGGGACCCGCCGACGGGACCTCGCTGCACCAGCCGGCCTCGCCGCCGCTGCTCGAGTGGACCGAGACGCCCGGCGCGGTGGAGTACACCGTGCAGCTGGACAAGGAGACCGACTTCGTCGATGCCGTCACCTACACGACGCGGGTGACCTCCCTGGTCGTCCCCGATCCGCTGGAGGCCACGACCTACCACTGGCGGGTCAAGGCGAAGAAGACGACCGGCATCGAGTCGGCGTACTCCGAGCCGATCAGCTTCTCCGTCGGCGCGCTCGCGCCGGTCACCATCGTCGGGCCCGACGACGACCCCGACAACGAGGTCGAGGACGTCGTGCTCGACTGGGAGCCGGTGCCGGGCGCGCAGTACTACCAGCTGCGGGTGGCCACGGACGAGGACTTCAACACGATCATCGACAACCAGACGAAGATCCTCGGCACCCGCTACTCGCCGCCGGTCACCTACCTGAACAACCAGTACTACTGGCAGGTCCGCGCGGTGGACCTCAGCGGCAACCCGACCGCCTGGTCCTCGATCCAGGCGAACTTCAACCGGGTCTGGCCCGACCGTCCGCAGGCCCGCTACCCCGCCGGGCCCGGCACCGTCGAGATCGCCGGGCAGCCCTACTTCCAGTGGACGCCGGTGCAGCACGCGACCTACTACCAGCTCGACGTGGGCGGCGACCCGAACTTCTCGCCGGGGTCCTTCGACACCTGCCGGACCGCGGGGACGACGTACACGACCCAGAACGGCATCCTCACCACCCGCTTCGGCCAGTCGGCCGACGAGACGTGCTCGATGCAGCCCGGCGCGGTCATGTACTGGCGGGTCCGTGGCATGGACCTCCCCAAGGGTGTCCAGGGCCTCTACTCGGCCACCCAGGCATTCCGCTACCGGCCGTCCGAGTTCAGGAACGTGCGGCCGGCGAACGGGCAGACAGTGGACGTCCCGACGTTCTCGTGGGAGTCGGTGCGCCCGGCCGAGCGGTACGAGATCGCGGTGTACGACCGGGTCGGCGGCCAGGTGCTGGAAGCCAGCACCTACTCGACGTCGTACACACCGGTGGGCGTCCTGGCCCTCGAACCGGACGACGGGCCGTTCACGTGGCAGCTCAACTCCGTCTCGGCAGACGGCACCTCCTCGGTGATCGAGGGCCGGACCTTCCGGGTCTCCGGTGGGTCGCCCGCCACCGGCGCCGCCGCGATGACCCCGCTGTCCGGGCGCTCGTCCGACCCGGCCACCATGCGAGCACCGTCCCTGCGCTGGGAGCCCAGCCCCGACGCCGCCTCCTACCGTCTGTACCTGGGCAACGCCGGATCCGGGGTCTACTGGACCAGCAACGGTGACGACGTGCTGGGTGAGGACCTCCCGTATCCCGCCGTCACGGACATCTCGACCCGGACCTTCGCCCCGGGCACCTACGACTGGTTCGCGGTCGCCTACGCCGAGGACGGCTCGCTGCTCGACATCGGGCCGGTCGCCACCTTCCGCGTCGCCGATTTCCCCACCGTGACCGGGCAGGCCCTCGCCCTCGACGGGCTGTCCCACGACGCCGGGACGACCTGCACGGCACACCTCAACGCCGACGGGGTCACCGGGCCCCGTTGCGACGCGGTGCCGGCCTCCCCGGAGTTCTCCTGGGACCACCAGGCCGACATGGCTCTTTACATGGTCTACCTGTCCGAGGACGCCAGCTTCACCAACCTCGTCGAGCGTGACGTCCCCGTCACCGCTGGCACCCGCTACGCCCTGACGCTGACCAACGACCACCCGGCACTGCCCGAGAGCAAGGCCGGCCAGGCGTACTACTGGACCGTCCGTCCGTGCAAGGCGCTGACCGTGTGTGCGCCCGACCCGGTCTCCTCGACCGGGATGGCCACCAACGCCTTCCGCAAGGAGTCCCCCGCCGTCACCAGCCACCCCGTGACCACCGAGGTCGTCGACGGGGCCGGCCGGGCGACGTCGACCGAGGTCACCTTCGACTGGGACGACTACTTCGACACCAACCAGGCACACGTCTGGTCCGCGACCGGCGAACGTGGCCCCCAGGCCGCACGCACCTACCGCATCCAGGTCAGCGGCAGCCCGACCTTCAGCAGCACCGCGAGCCAGAACATCGACGACAAGGTCGTCGACCAGAGCACCTACACCGCGGTCCAGGACCTCTACCCGGAGGGCACCCTCTACTGGCGCGTCCAGGCGATCGACGGCGACGAGAACGCCCTCACCTGGTCACCGACGCGCAGCTTCGTCAAGCAGAGCCCGCAGGTGACGCTGACCGGCCCCGCGAACCAGTCCGACGGGTCGGGGGCCCAGCAGCTCACCTGGGCACCGCAGGCGTTCGCCAGCAGCTACGAGCTGGCGGTCAGCAAGGACGGGGACGCCAACTTCTCCGACGCCACCAAGCTGTTCGCGAACAAGACGGTCAAGCAGGTCGGCTACGTGTGGGACTCCCCGATCCCCGTGTCGAACCTCCCGTACCACTGGCGCGTACGCCGCAAGGACGCGGCCGGCAACGTGGGTCCCTGGTCGGCGGCCCGCTCGTTCACGGTGCGCGGCCTCGCCCCGAGCCCGCTCAGTCCCGCTGCGGGCGCGTTCGAGTCCGGCAACGGTCCGCTGTTCACCTGGGACCGCGTCGACGAAGCGGCCACGTACGTCCTCGAGGTCCGGGTGGCCGGCTCGGCGACCAACTGGGCCACCATCACGACGCCCGCCACCAGCTGGGCCACGGTGAAGGAGATGCCGGCGGGGAGCTGGCAGTGGCGCGTCACGGCGAGGAACACCGCCTCCACCCCCAAGAACCTCGGCACGTCCGACTGGCGTGACCTCTCCGTGGTGACCGGACCCACCGCCACCACCGCCCCGGTCGTGACCGGGTCCGGCAAGGTGGGCACCCCGCTGAACGCGTCCGAGCCGGTCTGGGACCTGCCCGGGGTCACCAACACCTGGCAGTGGAAGCGCGGCGGCGTCGCCGTCGCCGGTGCCACCGGCCAGTCGTACGTCGTGACCGCGGAAGACGTGGGCCGGCCGATCTCGGTGACGGTCACCGGCACCGCGGTGGGCTTCCAGCCCGGTACTTCGACCAGCAACGCGACCGTGGCGACGGCGGCACCCGCGCCGACCGCTACCTCACCGGCGTCCATCTCTGGCACCGGCAAGGTCGGCGACACCCTGTCCTCGACGCTGCCGACGTGGAGCCTCGCGGACGTGGTGTCGACCCGGCAGTGGCTCCGCAACGACACACCCATCGCGGGCGCGACCGACGCGACGTACGCCGTCCGTCCGACCGACGTGGGCGCCACCATCACCCTCAGGGTGACGGGGACGCGCGACGGTCACGAGCCCGGATCGTCGTTGAGCAACGGCGTGGTCGGTGTGCGGGGCGACGCGCCCGAGGCCACCACCCCGCCCTCGCTCTCCGGCAGCGGCAAGGTCGGCACCAGCCTGCAGGCGAGCCCTCCGACCTGGAGCACCACCGGGGTGAGCAACAGCGTGCAGTGGCTGCGCGACGGCACCCCGATCAGCGGCGCGACCGGCTCGGCCTACAGCGTGGGCACGGTGGACGTGGACCACGAGATCACCGCCCGCTACACGGGCACGGCCTCCGGCCGCGCTCCCGCGACGGTGATCAGCAACGCTGTCGTCGGCCAGCTCGGCGACGCACCGACCGCCTCCTCCAGCCCGATCCTGAGCGGAGCGGGCAAGGTGGGTGGCAGCCTCTCCGTCCCGCTGGCGTCCTGGAACACCGCCGGTGTCACCGAGTCGCTCCAGTGGCTCCGCGACGGCTCCCCCATCGCGGGGCAGACGTCCCGCACCCACGTGGTCACCGCCGACGACCTCGGCAGCCAGCTGAGCGTCCTGGTCACCGGCACTGCCGTCGGCCGCCGCCCCGGCACCGTGAGCAGCTCGTCCGTGCTGGCCGTGTTCGGGGACGCCCCCGTCGCCACCCGCGCACCCGCGGTGGCCGGCACCACCTCGGTCGGGCGGGTCCTCACCGCGGACCCCGGCACCTGGACCGGCGACCCGACGTTCACGTTCACCTGGCTGCGCAACGGGAACCCGATCGCGGGCGCCACCGGCACGACGTACCAGGTCGTCGCCCAGGACGCCGGACAGCGAGTGGCCGTGCGACTGTCCGCCTCGGCACCGGGCCGCACCCCGGGGACGGCAACCTCGCCGACCGTCGCCATCTACCGTCTGGCGGCCACCGTCTCGATCACCCCCGGCACCCAGCGCGTGCGGCTGAACCGGCGGGCACCGATCAAGGTCACCCTCACGGTGCCGGGACTTCCCGGGCCCACCGGGACGATCCGGATCTACGACGGCTCACGCCTGCTGAAGACCCTCACCGTCCGGGCGGACCAGCGCGGCGTGGTGCGGACCAAGCTGGAGATGACTCGGACCGGCAAGCGGAAGATCACGGCGAAGTACTCCGGGTCGTCCGGCGTCATGCCGAAGGCCGGCACGGCGAAGGTCACCGTCGTGCGTTGAGCCAATCGGCCGACGCGCATGGTCCGAACGGGCCACTTCGGCCGATTGGGCAGGCTCTCTCTCCATTTCTTGCCTACTGTGACCATGTCCAAGCCTTGTCTCCAGGGGGATCAGTCGTGCACATCCACACTTCTCCGACGCGTCTCGGGTGGTGCCTGCTCGCGACCACCCTTCTCGTCGCCGGGGTCCAGGGACTGCCCAGCAGTGCGTCCGCCGCACCCGGTGCTCCCCAGAACCTGACGTCCACCGACACCGACCAGTCGACCATCCCGGTGCTGTCGTGGAGCCGCCCGAGCGGCGCGACCTCGTTCGAGGTCCAGGTCGACGACGACCCCTCCTTCGAGTCCCCGGAGTGGACCAGCACCACGGTCAACGCGCGAGCCGTGCCGACCAAGTTCCTGCGACCCGGCACGCAGTCGTGGCGGGTCCGGGCCGAGGACTCGAAGGGCAACCCCGGCGCCTGGGCCAGCGCGGACTTCACGGTCTCGGCCACCGAGGCGCCCGTGCCGATGTCTCCGGTCGACGGCGCCCAGCTGCAGCAGCCGCAGGACCCGCCGTTGCTGAGCTGGTCGGCCGTGCCCGGCGCCACTTCCTACCTGGTCTGGATCGACACCGAGGCCGGGTTCACCTCCGCGACCCCGTTCACCACCAAGGCGACCTCGCTGGTGGTGCCGACGAACCAGGTGGCGGACACGTACTACTGGCAGGTGCAGGCCACCCGGGGCACGGGCGTCGTGACCGACTGGTCGGCGACCTCGAGCTACACCGTGCTGCCAATCTCCGTCCCCACCGTGACCGCACCCGCAAACGGCCAGGACGTCGAGGACGTGGTCCTGCACTGGGACCCGGTCCCGGGCGCCAAATGGTACGAGCTCCAGGTGGACGACGACAGCGACTTCCAGACGCCGGTGACCGGAGTCGCGCCCCAGAAGGTCTTCGGCACGACGTACTCCCCGAAGGTGACGATCCCGAACGACCAGTTCTTCTGGCG
>JBEVFC010000168.1:0-20067 GCA_040512455.1 Nocardioides sp.
TCGTTCTTCGACTCCGCGACCTCGTTCGGGATGATCCGCGGCGGCAAGATCGACGCCGCGATCCTGGGCGCGATGCAGGTCTCGGCGCACGGTGACATCGCGAACTGGATGATCCCCGGCAAGATGGTCAAGGGGATGGGCGGGGCGATGGACCTGGTCCACGGCGCCAAGCGGGTGATCGTGCTGATGGAGCACGTCTCCAAGGACGGTTCCTACAAGATCGTGGAGGAGTGCTCGCTGCCCTACACCGGGCTGCGGGTGGTGCAGCGGATCATCACCGACCTGGGTGTCATCGACGTGGTCGACCCGGCCACCGGCGAGGTCGCCGTCTCCGGCACCCTCGGCGACCGGGCCCTCAGGCTGGTCGAGCTCGCCCCCGGCGTCACCGAGGACGAGATCCGCGAGAAGACCGAACCCGAGCTGCTCAGCTGACGTCCCCGGTGCGGGTCGCGGTCACGGTGGCGAGCAGCGCGATCGCGATGGCGACGCCGAACACCGCCAGGAACGGGTCCGCGCCGGAGGCCTCGGCGGCGCCGAAGGCCACTCCCGCCGCGGACAGGGCGAGAGCCGCGCCGAGCGAGTCCGCGATCGAGATCGCCGATGAGTTGAAGCCGCGGTCGCGGTCGGTGGAGGCGGCCAGCATCGCGACGCTCGTGCGCGGGTAGCCGAAGCCCATCCCGGCGCCTGCCAGGACGTACGCCCCGATGGCCAGCGCCGGATGTCCGTGGGTCCACACGACCACGGCGAGCGTCGTGGCGCCGGCCAGCACCAGGGCGCTGCCCCAGCGCATCGCGGTCACGTGGGAGACCCGGGCGCCGACCCGGGCCTGGAGCTGGCTGGACGCGGCCCAGACGACGCCGACGAGGGTGAGAGACAGGCCGGCCCGGGCCGGCGAGAGGGACCACTGCTCCTGGAGCACGAAGACGATGTAGGCCTGGGCGCAGAAGAAGGCGCCGCTCATCAGGCCGCGCGTGCCGATCACCGCCGGCAATCCGCGCCGGGCGACCAGCGTGCCGACAGGAACCAGGCGGTGCAGCGCGACCAGCACGACGGCGAGGGCCCCCAGCGCCAGCAGCCCGCCGGTCGCCCCGTCGGACGATCCGAGCAGCTCCAGCGCGAGTACCGCGGTCGCGCCGACCGCCGCCCACCCGAGCCGTGACAGGGGCGCCGCGTCGCCGCAGCACCACTCCCCGAGCCGCCGCAGGGCGGGGGCGATCAGGACGGCGGCGAGCGCCACGAACGCGACGGTGCCGAGGAACACCCAGCGCCAACCGACCGCCTCCGCCACGAAGGCCGCCAGCGCCGGGCCGAACAGCGCGGGCAGTACCCAGGCCGCCGCGAAGCTGGCGAAGACGGCGGGCTGCATCACGGCGGGGAAGACGAGGCCCACGAGCACGTAGAGGCCGACGGTCAGGGCGCCGCCACCGAGGCCCTGGAGCACCCGGCCGCCGACGAGGACCTCCATCGACGTCGCGGTGCCGCACACCAGCAGGCCGAGCGAGAAGAGGGCGAGGGAGACCAGCAGCGGGGTCACCGGGCCGCGCCGGTCGCTCCACATGCCGGCGGCGACCATGCCCACCACGCCGCTGGCCAGCGGTGCGGCGAAGCTGAGCGCGTAGAGGCTCACGCCGTCGAGCTCGCGGGCCACCGTGGGCATCACCGTGGTCACGGCCATCGCCTCGAAGGCGACGAAGGCGATCAGCGCGAACATGCCGATCGTGGTCGCGGCGTACGCCGGGGCGAGGAGGCGGACGTCGGCCTCGGGTCGCGGCGGTGTCGTGGTCGGTGTGAGGGTCATGTCGAAAGACGGTAGGACTTCAAGTGAACTTCAAGTCAACCATTTCCTGCGTCACCGATGAAGGTGGGCGGCCGCGACCGACCTCGAGATCCGCTCCGTGCGCCACTCGCCGTACGCCGTCCACACGACGTACGCGATCCCGGTGGTCAGGCGGTGAGACGGTTCGCGGGGGTGCCCGGGGCGGCGCCGAGCAGGCCCCGGCGGGTGAGCACCGGCATCACGCCCTCGGCGAAGGACCACGCCTCCTCGACGTGCGGGTAGCCGGAGAGGATGAACTCGTCGATGCCCAGCCGGTGGTACTCCTCCAGGCGGTCGGCGACCTCCTCGTGGCTGCCGACCAGGGCCGTCCCGGCGCCGCCGCGGACCAGGCCGACACCGGACCACAGGTTCGGTGCCACCTCCAGCTCGCGCGCCGAGGTGTACGCCGTCCGCCCGTCGCGCAGGGCGGACATCCGCTGCTGGCCGGTCGACTCGCTGGCCTGCAGGGCGCGCTGGGCCTTGGCGATCGTCGCCGGGTCCAGACCGTCGAGCAGCCACTGCGCGTGCCGCCAGGCCTCCTCGCTGGTGTCGCGGGAGAGCGTGTGGATCCGCAGCCCGAAGCGCAGGGTGCGTCCCTCCGCCTCCGCGAGCCCGCGCATCCACGTGATCTTCTCCCGCACCTGCTCCAGCGGTTCGCCCCAGGTGAGGTAGACGTCGGCGTGCCGGGCGGCGACCGGGCCGGCCGGCCCGGAGGACCCGCCGAAGTAGATGTCCGGCAGCGGGTCGATGCCCTCCCGCACCGTGGCCCCCTCGACGCTGAAGTGCTCGCCGGAGAAGTCGAACGGGCCCGGAGCCCAGGTGCCGCGCACCACGGAGAGGAACTCGTCGGTGCGCGCGTAGCGCTCGGCCTTGGAGGCGGTGTCGCCGAAGCGACGCTGCTCGGTCGGCTCGCCACCCGTCACCACGTTGAGCTTGAGCCGGCCTCCGGAGATGCGCTGGTACGCCGCCGCCATCTGCGCCGCCAGCACCGGGTTGATCACCCCTGGCCGGAAGGCGACCAGGAAGCTCAGGGTGCGGGTCTCGCGCAGGAGAGCGGCCGTGGTCAGCCAGGCGTCCTCGCAGAACGTGCCGGTGGGGGTGAGCACGCCTTCGAACCCGAGCTTCTCGGCGGTGCGTGCGACATCGGCGAGGTAGTCGATGGTCGGCTCGCGGAACGCGCCGACAGAGGTCTCGCCGAGCCCGCCCCGGACGTCGGACGGGACGCCCTGGCCGGCGCCGACGAGTGACCTGCTGTCGCCGGAGGTGGGCAGGAACCAGTGCAGTCGGATGCTCACTTGGCTGCCTCCACGTCGGGGCCGGTGGTGGCCTCGTTGTACGTGTCGGTGAAGAAGGACGCGACGTCGATCTCGCCGGGCAGCAGGTCGTTCTCGGTGAACGTGTCGGCCATCTTCTGCTCGGAGTCGACGACGGCGTCGTCGACGGGTACCAGCTCGATCTCGCGCTTCTTCACGGCGGCGAGCGTGATCTCCTCCGACAGGCCGGTCTCCTCGGCCCAGACCTTCGCCCACTCCTCCTGGTGGGTCTTGGACCAGACCTGCGCCTTCGCGATCCGAGCCAGGTAGTCCTCCAGCGCGGTGGCGGTGGCCTTCTCGTCGAGCGCGGCGTTGGAGGCGACCTGGAACACGAAACCGTTGGCCAGGGTGTGGCCGTCGGCGATCACCTTCGCCCCGGAGTCGAGCTCCGCCTGCGAGGTGAAGGGCTCCCAGATGGCCCAGGCGTCCACGTGGCCGCTGGAGAAGGCGGCCAGGGCGTCGGCAGGCTGGAGCTCCTGCACCTCGACGTCGCCGTACGACAGGCCGGCCTCATTGAGCTGGGCGAGCAGGTTGAAGTTGGCCGAGGAGCCGACCGCCACGGCGACCTTCTTGCCCTTCAGGTCCTTGACGTCCTTCACCCGCGAGTCCTTGGGCACCACGATCGCGTCGCCGGTGCCGCCGTACGTCGCCGCCTGGACCACCTTGAACTCGCCCTTGGCGGCCGCCGCGAACAGCGGCGGGGTGTTGCCGACGCCGCCGACGTGGATCGAACCGGAGTTGAGCGCCTCGAGCAGCGGTGGCCCGGAGGTGAACTCCCTCCAGTCGATGTCGTAGTCGATGCCGTCGAGCTGGCCGGACGCCTGCAGCAGTGCCTTCGAGCCGCCCTTCTGGTCGCCGACGACGAGCGTCACCTGCGACAGGTCGACCGAGCCGTCCTTCTTGACCGCGTCCTCGTTGCCGGTCTTGTCCCCGCAGCCGGCGAGGAGCAGGAGTACGGCGACCGTGCCGGCGACGACGGTCAGGTGGCGGGTCTGTCGGGGGATGCTCATGCGACTCCTTGGTTCGTGGTGCGGTTCGGGTTGACGGGGGTGGCCCGGACGCCGAGGGCATGGAGCACCTCGGCCCGTGTGCGGGCGATCTCGGGCTGGGACGGGGCGCGGTCGGAGCGCGGCGGGTTCACCTGCCAGCTGTGGGCGATGCGACCCTCGTCGAGGACCACGAGCCGGTCGGCGAGCGCCAGGGCCTCGTCGACGTCGTGGGTCACGATCAGCACGGCCATCCCGTGGCGTCGCCACAGCTCGATGACCAGCTGGTGCATCTCGATCCGGGTGAGGGCGTCGAGGGCGCTGAACGGCTCGTCGAGCAGCATCAGCGCCGGGTTGCTCACCAGGGCCCGGGCCAGGGAGACGCGCTGTGCCTGCCCTCCGGAGAGCTGGAGCGGCCACGCGTCCAGCTTGTCGGTGAGGCCGACCTCGGCGAGCGTCTCCCGGGCCAGCTGGACGCGCTCGCGCCGCTGCCCGGTGTTCAGGAGGGCGAGCGACACGTTGTCGTGCACCCGCTTCCACGGGAGCAGCCGCGGCTCCTGGAACGCCACCGACGTACGGCCGGTGATCTCGACCTCGCCGGCCGGCACCGGGTCGAGTCGGGCCAGGCTGCGCAGGAGCGTCGACTTGCCGCAGCCGCTGCGGCCGAGCAGGGCCACGAACTCGCCCGGCGCGATGTCGAGGTCGACCGAGCGCAGGACGTGGGTGTCGCCGAACGAGCGGCTGTGGCTGCGCACCCGGGCGACCGGTCCGTGCGTGTCCGGGGTACACCGGGTCTGGGGGCGGGAGGAGGTCAGGAACGCCATGCGAGGGCCCTTCCTTCGAGGTAGCGGACGATGGCGTCGGTCGCCAGACCGAGCAGGCTGTAGACGGCGAGGCCGACGACGATGACGTCGGTCTGCAGGAAGTCGCGGGCGTGGTTGATCATGTAGCCGAGGCCCGCGTGGGCGCTGATGGTCTCCGCGACGATGAGCGAGAGCCAGGCGATGCCGAGGCTCTGGCGGAGCCCCACGAGCGTCTGCGGGAGCGCGCCGGGGACGACGACGTGCCGGATCCGTTGGGTCCACGACAGGTTCATCGAGCGGGCGGCCTCGACCGTCCGGCGGTCGATGCCGCGGATCCCCGCCAGGGTGTTGAGGTAGAGCGGGAAGGCCACGCCCATCGCGATCAGCGCGAGCTTGGGTGCCTCGCCGATCCCCATCCAGATGATGAACAGGGGGATCAGGCCGAAGTGGGGGAGGGTGCGCAGCATCTGCATCGGCGGGTCGACGGCATCGTCGCCGATCCTGCTCAGGCCGGCGACCACGGCCAGCACGAGGCCGATCGAGGCGCCGATCATGAAGCCCAGTCCGACCCGCTGGAGCGAGATGAGGGTGGCCGCGCCCAGGGTGCCGTCCTGTATGAGCTCGCCGGCACGGGCGGCGATCTGCGCCGGCGACGCGATGGTTCGCTCGTCGAGCAGACCGGCGCTGCTCAGCAGCTGCCAGGTCCCGATGATGACCATCGGGGAGACCCAGCGGCGCAGCAGGTGGAGGGGTGATCGACGGGGGCGGCGTCGGCGTCGCTCGGGCGCGAGCGACGGTGGCTCCGGTCCGGTGAGGACGGGGGTGGTGGCAGTCATGTGCGTCGTGTCTAGTCCACGAAAGAACATTAAATCAAGTGAAACACTCGACTATGTGGTCCAGTTCACGTCCTCCGCCGCCTGGGCCGGGCGTCCGGCCGGCGATCAGTCCACCTGGTGGACCGCCGCCAGGCCCCGCCCGACCCAGGTCCGGAGCTGCTCCTCGGTGCGGAGACCCGCGTCGAGGACGTGGACCCAGGACCGCGACTCGCGGCCCCCCATCACCATCGGCTCGACGTGGGGTTCCGCGAGCAGGGCGTCGCGCCGCTCGGTGCCGACCGGCACCAGCAGCCCGCCCAGACTGCTGGCCGCCACCGCGATGCGGCCGTCGACCATGAAGGACAGCCCCCCGAACATGCGCTTCTCCTCGACCAGGCCCGCTCCTTGTACGGCGTCGCGGACCCGACCGGCGAGCTCCTCGTCGTAGGCCATGGCCCCATTCTTGCCACTGCCGGCCGCGAGTAGGGTGCGGGCCATGACCAAGTGGGAATACCTGACGGCGCCGATCCTCACGCACGCCGCGAAGCAGATCCTGGACAACTTCGGCTCCGACGGCTGGGAGCTGGTGCAGATCGCCCCGGGCATGAACCCCGAGAACCTCGTCGGCTACTTCAAGCGCCCGCTGGAGGCCTGAGACATGAGCAAGGTCGAAGACGCCCTGGCGGAGCTGGGCCTGTCAGTGCCCGAGGTGGCCAAGCCGGTGGCGGTCTACATCCCGGCCGTGCGCAGCGGCATCCACGTGTTCACCTCCGGCCAGCTGCCGATGCGCGGCGGTGAGCTGATGGTCACCGGCAAGGTCGGTGGCGAGGTCAGCGAGGAGGAGGCGGTCGCCTGCGCCCAGCAGTGTGCGCTCAACGCGATCGCCGCCGTGAAGGCCGAGATCGGTGACCTCGACCTCGTCAAGCGCATCGTCAAGGTCGTGGCCTTCGTCGCCTCCACCCCCGACTTCACCGGCCAGCCCCGGGTCGCCAACGGCGCCTCCGAGCTCTTCGGCAAGGCGTTCGGCGAGGCCGGCATCCACGCCCGGTCGGCCGTCGGCGTCCCGGTGCTGCCGCTGGACTCGCCGGTCGAGGTCGAGCTGATCGTGGAGGTCTAGGGCGTGCGGGAGCTCCCGATGCCACCGCAGCTCGTCGCGCAGGCCCGCCAGTACGCGGACGGGACCCGCACGCCCGTCGAGCCGCGCAACGCCGCCACCGTGGTGCTGCTCCGCCCGGGGGCGACCGGTCCGGAGGTCTACCTGTTGCAGCGGCAGACCTCGATGGCCTTCGCGGGCGGCATGTGCGTCTTTCCCGGTGGCGGGGTCGACCCGCGCGATTTCGACTCCTCCGTCGCCTGGGCCGGGCCCGACGCGGCCACCTGGGCGCACCGGCTCGGCACCGACGAGGCCACCGGTCGCGCGCTGGTCTGCGCCGCGGTCCGCGAGACGTTCGAGGAGTCGGGCGTGCTGTTGGCCGGTCCGTCGCCCGACGCGGTGGTCGCGGACACCACCGGTGACGATTGGGAGGCCGACCGGGTCGCCCTGGAGGGCCGCGAGCTCTCCCTGACCGAGTTCCTCAACCGGCGCGGACTCGTGCTGCGCTCCGACCTGCTCGGCGCCTGGGCCGGCTGGCTCACGCCGGCGTTCGAGCCGCGGCGCTACCGGACCTGGTTCTTCGTGGCCGACCTGCCCGAGGGGCAGCGCACCCGTGACGTCTCGACCGAGTCCTCGGAGGTCACCTGGCTGCCGGCCCGCGACGCCGTGGCGGCCGTCGACGAGGACCGCATCTTCATGCTGCCGCCGACCTACCTGACCTGCCTCGAGGTCGCCGAGTACGCCGATCCCGACGCGGTCCTGGTCGCCGCGGCCGACCGCGTGGTCGAGATGTTCACACCGGAGCTGACCGGCACCGGTGACGAGGCCACGCTCACGCGGCCGGCCCATCTCGAGCCGGTGATCGAGCGGCACCGGTCATGACCTGGGCCGGGGGACGGTTCGGCGAGGTCGCCGAGTGCGTGCTGGCGCCCAACGCCAACATGATGACCCTCGACGGCACCAACACGTGGGTGCTCCGCGCCTCCGACGCCGCCCGCTCCGTGGTGGTCGATCCCGGCCCGTCGATCGAGACGCACCTGGCCGCGATCGAGGAGGCCGCCGGACCGGTGGCCGCGGTGCTGCTCACCCACCACCACGCCGACCACTCCGAGGCGGCCCGCGAGTTCGCCGAGCGGGTCGGGTGCGGGGTGCGCGCGCTGGACCCGGCGTACCGGCTGGGCTCGGAGGGCCTCGGTGAGGGTGACGTCGTCGCCGTCGGCGACCTCGAGCTGCACGTGGTCGCCACTCCCGGCCACACCGCCGACTCGCTGTCGTTCGTGGTGCCGTCCGCGCGGGCGGTGCTCACCGGCGACACCGTCCTGGGGCGCGGCACCACGGTGGTCGCCCACCCGGACGGCCAGCTCGGCGCCTACCTCGACTCGCTCGACCGGCTGCACCGGCTGGCCGAGGCGCACGAGATCGCCACCATCTGGCCGGGGCACGGCCCGGTGATCGACGACGCACTGGGCGCACTGGACTTCTACATCGCCCACCGCGCAGAGCGGCTGGCCCAGGTCGAGGCGGCGGTCGCCCGTCTCCGTGGCGACGCGGCCGGCGAGGCCGACCTGCCTCGGCGGGTGGTGGAGATCGTCTATGCCGACGTCGACCCGGTGCTCTGGGGGGCCGCCGAGCTGTCGGTCCGTGCCCAGCTTGCTCACCTCGCAGGGTCCGGCCGGTAGAGTCCGAAACGCCCGACCGACCGACCACTGGGGAGCCATTCGCATGCCCGAGCAGCTTCAGGACGACGAGCCGACGATCGGCCGCCTGGTTCACGACGCGAGCCGTGACGTCTCCGCGCTCGTCAAGAAGGAGATCCAGCTCGCGAAGACGGAGCTCCGTGTCAGCGTCAAGGCCGGCGGCCTCGGCATCGGCCTGTTCGCCGCCGCGGCCTTCCTGCTGCTGCTCGCGGTGGTCATGTTCTCGAACTTCCTGGCCTACCTCATCCACTGGAACGGCGACGGCCTGGACCTGCAGTGGGCCTACCTCTGCGTGTTCGGCCTGTACGTCGCGGTGGCCGCGCTGCTCGGCTTCATCGGCGTCCGGTCGGTCAAGAAGGTCCGTGCGCCGGAGCGTGCGATCCACCAGGCGCAGGAGACCAAGTCGGCGCTGACCCGCCGCTCCTGACCCGCCCTGACCGGCGTCAGGACGCGCAGTCGCCGGTGTCGACCTCGTCGTTCGCGGCCAGCCCGGAAGCGGCCGCCTCACGCACCTGGGTGGCGGTCAGCGCGTAGCCGGTGTCGGCGTCGGTGACCGACGCCGCGAAGACCACGCCGGTGACCTCGCCCGCGGACGACACCAGCGGGCCTCCGGAGTTCCCCGGACGGATGGTGCCGCGCAGCGAGAAGACGTCGCGGAGCACCTTGCCCTGGCCGTAGATGTCGGGGGAGCGCAGGCGCTGCTCGGCGCGGATCCGCACCGGCTGCACGTCGTACGGGCCGTCCTGGGGGTAACCGAGGACGGCGCTGCCGTCGCCGGACCCCGCACTCAGGTCGAAGCGCAGGTGCGGGCGGTCGATGCCGTCCACGGCGAGCACGGCGACGTCGAGGTCCGCGTTGTAGTAGACGACCTCGGCGTCGACCTCGTCGTCGCCGACGATCACCTCCGGGTCGGAGACCCCCGCGACGACGTGGGCGTTGGTCATCAACCGGTCGTCGGAGATGAGGAAGCCTGTCCCCTCGACACCGCGGCCGCACGAGTTGTCGCCGTGGATCTTGAGGACGCTCGCCTCGGCGTCCACCACATCGGGGTCCCTGACGATCCTGTTCGGCGGCGGGGCGACCGGGGCGATCTGCTCGCGGGCGAACGGCTCGAGGTAGCGCGGGAAGAAGCTCGTGCCGACGACGGTGTTGAAGGCCTGCAGCGCCTGACCGGCACTGTGCGGCATCGCCTCGTTGACCTTGGCCAGCACCATCGAGTTGCGGACCTGGGGCGTGATCGGGCCGATCCGGGAGCCGGACACCGCGACGCCCAGCGCCCACGCCACCAGCAGCACGGCCATCGCGGACAGGACGGCGCCGCCGACGGCGTCCACGGCGCGGGCCGGTTGCCAGGTGATCTGGTCGCGCACCTTCGCACCGGCGTACTGGAGCATCGCCTGGCCGATGGTGGCCGACAGGATCACGATGAACAGCGCCCCGAGCGAGACCCACAGCGAAGGCTGCGCGTCGCCGAGGGCCTGCGGTGCCAGCCAGATCCCGAACAGGCCGCCGAGGAGCAGGCCGACGGTCGCGAACGCGCCGGTCACGAAGCCCTGCCAGTAGCCGGAGAGGGCGTAGGCGACGACGAGGAGCACCAGCAACCAGTCGAGCAGGTTCATCGACCCGGGCCCTCCTGGAATCTGGTGTTGGGTGCGGGCATCGCCGGGGGTGGGGTCGCCGCGTTCGTGCCGAAGATCATCCGGTCCTCGAGCTCGAAGGTGACCTCGGGGTCCCATTCGCGCGTCCACCCGAGGTGGTCGAACAGTCGGGAGATGATACCGGCGGTGAACCCCCAGAGGACGAGGTCACGCCGCGGGCCGATGAGGAATCCGGGACCGACGCGTCCCATCGGGTGCACGGTGGTCATCCGGTGGGCCGGGTCGAGCAGCTCCTCGATCGGCACCCGGAGCACCCGGTGCACCTCGTCGGGGTCGACGATGGAGACCGGGCTCTCCTCGCGCCACCAGCCCAGGACGGTGGTCACCGCGAAGTTGCTCGGCGGCAGCCACAGCTCGGGGAGGGTGCCGAAGACGTCGACCCCGGCTGGGTCGAGGCCGGTCTCCTCCTCGGCCTCGCGCAGCGCGGCGGCAGCGGCGTCGGCGTCGGAGGGGTCGATCGAGCCGCCCGGGAAGGAGACCTGTCCGGGGTGGGAGCGCATGTGGTGGGCCCGCTCGGTGAGCAGCAGGTCGGGGCCCGACGGGCCCTCACCGAAGAGCATCAGCACGGCGCCGTCGCGGGGGTCGGAGTCCTCCGGGGGGATGTAGCGCGACAGGTCGTCGGCGGTGATCGTGGCGGCCGCCTCGCGGACCGGCTCTAGCCAGTCGGGCAGCTCGGGGCTCACAACGGCACCCCGAGGTGCTTCTCGACGAGGTCCTCGAGCTGGCCGAGCGACTCGATGACCACGAACTCCTGGTGCACGACGGTGCCGTCCTCGTCGACGAGCGCGAGGAACGGCAGCCCTCGGAGGCTGGGGAACGGCGGCTGGTAGTCGAGCCGGGCCTGCGGATCGGCGAGCAGCGGATAGGTCACGCCCGACTTCTTCGCCAGCCTGAGCGCCTGCTCGGGCTGGGTGTCGTTGAAGTCGATGCCGAGCATCGGGACCTTGTCGCCGTGCTTCTCCTGGAACTCCTGGAGGATCGGCAGCTCCCGACGGCAGGGCGTGCACCAGACCGCCCACAGGTTGACCACCCGCGGACCGCCGAGGCTGGCCAGGTTGACGTCGGGTCCGCCGCCGAGGCAGGGAAGCGTGACGTTGGGGAGGCCGTCCTCGACCTGGCTGGCGTCGCCCGGCGCGCAGGCCGCGATGCCGGCATCGTCCTTGATCGAGCGCAGCTGGGGGGTGTCGACATCGACGTTGGCGGCCCCGGGGCGGCTGCTGCCGCTGGAGTCCGAGCCGCCGGTGCTGGGGGCGCAGCCCGACAGGAGCAGGGCCAGGACGACGGCCACGACCGCCCTCATGCCCGCCCCTCGGTCTTCACCAGCTTCGCCGCCTTCGCCGGGTCGGTCGGCCCCTCGCCGTACGCCGGGCACCAGCGCGCGACGGGGCAGGCGCCGCAGGCCGGGTTGCGGGCGTGGCAGATCCGGCGGCCGTGCCAGATCAGGTGGTGGCTCAGCATCGTCCAGTCCCGCTTGGGGAACAGGGCGCCGATCTCGTGCTCGACCTTGACCGGGTCGGTCTCCTCGGTCCAGCCGAAGCGGCGGGAGAGCCGGCCGAAGTGGGTGTCGACGGTGATCCCGGGGATGCCGAAGGCGTTGCCGAGGACGACGTTGGCGGTCTTGCGGCCGACGCCCGGGAGCTTGACCTGGTCGTCGAGCCGGGCGGGCACCTCACCGTCGTGGCGCTCGACGAGCGCCCGGGACAGCTTGAGCAGCGACTCGGTCTTGGCCCGGAAGAAGCCGGTGGGCTGGATGATCTGCTCCAGCCGCTCACGCTCCGCGCCGGCCATCGCGTGGGCGTCGGGGTAGGCCGCGAACAGCGCGGGGCGGACGCCGTTGACCCGCTTGTCGGTGGTCTGCGCGCTCAGCACCGTGACCACGAGCAGCTCGAAGGCGTTGTCGAAGTCGAGCTCGCACCTCGCGTCGGGGTAGGTGTCCGCGAGCACACGGTCGATCTTGCGCGCGCGGCGTACGAGGGAGGTGTCGGGCACGCCCACAGCCTACGTGGGGGTGCGGACAGGGTGACTGGGACGGCGCTGAGTGGGAACGTAGCGTGGCGTGGGTCGTGATGTGAGAAGTCCCACGGCTAGGATCAGCCCGGAACGATTACAGGACATGGAGGAACTCGTGGACAACGACGTGCTTCGTCAGGCCCCGCTCTTCAGCGCGCTCGACGACGAGGCGGCCACCGCTCTGCGGGCCTCGATGGCCGAGACCAAGCTGCGCCGGGGTGAGGTGCTCTTTCACGAGGGCGACTCCGGTGACCGGCTCTACGTGGTTCTCGACGGCAAGGTGAAGCTCGGCCGCACCTCCTCGGACGGCCGCGAGAACCTGCTGGCCATCCTCGGCCCCGGCCAGATGTTCGGCGAGCTCTCGCTCTTCGACCCGGGCCCGCGCTCGGCGACGGTGACCACGGTGACCGACGCGACCTTCGCCTCCCTCTCCCACGAGGACCTGCTGAAGTGGCTCGAGGGACGCCCGCTGGTGGCCCACGGCCTGCTCGCCCAGCTGGCCGGCCGGCTGCGCAAGGCCAACGACGTGGTGGCCGACCTGGTCTTCTCCGACGTTCCCGGCCGGGTGGCCAAGGCGCTGCTCGATCTCGCCGACCGCTTCGGCCGCACCGCCGACGACGGCGTGCACGTGCACCACGACCTCACCCAGGAGGAGCTCGCCCAGCTGGTCGGCGCCTCCCGCGAGACCGTCAACAAGGCGCTCGCCGACTTCGCGTCCCGCGGGTGGATCCGCCTCGAGCCGCGCTCCGTGGTGATCATGGACATCGAGCGGATGTCGCGCCGCGCCCGCTGACCCTGCTGTGTAGCCCATGAATTCACCGGGCGGCCGGTGAATTGCTGTCGGGTCAGGGAAAGCATTCCCTGACACGACACAGATTTCCCTGACCGGACTCACTCGCTGAGCGACGCGACGTACCTCCGCCTGGTGCGGAGGTACGTCGCGTGGCGGGGTCAGGCGTCGTCGGCCTTGCCCGAGGACAGGCCCTTCGAGATCATCTCCATCACCGAGCTGTCGGCGAGGGTGGTCACGTCGCCGACCTCGCGGTTCTCGGCGACGTCCTTGAGCAGCCGGCGCATGATCTTGCCCGAGCGGGTCTTGGGCAGCTCGGGGACGATCATGATCTGGCGCGGCTTGGCGATCGCCCCGATCTCCTTGCGGACGTGGTTGCGCAGCTCCTCGACGATGTCCGCGCCACCGTCGCCGGCCTCGTCGCGCAGGATCACGAACGCGCAGACCGCCTGGCCGGTGTCCTCGTCCTTGGCGCCGACCACCGCGGCCTCGGCCACCTTGGGGTGGGAGACCAGTGTGGACTCGATCTCGGTGGTGGACAGCCGGTGGCCCGACACATTCATCACGTCGTCGACCCGGCCGAGCACCCAGAGGTCGCCGTCGTCGTCCTTCTTGGCGCCGTCGCCGGCGAAGTAGAAGCCCTCCTTCTTGTACTTCGACCAGTACGTGTCCACGAACCGGTCGTCGTCGCCCCAGATCGTGCGCAGCATCGACGGCCACGGCTGGGTCAGCACCAGGTACCCGCCGGACCCGTTCGGCACCGACTCCCCCTCCTCGGTGACCACGTCGGCCGCGACGCCCGGGATCGGGATCATCGCCGAGCCGGGCTTGCCGTGGGTCACCCCGGGCAGCGGGCTGATCATGATCGAGCCGGTCTCGGTCTGCCACCAGGTGTCGACCACCGGGGTGCGGTCGCCGCCGATGACCGAGCGGTACCAGATGTAGGCCTCCGGGTTGATCGGCTCACCGACCGAGCCGAGGATCCGCAGCGAGGACATGTCGTACCGGTCGGGGATCTCGCGGCCCTGCTTCATGAACGACCGGATCGCGGTCGGGGCGGTGTAGAAGATCGACACCTTGTGGTCCTGGATGATCTTCCACCAGCGGCCCTTCTCCGGGCTGTCCGGCGTGCCTTCGTAGAGCACCTGCGTCACGCCGTTCGCGAGCGGGCCGTAGACGATGTAGCTGTGCCCGGTCACCCAGCCGATGTCGGCGGTGCACCAGTAGACGTCGGTCTCCGGCTTGAGGTCGAAGACCGCCCAGTGCGTGTACGCCGAGCCGGTGAGGTAGCCGCCCGTCGTGTGCAGGATGCCCTTGGGCTTGCCGGTCGTGCCCGAGGTGTACATGACGTACAGCGGGTGCTCGGAGTCGAAGAACTCACACGTGTGCTCGGACGAGGCGCCGTCGACGACGTCGTGCCACCACACGTCCACCTTGTCGTCCCACTCGACGTCCTGGCCGGTGCGGCGTACGACGAGCACGTGCTTCACCACGTCGGTCTTGGTACGGGCCTCGTCCACGGCGGGCTTGAGCGCCGAGGGGGCACCGCGGCGGTAGCCGCCGTCGGAGGTGATGACCACCTTGGCCTGGCAGTCGTCCAGGCGGGAGGCGAGCGCGTCGGAGGAGAAGCCGCCGAACACCACGGTGTGCGGGGCGCCGATCCGGGCGCAGGCCAGCATCGCCACGACCGCCTCGGGGATCATCGGCATGTAGATCGCCACCCGGTCGCCGGCCTCGACGCCGAGGTCGGTCAGCGCGTTGGCCGCCTTGCTGACCTCGTCCTTGAGGTCGGCGTACGTCAGGTCGCGGGTGTCGCCCTCGGGCTCACCCACCCAGTGGATCGCCACCTGGTCGCCGCGGCCGGCCTCGACGTGCCGGTCGACGCAGTTGTACGCCGCGTTGAGGGTGCCGCCGACGAACCACTTCGCGAACGGCGGGTTGTCCCAGTCCAGGACCCGGTCCCACTTCTTGTCCCAGTCCAGCCGCTCGGCCTGCTCGGCCCAGAACGCCTCGGGATCGGCGGCGGCACGGGCGTACGCCTCCTCCTTGAGGTTGGCGTTCTCCGCGATCTCCGCCGGCGGCTCGAAGCGTCGATCCTCGTGCATGAGGTTGGACAGGGTCTCGTTCTTCTCGCTCACGATCTCTCCTGAACTCGGTGGCTGTGCGGCTTGCGGAATCTGTCGCCAGCCTAGGGTGGAAATCCCCCGGCGACGAGGGTGTCGTCGCCGGGGGAAGCAGGGCGCGTTGCGGGTTGCCCCGAGAGCCGACCCGGCACGCGATGTGCCGGGTCGGCGGGGTCGGTCAGTGCTGGATGGCGACCTCCGCGCCGGCGCCGGTGAGCGCCCGTACCTCGAGCTCGGTGTAGCGCTCCTCCGCGTCCGGCTCCCTCGCCGAGATGGTGCCGAGGTAGCCGAGCAGGAAGCCCAGCGGGATGGACACGATGCCGGGGTTCTCCAGCGGGAACCACGAGATGTCGATGCTGGTCGGCAGCAGGGACAGGTTCTTGCCCGTGGCCGGGTCGATGCCCTTGCCGGACATGATCGGCGAGAAGATCACCAGCCCGACCGAGGAGACCAGACCGCCATAGATGCTCCACACCGCACCACGGGTGTTGAAGCGGCGCCAGAACATGTTGTAGACGATCGCGGGCAGGTTCGCCGACGCCGCGATCGCGAAGGCCAGGGCCACCAGGAACGCGATGTTGAGCTTCTGCGCCGGGATCGCCAGCAGGATCGCGACCAGACCGATGCCGCCGGCCGCGATGCGGGCCACCTTGAGCTCCTGCTTCTCGGTGGCCTTCCCCTTCTTCCAGACACTGTTGTAGAGGTCGTGCGCGACGCTGGCGCTCGAGGTGAGCGTCAAGCCGGCGACGACCGCCAGGATCGTCGCGAACGCGACGGCCGCGATCACCGCGAGCAGGATGGCGCCGCCGGTCGACCCGGCACCGCCTCCCACCGTCTCCGCCAGCAGCGGCGAGGCGAGGTTGCCGCCCGAGGTCGCGGTCCGCTCCATGTCGCCCTTGTTCAGCATCGCCGCGGCACCGAAGCCGAGCACCAGCGTGAACAGGTAGAAGGTGCCGATCAGGCCGATCGCCCACAGCACCGACTTCCGGGCGTCCCGCGAGGTGGGCACCGTGTAGAAGCGGATCAGGATGTGCGGCAGCCCAGCGGTGCCGAGGACCAGGGCGATGCCGAGCGACAGGAAGTCGATCTTGCTGGTCGTGGTGGCGCCGTACTTCAGTCCGGGCTCCAGGAAGGCCTGGCCCTTGCCGCTGTTGCTGGCCGCGGCTCCGAGCAGGTCGGAGAGGTTGAAGTTGAACTCCGCCAGCACCAGCACCACGATCAGCGCCGAGCCCGCCATCAGCAGGACGGCCTTGACGATCTGCACCCAGGTGGTGCCCTTCATGCCGCCGACGGTCACGTAGAAGACCATCAGGACGCCGACCGCGAAGATCGTCACGTTGATCATGAACTGGCTGTCGATGCCCAGCAGCAGGGAGACCAGGGCGCCCGCGCCGACCATCTGCGCGAGCAGGTAGAAGATCGACACGACCACGGTCGAGGTGGCCGCGGCGGTGCGCACCGGGCGCTGCCGCATCCGGTAGGCCAGCTGGTCGGCCATCGTGTAGCGGCCCGAGTTGCGGAGCATCTCGGCGACCAGCAGCAGGGCCACCAGCCAGGCGACCAGGAAGCCGATCGAGTAGAGGAACCCGTCATAGCCCGACAGTGCGATCGCGCCGGAGATGCCGAGGAACGACGCGGCGGACATGTAGTCGCCGCCGATGGCGAGGCCGTTCTGGAAGCCGGAGAAGTTGCGGCCTCCGGCGTAGTAGTCCGCCGCACCGGAGGTCTGCCGGCTGGCCCAGAACGTGATCCCGATGGTGAGCGCGACCACGGCGAGGAACAGCGCCGTGGTGAGGGCCTGGTGGCTCGCGACCATCACGGTGGGGCCGATCAGCTGCGCGCTCATACGGCGTCACCGTCCCGCTTGTTGAGGTTGTAGTCGTCGTTGAGCTCGCGGGCGAGCGGGTCGAGCCTCTTGTTGGCGAACTGGCTGTAGACGTAGGCCAGCGCGAACGTAGTGACGAACTGCAGCAGCCCGAAGATCAGGGCGACGTTGACGTTGCCGAAGACCTGCTTGCTCATGAAGTCGGTCGCCCAGTTCGACATGACGACGTACAGGAGGTACCAGGCCAGGAAGGCCACGGTGGCGGGGAAGACGAAGCCGCGGTAGCGGCGGCGGAGCTCGGTGAATTCGGCCGTCTCGTGCAGCCGGTCGTAGACCGGGTCGTGCCGCTGGGCCTGTTCGTGTGTGGTCACGGAAGTCCCGTCCCTTCATGGACATGAGGCTGGGTCGCCTGCTGAGCAGTCGCGCTGGATGTGACGGCCATCACCGTCGCACCGGGCGGGTACGGCGGTGCAGGGGTACGGGCAGGTACGTCGCCCGGCGGGGGCGGTCCGTCGGTGAACGGCGGTTACCGCGCGACGAACGGTCGGCCGCGAGGACGTCTCGAGCCTGCTCAGCCGCGGTCGAGCGCGACGGCCTCGGGGGTGTGCAACCGGACCATGAACCGGTGCACGTGGGCGGGCACCCGGGACCGGGTGGCCAGCGAGACGCCGACCATCGTGCCGAACGCCAGCGGCACCGACCAGGCGGCCGGCTGGCCGAGCAGCACGGCCACCCAGCCGGTGGTGTCGGCGCTGGCGAGAGCGAAGGCCACCCCGGTGCCCGAGCCGAGGAACCCGACCGTCAGCCCGGCCAGCGCACCGAGGTCGGTGAGGCCGCGCCACCAGATGCCGAGCACCAGCAGCGGGCAGAACGTGGACGCGGCCACTGCGAACGCCAGGCCCACCGCGCGGGCCACCCCCACGTCCGGGGCCAGCAGCGTCGCCAGTGCCGGCACCGTCACCGCGACGACCGTGGCCAGCCGGAACGCGGTGACGCCGGGCAGCCCGGCGCGGCCGAACACGTCCTGGGAGATGACGCCGGCCACCGCGATCGACAGTCCCGACGAGGTCGACAGGAACGCCGCGAACGCCCCGGCGGTGACCAGCGCGGCCAGCAGCTCGCCGCCCATCCCGGGCACCATCAGCCGGGGCAGCTCCAGCACCAGGACGTCGGAGCGCGCGGACTCGCCGTACACCCGGCCGAGGGCGCCGTACACCGGAGGCAGCAGGTAGAAGATCCCCAGCAGTGCCAGCACCACCAGCGTCGTACGGCGGGCGGCCCGGCCGTCCGGGTTCGTGTAGAAGCGGACCACCACGTGGGGCAGGCCCATGGTGCCGAGGAACGTCGCCACGATCAGCGAGTAGGTCAGGTAGAGGCCCTCGGCGCCCCCGTTGCCGAGCGGCAGCGACCAGAGGGACGCGCTGTCCCCGCCGCGGCTGGCGTCGGCCGGGTTCGGGGCACCGTCGCCGACCCAGACGCCGAGCAGGACCACCGCGGGGACGAGCAGCGCGGTGAGCTTCAGCCAGTACTGGAAGGCCTGCACGAAGGTGATGCTGCGCATCCCGCCGGAGAGCACGTTGACCAGCACCACCACGGCGACGACGACCGCACCCACCCAGCGCGGCGCGCCGAGGGCGGCCTCCATCACCAGTCCGGCGCCCTGGAACTGCGGCAGCAGGTAGAGCCAGCCGATCGCCACGACGAGGAGGGACGACGCGGCGCGGACCCGGGGCGAGGCCAGCCTGGCCTCGGCGAAGTCGGGGAGCGTGTAGGCGCCCGAGCGGCGCAGCGGGGCCGCGACCAGGACCAGCAGGACCAGGTAGCCGGCCGTCCACCCGACCGGGTACCAGAGCATGTCGGCGCCGAACGCCAGCACCAGCCCGGCGACGCCGAGGAAGGAGGCGGCGGAGAGGTACTCCCCGCCGATCGCGGAGGCGTTGAGCGCCGGCCGGACCGTCCGGGAGGCGACGAAGAAGTCGCTGGTGGTGCGGGAGAACCGCAGCCCCCACGTGCCGATCGCCAGCGTGGCCACGGTGACGAGGACGACGGCGGCGACGCTGGGCGCGGTGCCGTTCACGGTTCGTCGCCCTCGGCCGCCGGCCGCTCGGCGATGTCGACCAGCTCGGCGAAGTCCCGCTCGTTGCGCTCCGCGCGGCGGACGTAGGCGCGGCCGAGCAGGAACAGGAACGGGTAGACCAGGCCGCCCAGCACCACCCAGGCGAGCGGCACACCGAGCAGGCGTACGTCGGCCAGCGCCGGCGCGAGGTGGAAGGCCAGGGGGACGCCGAGGGCGAAGACCAGCAACGGCAGCAGGGTGAGCATCGCCAGCCGAAGCTGGGAACGGATCAGCGAGCCCATCAGCACCGAGCCGAGCAGGGTCTGGTCGTCGATCTCGCTGGTGCGCGCCCGGCGGTGGCCGGCCCGTTGCGGTGGGCCGGTGACCCGGACCCGCTCGGGTGCCGGCTCGGTCATCGTGGGGTCACCGCCGGCTCCGGGTCAGCAGCTCGCGCAGCTGCGGGGTGTGCCGACGGCTCACGACCAGGTCGGCGTCACCGACGACCACGGTGCAGCGGCCGCCCTCCATGCGGACCTCGTCGACGTGGGCCAGCGCGACCAGCAGCGACCGGTGGATCCGGACGAACCCGGCCGGCCCCCACTCCTCCTCGAGCTGGGTCAGTGGCCGGCGCAGCAGGTGGGAGCCGTCGCCGGTGTGCAGCCGCGCGTAGTCGCCCTGGGCCTCGACGTAGCGGATGTCGGAGCGGTTGAGGAAGCGGGTCACGCCACCGCGCTCGACCGGGATCTGCTCGTCGTCGCCAACCGGCGCGAGCCCGGCGCCCTCGACCACCCGCCGTACCGCCTCGGCGAGCCGCTCGGGGCGGACCGGCTTGAGGACGTAGTCGACCGCGCGCAGCTCGAACGCGTCGACCGCGTGCTCCTCGTGCGCGGTGACGAACACGATCGGCGGCGGGGTCTTGAAGCGGGCCAGCACCTGGGCCAGCTCGAGCCCGGTCAGCCCGGGCATCTGCACGTCGAGGAAGATCGCGTCGACCTCGAGGTCCTGGAGCAGCCGGAGCGCCTCGGTGGCGGAGTCGCAGGTGAGCACCTCGTGCACCCGCGGGTCCCGGGACAGCAGCCAGG
>JBEVFC010000191.1:0-11944 GCA_040512455.1 Nocardioides sp.
CAAGGGCGACGGCTTCAACGCCACGGTGGCCGGGTTCTGGGTGATGGGGGCCCTGCTCGCCTGGGCCATCCACTGGCGCCTCGTCGGCGGCGCCGTCGCCGCCGTCGTGATCGTCTCGGCCGACGTCCTCGCGCGGCAGGAGCTCACCCAGACCAACTACGGCAACGTGTTCCTGCTGATCATCGGTGGGTTCGTGGTGGGGTACCTCGTGGACCTGCTGCAGCGCAGCGCGGTGGCCCGTGACCTGGCCGAGCGCGAGGCCGCCGTGGCGGGGGAGCGGGCCCGGCTGGCCCGGGCGGTGCACGACGGCGTCCTCCAGGTGCTCGCGCTGGCGCAGCGGCGTGGTGCCGAACCCGGTGGTGACGCGGAGCTCGGCCGGCTCGCCGGCGAGCAGGAGCACGCGCTCCGCTCGTTGATCCGCCGCCAGGACGCCCTGCAGGCACCCTCCGCGGAGGACGCGGTCGACCTCGCGCCGGTGCTCGAGGGGCTCAGCGCGCTTCGCCCGCCCCGGGTCAGCGTGGCCACCCCGGGCACGCCGGTGGTGATGTCCGCGCAGACGGTCGGCGAGATCGATGCGGTCGTGCGTGCCTGCCTGCACAACGTCGCCCGACACGTCGGGGAGGACGCCCGCGCCTGGGTGCTGCTCGAGGACCTGGGCGACCGCGTCCTGGTGAGCGTGCGCGACGAGGGCCCGGGTATCCCGGACGGGCGGCTCGAGGAGGCCGAGGCCCAGGGGCGCCTGGGGGTGAGTGGGTCGATCCGAGGTCGGGTTGCCGACCTCGGTGGCTCCGTCGTCCTGTCCACCGGGTCGTTCGGCACCGAGTGGGAGATCAGCGTCCCCCGCGCGGCTACGCTCGCGAGGTGACGATCCACGACACCCACCCGTTCCTGGACCCCGAGTCCGAGCGCGACCAGTCGCGGCGTTTCCGCAGCCGGCTCGGGGGAGCGGTCTCGCTCTGGACCACGGGGACCGACCGCGGCCGGGCCGGCCTGACCGTGTCCTCGCTGATGGTCGCCGGAGGGGAGCCGGGACGGGTGCTTGCCCTGATCGACCCCGACTCCGGGCTCGCCGACGCGCTCGAGCCGGGCACCGCGGTGGTCGTCCAGCTGCTGGCGTGGGCGCACCGCGACCTGGCCGAGGCCTTCGCTGGTACGGCGCCCGCTCCCGGAGGTCCGTTCGCGCAGGCCGAGTGGTCCGAGACGTCCTGGGGGCCGGTGCTCGCGAACGCGTCGGTGTGGGCCGGCGTGCGCGTGGAGTCGCTGGCCGAGGTCGGCTGGTCGCGCCTGGTGACGGCGACGATCGAGCACGTCGAGATCGGAGCCGACGACGAGCCGTTGACGCACCGCCGGGGCCGGTACCAGCGTCCGGGGTGACCCGGGTGGTCCGTGGTGGCCCGTGGTGACCAGGACCACCTGACCGATCGGACCGAACGGCCGGAATAGTCCGCGGCGGGGTCCGGTGATGTGCCCTAATGGGCGTGCCACAGTCCCGAGGAGACCCACCGACCGTGAGTGACCACTCTTCCCTCGCCAGCCCGGACACACGCAGTGCCGTGTCGCCGGGCCCGGGGGCGACGCCTTCCGCGTCCGCGGTCCTGTTCGTGCGGATGTGGGCCATCGCCCACCTGATCCACCTGGCATCGGCAAACGGCTCCCGCCTGGACACGCCCTGGAACATCACGGTGGTGGTCGCCGCCCTGGTGCTGCTCCTCCGGCCCACGTCCGGGACCTGGTTCGTCGTCCTCGCCGTGGCCCAGCTGGCCGACCTGGTCGCCGAGATGCCGTACAGCCCGGACCACTGGATGCTGATGGCCTTCGCCAACCTGACGATCCTCGTCACGATGGTCTTCCGGCGCTCCGTGGCGCTGCCCACCATTGCCTCTGCGTTCCCGGCACTGCGGCTGCTCGTCCTGGTCTGCTACAGCGCCGCCGCCCTCGCGAAGTACAACGCGAACTTCCTCGATCCGGTGACCAGCTGTGCGACCGCGATCGCGGGCGCGGCGAGCCTGGGGGTCACCACCGAGCTCGGCATCGGCCCGTTCTGGGTGTTCTCGGTGCTGGCCTGTGAGACCTCGATCCCGCTCCTGCTCGCGTTCCCCCGCACCCGCCGGCACGGCGTACGCCTCGCTCTCGCCTTCCACTTCATGCTGAGCGCCAGCCCGGCGTTCGCGGTGGTGGACTTCACCGCCACCCTGTTCGCCCTGTTCATGCTGTTCCTCGCCGACGCCGAGATCGATCGGGTCCTCGACCGGGTCCGGCGGATGGGCGCCCGCTCGGCCGTCGTGCGTGACGCCCGCCGCAAGCCGTGGGTCACCGCTGCGCTGGCGCTGGTGGTGATCGGCTTCCTCGGCTACGTCAGCGGCCGGGCCAGCGGCGCGCTGGTCCTGCTCGGCAGCGAGGTCTACCTCCTGGCGCTGCTGGTCGCGGTCCTGCTGACCTGGCGCTCGGGTTCGGAACGACGCGCGTTCGGACGGCTCGCCTGGTTCCAGGTCCCGGTGATCGTGCTCGCCCTGCTCTGGGCAGCGAGCCCCTACCTCGGCTCCCGCACCACCGCGGTGTTCACCATGTTCTCGGGCATCCGGACCGAGGGAACCGCGCCGAACCACCTCTTCCTGCCCACCGTGCACCTCACGGACTGGCAGGACGACTTCGTGGTGATCGAGACCTCCAACGACCCGGCACTCGCCTCCGCCGAGGACGGCCGGGCGGGTGTACCACTGCTCGCCCTGCGCGAGCTCGCGACCGACAACCCCGACCTCGTCGTGGTGGGCACGCTGCATGGCGAGCGTGTGACGTTCGGGTCCGGTGACGGGCAGCGGCACCTCGAGCCGGTCACGGGCTGGCAGGCCAAGTTCCTGCACTTCCGGCCGGTGGCCGTCAGCGACCGCGCGTTCTGCAGCGTGTCCTGAGCCAGACCACGCCGTGCTCCGCCGTACCCGCACCACGTCCGACGCCACCCCCTAGGGTGGCGGGCATGGACGAGACGTCGGTGCGCGTGATGGTCGTCGACGACCATCCCATGTGGCGCGACGCGGTGGAGCGCGACCTCGCCGCGGCCGGGTTCCAGGTGGTCGCGGTCGCCGCGAACGGCGACGAGGCCCTGGCCCGCTTTCCCGCGGCGCGACCGCAGGTGGTCGTGCTCGACCTCCAGATCCCCGGCCCCAACGGCGTCGAGGTGACCGCCGAGGTGCTCCGGCAGGACCCGGCGGCGCGGGTGCTGATCCTCTCCGCGTCCGGTGAGCAGGCCGACGTGCTCGACGCGGTCAAGGCGGGTGCCACCGGATACCTCGTGAAGTCCGCGTCCAGCGCCGACCTGCTCGACGCGGTCCGCCGCGTCGCGGTCGGCGACACCGTGTTCACCCCCGGACTGGCCGGGCTGGTGCTCGGGGAGTTCCGCAGGATGCTCGACGCCCCGCCCACCGACGACGGCACCAGCAGGCTCACCGAGCGCGAGACCGAGGTGCTGCGCCTGGTCGCCAAGGGGCTGTCCTACAAGCAGATCGCCGAGCGCCTCGTGCTCTCGCACCGCACCGTGCAGAACCACGTCCAGAACACGCTGCGCAAGCTGCAGCTCAACAACCGGGTCCAGCTGACGCGCTACGCGATCGAGCAAGGGCTCGACGGGGACGAGTGACCGTGGCCACCGACCCGCTGCTCGACGCCGCCGACCGGCTCTACGGCCTGACCCTGGCCGAGTTCACCCCGGCCCGCGACGCGCTGGTCAAGGAGCACAAGGCCGACAAGGACCTCGCCGCCGCGCTGAAGAAGCTGAAGAAGCCGTCGCTCGCGGCCTGGGTCGTCAACCTGCTGGTCCGCCGCGACGCCGCGCAGGTCGACCAGGTGCTCGTCGTGGGCGAGGCCCTCCGCCAGGCGCAGGCCGACCTCGACGGCGCCGAGCTCCGCCAGCTCACCCGCCAGCGTCGCCAGCTCACCGCCGCGGTCACCGCTCAGGCCCGGGGCCTGGCCGCCGAGCACGGTCAGCGGGTGACCCAGGCGGTCGCCGACCAGGTCGAGGCCACGCTCACCGCGGCCATGGTCGACCCGGCCGCCGCGGCCGCCGTACGCACCGGGCTGCTGGTCAACCCGCTGCACAGCACCGGCGTCGACCAGCTCGACCTCGCCGAGTACGTCGCGGTGCCCGACGCCGCCGACTTCACCCCGACCGAGCTCGCGGAGCCGGCCCCGCCGGCACCACCCGAGCTGCACGTGGTGCCCGACCCCGATGCGGAGGCGAAGAGGCTGGCCGCCGCCCGGGAACGTCTCGACGCCGCACAGTCCGAGGTGGACGAGGCCACCGAGGCGCTGGCCGCGGCCGAGGGCGACGTGGCCGAGCTCGAGGCCCGCAGCCTCCAGGTCCAGGCGGAGATCGACGAGCTGCGTCGCCGGCTCGGGGAGCTGGAATCCGACCAGGACGACGTCGACGAGCAGCTCGCGGACGCCCGCGAGGTCGTCTCGTCGGCACGCCAGGACGTGTCCACGGCCGACGCCGCCCGGCAGCGCGCCGCGGCCGCCGTGGCCAAGCTCGAGGACTAGCGGACTACAGGTTCGCCCAGCCCTTGGAGCGCTCGACCGCCTCGCGCCACCGGTCGTGCAGGCCGTCGGCGTGGGCCCGGTCGCCGGCCGGGTCGAAGCGACGCTCGAGCTGCCAGGTCTCCCGGAGGTCGTCGGTCGAGGACCAGAGGCCGGTGCCGAGGCCGGCGAGGAACGCCGCACCCAGCGCGGTGGTCTCGACGATCCTCGGGCGCTCGACCGGGACGCCGACCTGGTCGGCCTGCACCTGGCAGAGCAGGTCGTTGGCGGCGGCGCCTCCGTCGACCCGGAGCGAGGACAGCCCCGGCATCGTCTCGAGCACGTCACGGACCTCGAACGCGATCGCCTCCAGTGTGGCGCGCACGATGTGGGCACGGGTGGTGCCGCGGGTCAGCCCGATGATCAGGCCGCGCGCGTGCGGGTCCCAGTGCGGGGCGCCGAGACCGGTCAGCGCCGGCACGAAGACCACGCCCTCGGAGTCGTGGACGGTCGAGGCGATGGCGGCCGTCTCGGCCGCGGATCCGACGATCTGGAGGCCGTCACGCAGCCACTGCACGGCCGCGCCGGTCACGAAGATCGCGCCCTCGAGCGCGTAGGTCAGGTCGCCGTCGGGGGAGCGCCACGCCGCGGTCGACAGCAGGCCCGCGTCGCTGCGGACCAGGGACGAACCGGTGTTGGTGAGGATGAACGACCCGGTCCCGTACGTGCACTTGGAGTCGCCCTCGTCGAAGCAGGTCTGCCCGAAGAGCGCCGACTGCTGGTCTCCCGCGATGCCGGCGATCGGCAGGTCCAGCCCGCAGAACACCCGCGGGTCGGTCTTCGCCACCTCGCCCCAGTTCGGCACCAGCTCCGGCAGCGCGTCGCGCGGCACCCCGAACAGCTCGCACAGCTCATCTGACCAGTCGCCCGTGTTCAGGTCGAACAGCAGCGTGCGGCACGCGTTGGAGACGTCCGTGACGTGCCAGGTCCCGCGGGTCATCCGGGCGATCAGGTAGGAGTCGACGGTGCCGATCGCGTACCGGCCCGACTCCACCAGCGCCCACGTGTTCGGCTCGTGCTCGGCGAGCCAGGCCAGCTTGGTGCCCGAGAAGTACGGGTCCAGCCGCAGCCCCGTCAGCTCGGTCACCCGGGCCTCGTGGCCCTCGTCGCGCAACCGCGAGCAGATGTCCGCGGTGCGCCGGTCCTGCCACACGATCGCCCGTCGTGGTGAGCCCAACGTCTCCCGGTCCCACAGCAGGATCGTCTCCCGCTGGTTCGTGATGCCGACGCCCTGCAGGTCCTCGCCGTCGTACGCCGCGAGGGCGGCCCGTGTCGCCTCGAGGGTCGCCTGCCAGATCTCCTCCGGGGCGTGCTCGACCCAGCCCGGCTTGGGGAAGTGCTGGGCGAACTCCTGGTAGCCGCGGGCCGCGATCGTCCCCTGCGCGGTCACCACGACCGCGGTCACGCCGGTGGTGCCGGCGTCGATGGCGAGGACGCTCACGCGTCGGTGCCCCGGCCGCCGGTGCTCCGCTCACCGGACTTCTGGCCGTCGGACTCCTGACGGACGATGTCGAGGATCCGCTGGTCGATCCACTCCAGACCCGGGTCCACGCGCATCTCGTAGTTCTCGGTGCCGACCCACGCGTGGAAGTCGCGGTGCCCGCCGGCCGCCGCGAAGTCCTCCAGCTCCTTGCGGAGCTCCGCGTCGATGGTGACCTTCTCCTCGTCCGTGGACGCGGTCAGGTAGAGGTCGTTCAGGTCCAGCAGTCGTGCCAGCTCGCCGCACGGGTCCTCGTGGTCGTCGATGCGCAGGTCGACCGCGATGTCGTCGAGGCCGCCGTACCCGGCACCCTCGCGGACCACGAGCACCGCCGCGGACTGCCGGCCGCGCCGGTCACCGCCCGCGTCGTCCCCGGCCTGGAGCGCGCCGACGAGCCGACGTGCGAACGGCTCGTCCGGGTTCGCCAGCCAGTGCTCCTCGACCGCCTCGACCACCTCCGGCCCGACCAGGATGTTGCCCTGGACGGCGTAGCCGTCGCCGGTCCGGCCACCGGCCCACTCCAGGCACTGGTGGCCGGTGTACTGCGCGGCGCCGCCGTCGGCGTCGACGATCCCGACCTGCCGGTGGTCGCGGCCCTCGTCCTGCTCGATGAGCGCCTGCACCACCTCCGAGGCGGTGGCGCCGGTGTCGAGGTGGGCGAGCGCCAGGCCCTTGTAGGCAACATTGGCGTCCGCCTGGGTGGCGATCGCGCCGACGCCCGCGACGGCCGCGGGCACCGCGGATCCCACCGCGAGGAACTTGGAGGTGACGGCGACCCCCCAGGACTCACCGTCGGCGGACCGGGCCACGATCGAGAAGGTCATGCGTCCGAGACTAGCGATCCGGGGCCCCCGCGTCCGATATCCGCTTGCCGTGGCCCGCGGTCGACAGCGGACAATGGGTGCATGCTGCACAGACTGGGGTTCCCGAGCGTGGGCAACCACCGCCGTTTCGTCACCGCCATCGCCGTCGACGCGGTCGGCAGCGGGGTCTTCATGCCGGTCTCGATGCTGTACTTCCTGGTCGCCACCCCGCTCAGCCTCGTGCAGATCGGCGCCGCGATCTCGATCGCCTCGGCCGTGTCGATCCCGGCCGGCCCGATCGTCGGCGGCATCGTCGACAGGGTCGGTGCCCAGCGCGTCCTCCAGGTCGCGAACGTGATGCAGGGGCTCGGCTTCGTGGTCTACCTGTTCGTGGACAGCTTCGCCGGCGTCCTGCTCGCCACGGTGCTGGTCAGCATCGGCCGCACGTCGTTCTGGGGGTCCTTCGGCGCCACCGTCGCGGTCATCTCGCGGCCCGGGGAGCGGGAGCTGTGGTTCGGCTTCCTCGGCGCGCTGCGCAACGTCGGCTTCGCGCTCGGCGGCCTGGTCTCCGGTGTCGCGATCACCATCGGCACCGAGACGGCGTACGCCGCCATCGTGGTGGCCAACGCGCTGTCCTACGGGCTGGCCTACGTCCTCCTCCGCGCGGTGCCGAACACCGTGGTTCCGCACGACCCGGACGACCACCGCTCCCACGAGGGCTGGGGCGTGGTGCTGCGCGACCACCGCTACTCGCTGCTGGTGCTCACCCAGGCGTCCTTCTCGATGTCGATGATGGCGCTGAACTTCGCGATGCCGATCTACGCCACCCAGACGCTCGGTCTGCCCGGCTGGGTGGCCGGCGCGCTGTTCACCATCAACACGGTGATGGTCGGCTTCGGCCAGGGCCTGCTGGTCCGCTCGCTCACCGGCGCGGTCCGCAACCGGGTGCTGCTCGCCGCCAATCTCGCCTTCGGGGTCTCGTACGTCGTGCTGCTGGGCGCCACGGAGACCTCACTGGTCCTGGCCACCGTGCTGGTGCTGGGCGGCAGCGCGGTCTACACGCTGGGCGAGATGCTCGGCGGGCCGGTGCTGGCCGCGCTCGCCGCGGAGGCGGCGCCGGACCACCTGCGCGGGCGCTACCTCGCCTGGAACCAGGTCGCCTGGACGGTCACCGGCGCGGCCGCGCCCGTCACGTTCGCGGCGCTGCTCTCGCAGGGTGCCGCGGTGACCTGGCTGGGGCTGCTGGCGCTGAGCGGGGTCGGCGCCCTGCTCACCGTCTGGCTGGGCCGGGTGCTGCCGCCGGCCCGGCAGCGGATCACCAACCGCGCAGAGCCCTCCGCCCCGGGCGACCCCGACGCGAACCTGGTGGAGGCGCCGGGCCTCTGAGCGCCCTGGCGCCTCGGGTCTCAGCCGGACGGGACCCGCACCGCACCGGCGGCGAGACGACTCTGGCCGGGGACCCGGAGGCTGGCTAGAGTCGGCAGTTCCGAGTTTTTCGCGATCCAAGGAGGCCCCATGCGCGTCGGCGTACTCACCGGCGGTGGCGACTGCCCAGGACTCAACGCCGTGATACGCGGTGTGGTCCGGAAGGGGGTCAAGATCCATGGCTTCGACTTCGTCGGCTACCGCGACGGTTGGAAGGGCCCGCTCGAGGGACTGACGATGGAGCTCGGCGTGCAGCAGTGTCGCGGCATCCTGCCGCGCGGCGGCACCATCCTGGGCTCCTCGCGGACCAACCCGTTCAAGATCGACGGCGGCGTGGAGAAGATCAAGGACAACCTGGCGAACGACGGCGTCGACGCGCTCGTGGCGATCGGCGGCGAGGACACCCTGGGGGTGGCCACCAAGCTGGCCGCGCTCGGCGTCAACGTCGTCGGTGTCCCCAAGACGATCGACAACGACCTGTCGGGCACGGACTTCACGTTCGGCTTCGACACCGCGGTCAACATCGCGACCGAGGCGATCGACCGGCTGCACACCACCGCCGAGTCCCACCACCGGGTGCTCGTGGTCGAGGTGATGGGCCGGCACGCCGGCTGGATCGCCCTGCACGCCGGCATCGCGGGCGGCGCCAACATCGTGCTGATCCCCGAGCAGCCGTTCGACATCGAGAAGGTCTGCGCGTTCGTGGAGACCCGCTTCAAGAGCCAGTACGCCCCGATCGTGGTCGTCTCCGAGGGTGCGGTCCCCAAAGAGGGCGGCGACATGACGCTGGTCTCGGGGGAGAAGGACGCGTTCGGTCACGTCCGCCTCGGTGGCATCGGCGACCGGCTGGCCAGCGAGATCGAGAGTCGCACCGGCAAGGAGGCCCGGGCGGTGGTGCTCGGTCACATCCAGCGGGGTGGCACCCCGACCGCGTTCGACCGCTGGCTCGCGACCCGCTTCGGGCTGGCGGCGGCCGACGCGGTGGCGGCCGGGAACTTCGGCACGATGATGGCGCTGCGCGGCACCGCGATCCACCAGGTGCCGCTGATCGAGGGCACCGGCGAGCTCAAGCTGGTCAGCCCCGCGGAGTACGCCGAGGCCGAGGTGTTCTTCGGCTGAGCTCGGCACGCGAGTGACCCGTGTCCCGTTCGGGTACAGGTCGTTGTCAACGTGCCCCTGAGCCGCCAGAGTGGTCTGGTCCGCTGGGTCCGCAAGGGAAAGGACAGCCCATGAGCACGACGTCCGATGAGGTCCACAACGCGTCACCCGAGGGTGAAGACACCGGGCTGAAGCGGGTGATGGGCCCCAAGCTCCTGCTGTTGTTCATCGTCGGCGACATCCTCGGCACCGGTGTCTACGCGTTGACCGGCGAGGTCGCCGGCGTGGTCGGCGGTGCCGCCTGGGCGCCGTTCCTGCTCGCCTTCATCGTGGCCACGATCACCGCGTTCTCCTACCTCGAGCTGGTCACCCGCTACCCGCAGGCGGCCGGTGCGGCGCTCTACACGCACAAGGCCTTCGGCGTGCACTTCCTGACCTTCATCGTGGCCTTCACGGTGATGTGCTCGGGCATCACCTCGGCCTCCACCGCGTCGTACGCGTTCGCGGACTTCATGAACACCGGCTTCGGCCTCGACTTCGCCGCGGGCGGTGCCGCGCTCACCGGCCTGGCGCTCGGCTTCATGCTGCTGGTGGCTCTGGTCAACTTCCGCGGCGTCAGTGAGAGCGTCAAGACCAACGTGGTGCTGACCATGGTCGAGCTCTCCGGCCTGCTGCTGGTGATCTTCGTCGGCCTGTACGCCGTCACCCAGGGCAACGCGGACTTCAGCCGGGTGGTCGTGTTCGAGTCGTCCAACGACAAGAGCGTGTTCTTCGCCCTGTCGGCCGCGACCGCTCTGGCGTTCTTCGCGATGGTCGGCTTCGAGGACTCGGTCAACATGGCCGAGGAGTGCCAGGACCCGGCCCGCGACTTCCCCAAGATGATGCTGACCGGCCTGGGCGTCACCGGACTGATCTACATCCTGGTCTCGATCACCGCGGTGGCTCTGGTGCCGGTGGGCGACCTGACCGCCGAGGGCGCCGACTCGGCGCTGATCCAGGTGGTCGCCGCGGGTGCGCCGGACATGCCGTTCGACAAGATCTTCCCGTTCATCGGCATGTTCGCGGTCGCCAACTCCGCGCTGATCAACATGCTGATGGCCAGCCGGCTGCTCTACGGCATGTCCAACGCCGGGGTGCTGCCGCGTCCGCTCGGCAAGGTGCACAAGGTGCGCCGTACCCCCTGGGTCTCGATCATCTTCACCACCCTGCTGGCCTTCGGCTTGATCATCTACGTGGTCCACGAGAACGCGTCCGAGGCGGGCGCGTCCAACATCGCGCTCCTCGGCGGCACCACGTCGCTGCTGCTGCTCTGCGTCTTCACCGTCGTCAACATCGCCCTGATCGTGATCCGCCGGCACCCCGCTGACCACGACCACTTCAAGGCGCCGAGGGTGCTGCCCTACTTCGGTGCGGCTCTCTGCGCGTTCCTGGCCGGGCCGTGGGCCCGCGACGTCGAGCAGCGCGAGCAGTACACGATCGGGGCGTACCTGCTGGTGATCGGCGTGGTGCTGTGGGTCATCGCCTACCTGACCACCCGGAACCGCACGGACGACACCGTCGACCGGGACCTCACCTCGCTGAAGGAGTAGGAGGCGACGCCGGTGGACCGGAGGTCACCGCCTCCTCCGTCCACGGGAACCGGCGAATCGATGGGCGCGGCACCGCACACGTACGATTGAGCGGTGATTCCCGATCTGGCAGCCCTGCACGCGCTCGGCGCCGCCCAGCAGCCGACGTACGCCGATCCCGCCGCCGTCGACGCCGCCGTGACCCGGCTGCGCACGGCTCCGCCGCTGGTGTTCGCCGGTGAGTGCGACGACCTCAAGGAGAAGATCGCCGCGGTCTCCCGCGGTGAGGCGTTCCTGCTCCAGGGCGGCGACTGCGCCGAGACGTTCGCCGGCGTGACCGCCGACAACGTCCGCAACAAGCTGCGGGTGCTGCTGCAGATGGCCGTGGTGCTCACCTACGCCGCCTCTGTACCGGTGGTGAAGGTGGGCCGGCTCGCCGGCCAGTACGCCAAGCCCCGGTCCTCCGACATGGAGACCCGGGACGGCGTCACGCTGCCGGCCTACCGCGGTGACGCGGTCAACGGCTTCGAGTTCGACCCGGTCGCGCGGGCCCACGACCCGGCCCGTCTGGTCGAGGTCTACCACGCGTCCGCATCGACGCTGAACCTCGTACGCGCGTTCGTCACCGGCGGGTACGCCGACCTCCGCCAGGTGCACACCTGGAACACCGACTTCGTCCGCGAGTCGGCGATGGGTCAGCGCTACGAGCAGATGGCCTCCGAGATCGAGCGCGCGCTGACGTTCATGAAGGCGATCGGCGCCGACCCCGACGAGTTCCACCGGGTCGACTTCCACTCCAGCCATGAGGCACTGGTGCTGGAGTACGAGCACGCGATGACCCGCATCGACTCGCGCACCGAGACGCCGTACGACGTCTCGAGCCACTTCCTCTGGATCGGCGAGCGCACCCGCCAGCGCGGCGGCGCGCCCCGCGAGCTGCTCCGCCACCACCACACCCCGCACGGGGTGAAGCTCGGCCCGACCCCCACGCCCCCCCACGC
>JBEVFC010000203.1:0-16739 GCA_040512455.1 Nocardioides sp.
ACGTGCTGGTGCCCTCCACGGAGGACCAGGCGATCGTGCACCGGATCATCTACGACGAGCTGTGCGTGGGTGTGATCCGCGACGAGTCGCGGGACGAGTACCGACGGGTGATCCGCAACCTCGTGGACGACGGAGCCGAGGGCGTGATCTACGGCTGCACCGAGATCGAGCTGCTCGTGGGGCCGGAGGACAGCCCGGTGCCGACGTTCCCCACCACACGGCTGCACGTCGAGGCCGCGGTCGACCGAGCCCTGGCCGGCGAGGGCGTACGTCGCCCGGACCTGCCGTAGTCATCTGCCGCGGCCGTGAGGTCACGCATACTCGCCGCCCGCGTTGCGGCTGGTGTCGGTCTACGTGCGTCGGTGGAACCTGACGCCTCCGTCGGGGTTGTTCTGGACGAGGTAGCGGTCGTCGTGGATGCGGTGGCGGTGCCAGGAGCAGAGCAGCATCCCGTCGCTCAGGTCGGTGCGGCCGCCGCAGCACCAGGGGTCGCCGGCGTTCTGGGCCTCGCACCCGGGGCGCCTCCGAGAGCTCGCAAGAAGTCACTCCTCGGCGTGCAAGAACTGCCACTTCGGCACGCAAGACCCCGCACCTCGGCGCGCAAGACCCCGCACCTCGGCGCGCAAGAACTGCTACTTCGGCGGAGGGGGTGCCGAGTCCGCCACAGGCCCTGCGCTCGCGATGGCCATCGCGCGGTCGCGCACGCTCGCGGACCGCGTCGCGATCGCCACCCCGACCACCGCGATCACCAGGCCGACGATCTCGCGCGCGGACAGGGTGTCGCCGAACGTGAGCCAGGCCAGCACCGCGGTGACCGGCGGCATCAGGAAGAACACGCTGGACGCGGCCCCGGCCCCGCCGGCCCGGACCAGGATGCCGAGAAGCGCCAGCCCGACGATCGAGCTGACGACCGCGAGGTAGCCGATCGCGATCGCCGCGTGCACCGGGTCGCGGACCACGTCGGTGCCCTCCACCAGCAAAGCCAGCAGGAACAACGGCGGCGCGGAGACCCCGAACTGGATCGTCGCCGACCACAGCGGGTCCGGAGCATGCCCGATCCAGCGCTGGCCGAGGGTGCCGAAGCTGAGCCCGAGCACCCCGGCGATCGCGAAACCGAGGCCGACCGCGCCGCCCGCCTGGTCGACGTCAGGTCCCAGCACCAGCAGGACTCCGGCGACGCCGACGACGAACCCGAGCACCTGTACCCGGGTCAGCCGTTCGCCGAGGAAGATCCCCGCGAGCAGCGCGGTGAGTACCGGCGACAACGAGTGCAGCAGCGCGCCGAGGGTGGCGCCGAGCCCGGCGTCGAACGCCAGGTACATCGCCCCGAACTGGACGCCGTTCATCACGAACCCGGCCAGCGCGATCCGACCGGCCTCCGCGCGGTCGATCCGCAGCGGCCCGCGCAGCACGCGCGCCAGGATCGCGACGATCAGCGCCGCGAAGAAGAAGCGCACGGCGACGAGCATCAGCGGCGTCATCCCGGTGACGCCGTACGGCCCGGCGATGTAGCCCGAGGACCACACCAGCACGAACCCCGCCGTGGGCAGCAGGGGGAGGGCGCGCGTGGAGGAGGACACCACCGGCACGCTAGCCGCCGGGGGTCAGCCGCGGGCGAGCATCCCCGCGACCAGGACGTCGACCAGCGTCTCGAACGACGCGTCCACGTCCTCGGGCAGGCCGAAGCCGCCGCTGGCCTCCAGCGAGGCGAAGCCGTGCAGGGCGCTGCGCACCGCCCGGAGGAGGGGCACCGTGTCGTCGTCGGGCAGGCCCAGTCCCCGCAGGACCGCCGCCAGGTCGGGCAGCACGGCGGCGAACGCGGCGTACACCTCGGGGTCCTCGCCCCGTCCGGGTGTGGAGTGCAGGGTCGAGTACAGCCCCGGGTGCTCGTGCGCGAACGCGCGGTACGCCCGCGCCGTGGCCCGCACCGCGGCCACCCCCTGCTCCCCGGCGATCGCGTCGCGCAGCGTGGCGGCGAGCCGGGTGCTGGCCACGAGGGCGAGCTCGCGTCGCAGCGCCTGCAGGCTGGCGACGTGGGTGTACAACGACGGCGAGGCGACGCCCAGTGCCGACGCGACCCGGGCCAGGGTCACGCTCTCGATCCCGTGGGCGTCCGCCAGCGCCGCGGCCTCGTCGAGGACCTGCCTGCGGTCCAGCCCGACCTTGCGCGCCATCAGTCGCGGACGCCCGCGTGCTGCGTTTCGACGCGGACCCGCAGCGCCTCGTTCATCAGCGCGAAGCCCGTGGCGGTAGGGCCGTCCAGGCTCGTCGCCAGGAGCGGCACCAGCAGTCCGGTGAAGGTCTCCCGCTGGACGAGCCGGGTGCCGGTGCCGCTCGCGGTCAGCTCGAACCGGTGCCGGCCGTCGAAGATGCCGCGGACACCCAGGTGTCCCCACCACTCGAGGACCCGTCCCGGCACCAGCTCGGTGACGGTGGGGCGGAGTGTGATGCGCCGCCCTCCCGGAGGGGACAGGGTGACGCGCAGGCGCTCGCCCGGCTCGGCGTCACCGCGCACGTCCTCGAGGAACGGGTTCCAGTCGGGGTAGCTGTCGAAGTCGGTCAGCACCGCCCACACCTCCGCCGGGGCGGCCTCGACCTGGATCTCCGTGTGAAGGTTCTTCATGATCTGCTCCTCTATGTCTAAGGGTCTTAGACACAGCATGCCTAAGGACCTTAGACAACGTCAAGGGGACACTGGACCCATGAGAGGGATCTTCTTCGACGAGGAGCACGCCCGCGCCGCCGCCGCGCGGCTCGCCGCCGACGGCTGGCAGGCCAGCGTGACGCGGGAGCGGCTGGCCGGTGAGGACGACGACGAGGACCACCCGTGGGCGGTCGTCGGCGACGCGCCGGCATTCGTGTTCGAGATGCTCGTGGACGAGTACGACGGGTGGCTGGACGAGGCGGACACCGCACCGCGGGCGCTGCCGCCGCTGGATCTGCCGACCGCGCCGAAGCGGATCAAGCGGCCGTAGGCCGGATCGGCGGCGCCGCTCACTAGGCTGGCCGCCATGACTGCCGAACACCGCCTGATGCTCGTCCACGCCCACCCCGACGACGAGTCGATCGGCCAAGGCGCGACGATGGCGAAGTACGTCGCCGAGGGGCGCGGCGTCACGCTGGTGACCTGCACGGCCGGCGAGATGGGCGAGATCCTCGTCCCCGACCTCGAGCACCTCGCCGCCGACCGTGAGGACGGCCTCGGCGAGCACCGGCGCGGCGAGCTCGCCGACGCGATGGCCGCCCTCGGCGTCACCGACCACCGGTTCCTGGGCGGTTTCGGCACCTACCGCGACTCCGGCATGCAGTGGCACGCGGACGGCCACGCCATCGCGGCCGACGACATCCACGACAACGCGTTCTGGCGGGCCGACCTGACCGAGGCCGCCGACCACCTGGTCCGCATCATCCGTGAGGTCCGCCCGCAGGTCCTGGTGACCTACGACCAGTTCGGCGGCTACGGCCACCCCGACCACATCCAGGCGCACCGGGTCGCGACGTACGCCGTCCACCTGGCCGCGGTGCCCTCCTACAAGCTCGACCTCGGCGAGCCGTGGGAGGTGGCGAAGATCTACTGGGGCGCGATGTCCGAGACCCGGATGCGGGCCAGCCTGCGGGCGCTGCGCGAGGCCGGGGACACCACCACGTTCGAGGGCATGGACCCCGACGGCCCGCTGCCGCACTTCATCACCCCCGACGACCTGCTCTCCGCGATGGTCGATGCGCCCGAGTACGTCGAGAGCAAGATGGCCGCGCTCGCCGCCCACAAGACCCAGATCACCCTCGACGGGCCGTTCTTCGCGCTGGCCAGCAGCTCCGGCGACCGGGTGTGGGGCACCGAGTTCTTCCGGATCGCCAAGGGCACCCGGGGTCCGCTCAACGACGAGGGCCTCGAGACCGACCTGTTCGCCGGGCTGTGACCCGGACGTGACCCGACCGCTCGCCGGGCTGGTGCTGCTGCCCGTCGGGGTGGGCACCGGCATCGCCTCGCTGGCCGTCCACGACAAGTCGTGGCCGTGGTTCCTGCTCGCGGTCGCCGGACCCGTCGCGGCGGCGGTCGCGCTGCCGCCGGGCTGGCCGCGCGCCGGCTTCGGTCTCGGCTGGGTGGGGGCGCTGATGGTGGCGCTGCTGGGCCGTCCGGAGGGCGACTACGTGGTGACCGCGACCGCCCGCGGCTACACACTGCTCGGCTTCGGGCTGGTGCTGCTGATGCTGGTCATCGTCACGCTGCCGGTCGGACGCCGATCCGCCTCGCCCGGCTGAGCCGCGTCGCGAATCGGATCGTCCGCGTGCGGAACCTAGGATGGCGCCCGTGTCCAGCCAGCTGAAGACCAAGCAGAAGCCGCCGCGCGACTCCGAGAACAGCGGCGGCCGGGTCGTCGTCCTGACCGTGCTCGGCCTCGCCGTGCTGTCCGGCGTCGCGTACGTCGCGGCGTACGCCTTCGCGGGCGAGAAGGTGCCGCGCGGCACCGAGGTGGCCGGCATCGCGATCGGCGGCAAGACCCACGACGACGCGGTCCGGGCGCTGGAGGACGGCTTCGCCGACCGGGAGGCACTGGACGTCACGGTGGAGGGCGAGACCGCCCCGCTGACGGCGGCCACGGCCGGCCTCTCGGTGGACGTCGAGTCCTCGGTCGACAAGGCCGGCGGTGGCCGCAGCTGGTCGCCAGGACGGCTCTGGGACTACTACGCCGGCGGCGGCGACCTCGACCCCGTCGTCGTCGTCGACCAGGACGCGCAGGCCGCGGCGCTGAAGACGTTGGACGAGACCTACGGCTCGCCGGCCAAGGAGGGCGACGTCCGGTTCAAGGGCGGCGAGGCGCGCACGGTCGCCGGCACCGACGGCCAGCAGGTCGACCGGCAGACCGCCGCCGACGCGCTGGAGGCGGCGTACGTCGACGGCGCCACCGCGGAGCTCACCCTCGAGAAGGCCGAGCCGGACATCAGCCAGGCCGACGTGCAGGACGCTCTCAACGAGTTCGCCAACCCGGCGGTCTCGGGGCCGGTCACGCTGGTCTTCGACAAGACCCGGGTCACGCTCCGCCCGGCCGACTTCTCGCCGGCCCTCGGGATGAAGCCCGAGGACGGCAAGCTGGTGGCCGACCTCGACGAGGACAAGCTCGCCAAGCTGGTCCGCTCGCGGTTCGCGCGCACGGACGGCGCCCCCGTCGACGCGACGGTGCGCCTGGTGAACGGCAAGCCGCAGGTGGTGCCGGCCAAGCCCGGCGTCGACTACGACCCGAAGGACATCAGCTCGGCGTTCCTCGAGCTCGTCGTCAAGGACCCGGGGGAGCGGCAGATGAAGGTGAAGGCGACCGTCAAGGACGCCGACTTCACCACCAAGGACGCACGCGCCCTCGGCATCAAGGAACGCGTGTCCACGTTCACCACCTACTACCCCTACGCGGAGTACCGCAACATCAACCTCGGCCGTGCCGCCGAGCTGGTCAACGGCACGGTCCTCAAGCCGGGAGAGACGTTCTCGCTCAACGACACCGTCGGCGAGCGCACCGCCGAGAACGGCTTCACCAAGGGCTTCATCATCAGCGACGGCGTCTTCAAGGAGGACTTCGGCGGCGGCGTCTCGCAGATGGCCACGACCACGTTCAACGCGATGTTCTTCGCGGGTCTCGAGGACGTGGAGCACAAGCCGCACTCGTTCTACATCGACCGCTACCCGGTCGGCCGCGAGGCGACGGTCGCCTGGGGGGCGGTGGACCTGCGCTTCAAGAACGACACCGACCACGGCGTGCTGGTCCAGGCGCACGTGACCCCCTCGACGCCGTCCTCCTCGGGCGTCGTGACGGTGTCGATGTGGTCGACCAAGACGTGGGACATCACCACCAAGACCGGCAACCGCTACAACTTCACCCCGGAGAAGACCCGGCGGCTGTCGGGTCCCGAGTGCGAGCCCAACGACGGGTACGGCGGCTTCGACATCAACGTGTGGCGCTACTTCCGCAAGCCGGGCGCGTCCGCGCTGGAGCGCACCGAGAAGTTCCACACGACGTACACGCCCTCCGACACGGTGATCTGCGTGCCCGAGAAGCGGACGACGCCGCCGTCCGAGGACGCCGGCGACTGACCGCCGTACGCCGACGTCACCTACGGCGTGAGCCGGTTCAGGTCCCGCGGGAACAGGGTGACCTCACGGATGTTGGCGGCCTCGACCAGACGCGCCACCCACCGCTCCAGCCCGATCGCGAAGCCGCCGTGGGGCGGCATCCCGTGCCGGAACGCCTGGAGGTACGCCGCGTAGTCGGCCGGGTCCTCGCCGCGCGCCCGGATCGCCGCGTCGTAGTCCGAGGGGCGGTGCAGCCGCTGGCCGCCGGTGACCAGCTCCAGCCCGCGGAACAGCAGGTCGAAGCTGTTGGACCACCGCGGGTCCGACGGCTGCGGGTGCGTGTAGAACGGCCGCTTGCGCATCGGGTAGCCCTCGACCGCGACGAAGTCGCTGCCGTGCTCGGCCAGCGCCCACGCACCCAGTGCCCGCTCGTGCTCGGGTGCCAGGTCCGGCTCGTCGGCCGGCGCGCCGACCAGCGCGAGCGCCTCGGAGAAGTGCAGCACCGGGATCTCGTCGGGGACCACCGGGACCGACGCGGACAGCCGCTCGACGGCCCCACTGGCGTGCTCGTGCACGCCCTCGACCATCCCGGCGACGACCTGCCGCAGCATCGCCAGCACGTCGCGATGGTCCTCGATGAAGCCGAGCTCGACGTCGAGGGAGACGTACTCCGCGAGGTGGCGCACCGTGTCGTGCGGCTCGGCCCGGAAGACCGGCCCGACCTCGTAGACCCGCTCGAAGACGCCGACCAGCTGCTGCTTGTAGAACTGCGGACTCTGCGCGAGGTACGCCGGCCGCCCGAAGTAGTCGACCTCGAACACGTTGGCCCCGGACTCCGTCGCCGAGGCCACCAACTTCGGCGTCTGGATCTCGGTGAACCCGAGCCCGTCGAGGGTCGAGCGGAACCCGCGCAGGGTGGCCGCGGCCAGCTCCCACGTCGCCTTCTGCGCCGGGTGCCGCCAGGTGACCGGGGCGTGGTCGAGCAGCGTGGGCAGCGACGCGCTGAGCGCCGGCCGCCACAGCTCGACCGGCGGCGTCGCGGCCGGCTCGGTGAGCAGCCGGACCCGCGGGTCGGTGACCTCCACGCCGCCGGGGGCGGCCTCGTTGGCGGTCAGCGTGCCGACCACCTCCACGGTGGTCTCCTCGGGCGGCACCTCGATGGCCGCGTCCTTGACCACCACCTGGGCGAGGCCGGTGCGGTCGCGCACCACGAGGAAGGTCAGCGCGGCCAGCTCGCGGCGCCGGTGCACCCAGCCCTGGAGCCGGACGGTGTCGCCCGGCGTGGCGTGGGGGAGTGCTGCGCACAGGGTGCGCGGGATCGTCGAAATCATGTGGTTCACCTCCGGAGAGCTACGGAAGCCCTGGAGGTGTGGGCGGGGGCAAGGTCGCGGTGCCACCACACCTTCGCCGAGGTGTCCCCGGCCTCTCGTCGGTGACGTCGGACGCACGGGCGGCCGCGCTCTGCCCGGATCGGGCAGGAGGGTCGTCACTCCTCACGGTCGCCGGGGCAAGCGTACGACGGGCGCGACGGGCCGCGCATTCGGGTTTCGTGTCCGGCCTGATGTATCCAGACCGCGCATCCGTGCTCTTCCAAGTCAACACGCCGTCCCTCCCCGAGGAGCTTTCGTGCCCCACCCGATCACTGCGGCCACCGCGGACGTGCCCAGCAACGCTGGGGAGGCCCGGGGCACGGTGTGGGCACGCCCGGCAGAGGGCCGGACACCGGGGGCGACGAGCTGGTCGCGCCGGCCGACGAGGCCGACGCCGTGTTCGTCGTGGGGGCTCGCCACCGGTCACCGCGCACCGTCCTTCCCGGCCCCGTGGTGCGGGCCTGGGACGGTCGCGCGGTGCCGGTCGCGTGGCTGCCGGACTCCGGACGCGCCGCCTTCACGCCCCTGGAGGAAGCCTCATGACCGCCACACCCGTCCTCGACCGCGCCGCCGTGCTCGCGATCACCCGCCTCGAGCTGCTGGTCGCCGCTCCCGACGTGCCCGCCGACGCCCCGTTCCACGTCCACCTGGTCCGCGACCTCGGTGTCGACTCCGTCGGACTGGTGGAGTTCGTGGCTCGTCTGGAGTACCGCTACGGACTGTCCGTCCCCGACACCGACTGGCCCCTGCTGGGCACCCTTGACGAGGTCGCGACGTACATCGTCGACCGGGTCCGTCAGGACCCCCGGTGAGCGACTGCTAGCCGAGAGTCGGGTCGGGGAGCCAGAGCCGGACCACGGTCCCGCCTCCGGGCGGCGATTCCAGGCGCAGCCAGCCACCCGCGACCGCGGCCCGGTCGCGCATGCCGGTCACCCCGATGTGGCCCGGCTGGTCACGGATGTCGTCCGGTCCCAGCCCGCGGCCGTCGTCGGTGACCCGCACCTCCACGCCACCGTCCACCCGGTACAGCTCGATCTCCGCCTTGGTCGCCTCAGCGTGCTTGCGGATGTTGACCATCGCCTCCTTGGCGATCCGGTACGCCGTCACGCGCAGGCCCTCGGGAAGGTCGATGCTGCGGTCGCCGGTGACCGTCCAGCCCAGGTCGTCGTCGAAGACGTACGCCGCGGCCTGGTCGAGGGCGCCGGCGAGGTCGTCGCGCAGGGCGGGGGAGTCCAGGTCGAAGAGCAGGTGGCGGAGCCGATCGGTCGCCAGGTCGACGGTCTGGGCCAGCTGGTCGACGCTCGCCACCAGGTCCGGTGCCCGCTCCGTGAGGCGGCGGCGCAGCAACCCGAGGCGGAGCTCCACCGCGGCCAGCGCCTGGACCGAGTCGTCGTGGACGTCCGAGGCGATCCGGGCCCGTTCGTCCTCCTGGGCCTGCACCAGACGGTCGAGCAGCTCCTGCCGCTGGTCGGCGAGGTCCTGCAACGCGCTCTGGGCGATGAGGCGCTCGGTGATGTCGCGCTGGACCGTCGCCAGGGCCATCGGCTCCTTGGTGACCGGGTGCAGCATCACGAAGCTCGAGATGGCCACCGGGATCGGCGGACCGCCCCGGAGGTTCCGCAGCGTCGACTCGCCCTCCCAGTGACCGTGGGCCAGCACCGCCGGCTGCTCGATCTCGAGCGAGGCCCTGATGCCCTCCTCGGTGAGGTAGTCGGCGATCGTCGTGTTCGTGACGTCGATGTCGGCGTCCAGGCCGACCAGGTCGCGCCCGGCGGGGTTGAGGTAGATGACCGAGCCGTCGATCCCCGCGATGGCGATGAAGTCACCGGTGGCCTCGACCAGCGACTGGAAGCGCATCAGCTCGTCGTTCTTGAGCACCCTCTCGTCCTCGGCGGCGGTCCGCTCCGTGAAGAGGGTGACGACGCCGCGGACGAGGACCACGACGATCCCGGCGAGGGGCAGGACGGTGCTGGTCAGGGGCTGGTCCTCGACCACGGCGTACACCAGCGCCGCCAGGCAGACGATGGCCGACGTCACCGGGAGGAAGATGCCGTGCGTGCCGAGCCAGAAACGACCCGGCCGGCGAGTGCTCGAGGCCTCCCTCGGCCGGCGGGAGCGGAGGTCCACCCAGCCGGCGTACGCGATGGTCGCGGTGGCGAGCATGTTGAGGCCGGAGAGGAGCGTTGCGGGCCGGAAGGTGCCCGCGGTCACCTGGTAGAGGAAGACCGCGTCGATGACGGCGAAGCAGCCGATGCCGATCATGAGCGCGAGCGGACCCGGCGCCGGGCGCCAGCGGACCAGGGTGAGGTACACCGCGCAGACCACGAGCAGCGCGATGTCCAGCAGGGGGTAGGCCAGGTTCACGGTGACCACGGAGGTCGAGGCCCCGGGCTCCATGCGGTCCACCAGGGTCTCCCAGAGCAGGGCCACCGCGACGCTGCCGGCCGCGAGTGCGGCGGCAGCGGCATCGAGGACCAGCAGCAGGCTGAACCGGTACGTCCGCATCCGCACCAGCACGACGAGCGCCGCGAGCAGCACGAGCGAGCTGGCCAGCCAGCCCGCGTCCGACATCGTCGGGTAGGGCTGCGGGACCCGCGTGCGGACCTCTGCGAAGTAGTAGATGTAGGCGCACGCCCGGAACGTCAGCGCGAGTGCGACGAGCGACCACAGCAGCCGGTCGAGGCGCGAGACGAGCGGCCACAGCGCCGCGACCAACGCGGTGAGCACGAACAGCGCGCCCTGGAACCAGCCGTCGAACTCGGTGACGAAGCCCCGCGTCGAGCGCACTCCCGGGACGGTCGAGATCGTGAAGACCGTGGCGCCCAGGGCCAGCAGGGCGAGCGCGGCGCGGACCGCCCACCTGCCCTGGCGGTCGGGTCGGGCTGCTGCGGCCTGCCTCATGCGGGTTCCCCGGCTCCTGACATCGCGAAGGGGGCGTGGTACCCGATCATGCTAGGGCGGGGCTCCAGCGCAGGTAGCGGCATGCGTGGTGGGCGCGGAAGCCGGCCCGCTCGTAGAGCGCCCGGGCCGGGTCGTTGTCGACCTCGACGTGCAGCCAGGCCGTGGCCGCGCCCTGCTCGGCCCCCCACTCCAGCAGGGCCCCGAGTACGGCGGTCCCGAGCCCCTGGCGTCGGTGCTCCTCCCCGACCTGGAGGTCGTGCAGGCCGAGCCAGTCGCCGTCCAGTGCCGCCTCGCCGGTGGCCAGGCCGCCCCCGATCTCGACCCGGACCCGCCCGCCACCGTGCTCGGTGTACTGCGCTGCTCCGATGTCCTCGCGCGTGCGACAGCTGCGCAGGGCGCGCGAGAGGGAGGCCAGCAGGAAGTCGGCGTCTCCGCCGGGCACGACCTGCCAGCCCGCCGCGGACAGCGCCGTGTCGACGTCGGAGCCGGTCTCGACCTGCGCCAGCACGGGGCGGTCCCGGGCGGTGTAGAACGCGCGGATCGCGTCCGCGGCCACGTCGACGTCGGTGCCCGGGTCGCCGATGGCCAGGCAGGAGTTCGCCCGCTTGACCAGGCGTCCCTCGAGGACCGGGACGGTCCGGAGCACCCAGTCGCCGAGGCGTTCGGTCTCGAGGCCGGCGAACAGCGAGAGCGTGTGCTCCTCGGCGTCGCGGGTCGTGACCCGGTGCCGCACCGACGGGCGCGGCGGCACCGGCTTGCCCGACACGATGTCGGCGATCGCGATCTCCACCGGGTCACCCGACTCGGGTGCGACGACGCACCGGCCGTCACCCCACGCCGTACACACTCCCAGGACGTCGGTCATCGCCGGTCCGCCGCTGGGTCCGGTCTCGCCGCGGAGCACCCGGCGGACCACGACGCGCTGCCCGACGACGTGCGGTCCCAGCAGGTGGTTGCCCACGGGCCGGGAGTGGGTGCCGGAATCCATGTCGGGGATACTAGGCTGGTTACGAACAGGCAATGCTTTCGTCCTTCAGGAGGAACTGGTGACCTACGTCATCGCCCAGCCGTGTGTCGACCTCAAGGACCGGGCCTGCGTCGACGAATGTCCCGTCGACTGCATCTACGAAGGCAAGCGGATGCTGTACATCCACCCGGACGAGTGCGTCGACTGCGGCGCCTGCGAGCCGGTCTGCCCGGTCGAGGCGATCTTCTACGAGGACGACACCCCGGAGCAGTGGAAGGACTACTACACCGCGAACGTGGGGTTCTTCGACGACCTGGGCTCGCCCGGTGGCGCCGCCAAGATGGGTGAGATCGACAAGGACCACCCGTTCATCGCCGCGCTGCCCCCGCAGAACCAGGAGTGACCCGCCCGCTCGTCTCCCGACGGCTCCCGGACTTCCCCTGGGACCACCTGACGACGTACGCCGAGCGGGCCCGCGCGCACGAGGGCGGTCTCGTCGACCTCTCCGTGGGTACGCCGGTCGACCCGACGCCGGCGCTGGTGCAGCGGGCCCTCGCCGGGGCCGCCGACGCGCCCGGCTATCCGACGACGATCGGACGGCCCGAGACCCGGCAGGCCGCGCTGGACTGGCTGTCGCGCCGGTTCGGGGTGACCGGGCTCGGACTCGACGCGGTGCTGCCGGTCATCGGGTCCAAGGAGCTGATCGCCTCGATGCCGGGGCACCTGGGCATCGGTGCCGGTGACCTGATCGTCTACCCGGAGCTGGCCTACCCGACGTACGAGGTCGGTGCCGCGCTCGCCGGCGCCCGGGCCGTCGCCACCGACGCCCTGACCGCCCTCGGACCCGAGACCCCGGCGCTGGTGTGGGTGAACAGCCCGTCCAACCCGACCGGCCGGGTGCTGCCGCCCGAGCACCTCAAGAAGATGGTCGACTGGTGCCGCGAGCGCGGCGCCCTCCTGGTCTCCGACGAGTGCTACCTCGAGTGTGCGTGGGAGACCCAGCCGGTCTCGGTGCTGCATCCGTCGATCAGCGGCGGCTCGGCCGAGGGCATCCTCACCGTGCACTCGCTGTCGAAGCGGTCGAACCTCGCGGGCTACCGCTGCGCGTTCGTGGCCGGCGACCCCGCGCTCGTCGGCGAGCTGCTCGCCGTACGCAAGAACCTCGGGCTGATGATGCCCGGCCCGCAGCAGGCCGCGATGGTCGCCGCCCTCGACGACGACGAGCACGTGGTCGAGCAGCACGCGCGGTACGCCGCCCGGAGGGCAAAGCTCAAGGAGGCGCTGGCCTCCGCGGGGTTCCGGATCGACCACTCCGAGGCGTCGCTGTACCTCTGGGCGACCCGGGACGAGGACTGCTGGGAGACGGTCTCGGCGCTCGCCGACCTGGGGATCCTGGTCGCGCCGGGGTCGTTCTACGGCCGCGCCGGCAACCGCCACGTGCGGGTGGCGTTCACCGCCACCGACGACCGCATCGACGCCGCAGTGGCCCGCCTCACCACCCACCCCTGACCCACCCCGCCGAAGTGCGTGTTCTTGCGCGCCGAGGTGTCACTTCTTGCGTGCCGAGATGTGGCTTATTCGACCGAGACGCAAGAACGCACACCTCGACTGACAAGAGCACGCACTTCGGCTGACAAGAACACGTACGTGGTCAGTCGAGGACGTCGACGTGGACGTGGTCGCGGTGCTCGAGTACGGCGACGGTCGAGGCGGACTTGCCGCCGGTGTCGCCGGGGGAGTAGTCGCGCCAGCCGTCCTCGGAGCGGCCACCGGCCGACCAGATCCTCGCGTCGAAGATGACGTGGTCGATGCCGAGCCGCTCGGCCTGGGCAACGAGGTAGTACGCCATCGCCCAGCCCCGCTTGCGGTTCTCCTTGCCGATCGGCCGGACGAACACGTCCAGCGCCCGGCCCTCGTAGTGCGCCGACCCCTTCATGTGACCCTCGGTCACGCCCCCGGGCGCGAACCCGCCGAGCGCGAGGTCACCGAACGCCGCCTTCAGATCCTGGCGTACGCCGGCCGCCCGCGCGGTCAGTCCCGCGTCGTCGAGCCTGTCGGACTCGGCGTCGGTCGCGTGCCGCACCACGCAGCTGAACCTGCCGCCCTGGGACTGCCCGGTCAGCGCGGAGGCGAGAGTCCGGGCGTCGTCGGCGTGGTCCTGGTAGGCCTCCGGGAAGCCGGACCGCTGCACCCGCTGCGCCGCCTCGGTGATCCGCATCGACTCGTAGCCGTCGATCTTCGCGAGCGCGTCGTAGAACGCGTTGATCGAGTAGTACGGGTCGAGGATCTGCTTCCGAGTGCCCCAGCCCTGCGACGGCCGCTGCTGGAAGAGCCCGATCGAGTCACGGTCGCCGTGCTCGATGTTGAGGATCTTGGACTCCTGGTACGCCGTGGCCAGCGCGATGCTGGCGGCCCGCGCCGGCATCCCGCGCTGCACCGCGATGGCGGCGATCAGCGCGGCGTTCTCCGACTGCTCGGGGTCGAGGTCGACGGTCCGGCCGGCCACGGTCGCCGAGCAGCCCTGCGGGTCGGGCAGGGGGCCGAAGCCCAGCTTCACGGCCACCGCCGTGCCGGCCACCACCGCCAGGGCCGCGAGCCCGATCACCACGCGCCCGGGGCGCGCCACCCCTAGTCGTTCGCGTGCAGGGCGGCGTTGAGGGCGATGCCCTCGCGCTGCCACGGCACGGCCTCGATCGCGCCGCTGACCGAGTTGCGTCGGAAGAGCACGTTGTCGGCGCCCGAGAGCTCACGCGCCTTGACCACCCGCGGCTTGTTGTCCATGTCCGTCATCGTCACCTTGGTGCCGGCGGTGACGTAGCAGCCCGCCTCGACGACGCAGTCGTTGCCGAGGGAGATGCCCAGGCCGGAGTTGGCGCCGAGCAGGCAGCGCTCGCCGATGGACACGATCTCCTTGCCGCCACCAGAGAGGGTTCCCATGATCGACGCGCCGCCGCCGACGTCCGAGCCGTCGCCCACGACGACCCCGGCGGAGATCCGGCCCTCGACCATGGAGGCGCCGAGCGTGCCGGCGTTGTAGTTCACGAACCCCTCGTGCATCACGGTGGTCCCCGACGCGAGGTGCGCGCCGAGGCGCACCCGGTCGGCGTCGGCGATGCGGACGCCGGTCGGCGTCACGTAGTCGACCATCCGCGGGAACTTGTCGATGCCGAAGACGGTGACGTGCTGGCCAGCGGCCCGCAGCCGGGCCCGCGTCCTCTCGAAGCCCTCGACCGCGCACGGGCCGGCGCTGGTCCACACGACGTTGGCGAGCAGGCCGAAGACGCCCTCCATCGACTGGCCGTGCGGGGCCACCAGCCGAGACGACAGCAGGTGCAGCCGCAGCCACACGTCCGCGGTGTCCGCGGGAGCGGCATCGAGGTCGGCGATGTCGACGCGCAGCACCTTCCGGCGTACGCCGCGCACCTCGTCGTCACCCTCGAGCGCGGTCAGCTCGTCGGGCGCGCCGGCGCCGTCGGGAGCGGTGCCCAGCGCGGGCTCGGGGAACCAGACGTCGAGGACGTTGCCGGCGGAGTCGTACGTCGCGAGGCCGAAGCCCCAGGCAGAGGAGGTCACCCCTCAACCCTACGGAAAGTGCGATGCCGAGCCCCAATCAGTGGCCCCCGTCACTGCCCGGCGCGGCCGTCGATGCACTCGCGCAGCAGGTCGGCGTGCCCGGCATGCCGGGCGTACTCCTCGATCATGTGCACGACGAGGTCGCGGATGCTCACCGTGTCGCCGTCGCCCATCACCAGGTCCCGACCCAGGTCCTTCTCGGGCACCGCGTCGAGCCAGGCGTCGGCGGCGGCGATCTCCGCCTTCCACCGGGCGAACGCCTCCTCGACCACCGCCGGGTCCGCCACCGCTCCGTTGAAGTCCCAGTCGCGGTCGTCCACGCGCCGGAACGGCCTCGGGTCCTCCAGGTGGTCTTGCGCCACGCGGTGGAACCAGTGGTTCTCCACCCCGGCCAGGTGCCGCACCAGTCCCAGCAGCGACATCGACGACGGCGGGACCGACCGCCGGGCGAGCTGCTCGGCGTCCAGACCGCCGCACTTCAGCTCGATGGTCAGCCGGTAGTTGGCGAGGTACTCCTGGTACGTCGCCTTCTCGCCGACCGGGTTCCCGTAGGTCCGAGGGTCCTCCGCGGTGTCCATCCACATGTCGCTCATGCGGCCAGCCAATCCGGTAACGGAGGCTCCCGGCAACCGAATACCGCCACGGCGGGAAGTAATTCGCGCGGTCGCCCGTGCGCGCCGTAGGCTGGGGCCACAGGCGTTCGAGCCGTCATCAGCGGTGAGCCTCCGGAAGAACGGGATCTCGGTCCCTACTAGACCCGGACGGGTAGGCCCGTCACAGCCGTGAACGAAGCGGTTGCCCGCGAGGGCAGCAAGCGAGGTGGTACCGCGGCACCCGCCCCGACCGGGGGAGTCGTCCTCGTGGCCCAGCAGCCCGAGGACCGACCGCAGGAGATGCCGACGATGACCTACCCCAAGGTCTCCCACACCGATGCCACCCAGGTGCCCTCCAACCCCGCCTTCCCGGCGATCGAGGAGGCCGTGCTGGCCTACTGGAAGGCCGACGGCACCTTCGAGGCGAGCGTCGAGCAGCGCCCGGCCGGCGACAACGGCGAGAACGAGTTCGTGTTCTACGACGGCCCGCCGTTCGCGAACGGTCTGCCGCACTACGGCCACCTGCTGACCGGCTACGTCAAGGACGTCGTCCCGCGTTACCAGACGATGCGCGGCCGGCGCGTCGAGCGCCGCTTCGGGTGGGACACCCACGGGCTGCCCGCCGAGCTCGAGGCGATGCGCCAGCTCGGCCTCAAGACCACCGACGAGATCCACGAGCTCGGCGTCGAGAAGTTCAACGAGGCGTGCCGCCAGTCGGTGATGAAGTACACCGGCGAGTGGCGCGACTACGTCACCCGGCAGGCCCGCTGGGTCGACTTCGACAACGACTACCGCACCATGAACCCCGACTACATGGAGTCGGTGATCTGGGCTTTCAAGCAGCTCTACGACAAGGGCCTGGTGTACGAGGGCTTCCGGGTGCTGCCGTACTGCTGGAACGACGAGACCCCGCTGTCCAACCACGAGCTGCGGATGGACGACGACGTCTACCAGAACGTGCAGGACCCGGCGGTCACCGTGGGCGTCCGCCTCGAGACCGGCGAGCTCGCGCTCGTCTGGACGACGACCCCGTGGACGCTGCCGTCGAACCTCGCGGTGATGGTCGGCGCGGACATCGACTACGTCGTGGTGGAGTCGGACTTCACCGGGACCACCGAGCGGTACGTCGTGGGTGAGGCCCGGTTGCCGGCCTTCGCCCGCGAGCTCGGTGAGAACCCGGTGGTCGTGGAGAGGCTCAAGGGCAGCGACCTCGCCGGCCGCAGCTACACCCCGCCGTTCTCCTACTACGCGGGTCACGAGAACGCCTTCCG
>JBEVFC010000225.1:0-5222 GCA_040512455.1 Nocardioides sp.
GCTGCTGCGAGGCCACGCTCCAGGTGTCGATCCAGTGGAGGGGGTTCATCGGCGCTGCTCCGATGCTTGCCGGGTGCTGCGGTTCGTGTGGACACCACCGAACCTAGGCGGCGGGGGAGTCGCGGCCGTCAACGCCGTGTGACAGTTCTGTGAACTCCGGGACCGTGCTCAGTCGGGTGCCGGCTCGGTCTGCGGTGTGCCGCTGCGGGTGGCCCCCACGCTGGCGACGATCACGCAGGCCATCGCCACCCACTGCACCGGCGCCAGGAACTCCTGGAGCACCACCACCGCGGCCAGTGCCGCCACCGCCGGCTCCAGGCTCATCAGGATGGAGAACACCGCCGGCCGCAGCCGTCGCAGCGCGGCCATCTCGAAGCTGTACGGGATGACCGAGCTGAGCAGCCCGACAGCCGCGCCGAGCGCCAGGATCTCGGGGTCCAGCAGGGCGCCGCCCCCGGTCCCGATCGCCGGCAGGGTCAGCAACAGGGTGGCCAGCACGCTGGCGACCGCGAGGCCGTCGAGGCCGGGCCACCGCCGTCCGGTGCTCGCGCTCAGCAGGATGTACGCCGCCCAGCTGGCGCCGGCGAGCAGCGCGAACAGGACTCCCGGCAGGGTGACGCCCTCGGGCTCGAACCCGAGCAGGGCGACCCCGATCGCGGCCAGCGCCACCCAGACCAGGTCGCGGGCGCGGCGGGAGCCGATCACCGCGATCGCCAGCGGCCCGACGAACTCGATGGTGACCGCGATGCCGAGCGGGATCCGAGCGAACGACTGGTAGATCGCCCAGTTCATCAGACCCAGCGTGGCACCGAACGAGGCCACCACCAGCCAGTCCTCACGGCTGCGGGCCCGCAGGGCCGGCCGGGCGATCGCGAGCAGCACCAGGGCGCTGGTCAGCAGCCGCAGGAACACCATCGCGGTCGGGTCGATCCGGTCGAACAGGTCCTTGGCGATCGCGGCGCCGAACTGCACGGAGAGGATGCCGACCAGCACGAACCCGATCGCGCGCCGCATGCCTCTCCCCTTCGTCGGTGGTCCGGAATAGTCTGCGAGGAGCATGGCATCGCCGACGCGTCACCGATGAATCCGTCCGCGTCGGGCGGTCACCTTGTCGAGCACCAGTGGAGGCAACCGAGTCGAGGGAGAGTGCGACGTGGCAGGCAGCAGCACAGGCGGGGGCACCGTGCTCCTGGTCGGCACCCGCAAGGGGCTCTGGATCGGTCGTTCCGACGACCGTCGGGCGGACTGGTCGTGGACCGGACCGCACTTCGACATGGAGGAGGTCTACTCCTGCATGATCGACACCCGCGGCGGCCGGCCACGGCTGCTGGTCGGTGCGTCCTCGAGCTGGACCGGGCCCCAGGTCTGGCGCTCGGACGACCTCGGCGCGAGCTGGCAGGAGACGCCCAACGGCGCCGTACGTTTCCCCGACGGCACCGACGCGACCGTGTCCCGGGTCTGGCAGCTGGTGCCCGGGCCTGGGGACGGTGTCGTCTACGCCGGCACCGAGCCGGGCGCGGTGTTCCGGTCCACCGACGGCGGGGAGACGTTCGCCCTCGAGGAGGGGCTGTGGAACCACCCGCACCGCCCGCAGTGGCAGGCGGGCTTCGGCGGCCAGGCCTTCCACACCGTGCTGCCGCACCCCACCGACCCGCGGTCGGTCACCGCGGCCCTGTCCACCGGTGGCGTCTACCGGACCACCGACGGCGGCGAGTCGTGGTCGCCACGCAACAAGGGCATCCGCGCCGAGTTCCTGCCCGACGGCCAGCAGTACCCCGAGTTCGGCCAGTGCGTCCACAAGGTGGCCAGGCACCCGTCCGCGCCCGAGCGACTCTTCGCCCAGAACCACGGCGGCGTCTACCGCTCCGACGACGAGGGCGGACAGTGGACCTACATCGCCGACGGGCTGCCCACGGACTTCGGATTCCCGATGGTCGTGCACCCGCACCAGCCCAACACGATCTTCACGTTCCCGATCCAGGGCGGTGACGCCCGCTACCCGAAGGACGCCAAGGCGCTCGTCTGGCGCTCCTCCGACGCGGGAGAGACCTGGCAGGCGTGCGGCGAGGGGCTGCCGGACACGTACTTCGTCGGCGTGATGCGCGACGCGATGACCGCCGACCAGCACGACCCCGCCGGGCTCTACTTCGGTGGGCGCAACGGCGCCGTGTTCGCCTCCTCCGACGAAGGTGGCAGCTGGCGCGAAGTGGTCCGGAACCTGCCCGACGTGATGGTGGTGCGTGCCGCAGCACTGTGAGGCCGGGGCCGACCGGGCTCCCGGGAATGGCTCACGGCGACCCGCGGTATCGGGCAGGATGCGGGGCGACCCCTAGCAGGAGGTTCGTCATGGGCGGCTTCGCCGTTTCCCGCAGCACCACCGTGATCGCCGACCCGGCACGGGTGCACGGGCTGATCAACTCCTTCCACGAGTGGACCGCCTGGTCGCCGTGGGAGGACCTCGACCCCGAGCTTCAGCGGGACTACGCCGGCCCGGAGAGTGGCGTCGGCGCCCGCTACGCGTGGAGCGGCAACCGCAAGGCCGGCCAGGGGTCCATGGAGATCACCTCCTCCACCCCCGACGAGATCAGGGTGCGGCTCGCCTTCCTCCGGCCGTTCAAGTCCACCAACCAGGTCACGTTCTCGCTCACCCCGGCCGTCGACGGCACCGAGGTCACCTGGCTGATGACGGGCGAGCAGCGCGGCCTGATGGGACTCGTCGGCAAGGTGGTGCCGATGGACCGGTTCGTCGGCAAGGACTTCGAGAAGGGCCTGACCCGCCTCAAGGCCGTCGCCGAGGCGCCGGCCTGACGTCACGGGCTGGCCCATCTGGGCCTGCCTGCCCCCGCCTCCCGGCACTAGCATCGATCAATGCGGTGCGGCGTTCTGGGGCCGCTCGAGGTCCATGCCGACGACGACACGCGGGTCGGCGTGCCGGGCGCCAAGGAACGACTGCTCCTCGCCGTTCTCGCGGCCGACGCCCCGCACGTCGTCAGCGTCGACCGCCTGGTCGAGGAGCTCTGGTCCGGGGAACCTCCTCGGACCGCGGTCAAGTCGCTTCAGGCCCACGTCGTACGTCTGCGCAACGCTCTCGAACCGGAGCGACCGGTGGGTTCGCCGGGGCGGTTCGTGGTGCGTCGCCAGACCGGTTACGCCTTGGTGCTCGAGGACGGTCAGCTCGACGCCCGGCAGTTCGCCGAGCTGAGCGCCCGTGGCCGGGCTCTGCTCACCTCCGGGGACGGCGCTGCCGCCGCCGACACCCTGTCTCAGGCACTCGCCCTGTGGCGCGGCACGCCGTACGCCGACTGGCCCGACGCGGACTTCGCCGCCGCCGAGCGGATCCGCCTCGAGGGGATCTGGAGCAACGCGAAGGGGTGGTCGCTCGAGGCTCGGCTCGCCCTCGGCCAGCACGCCGAGGCCATCCCCGAACTCCAGCGCATGGTGGCCGAGGACCCGACTCGCGAGCAGTGGTGGTCGTTGCTGGCATTGGCGCTCTATCGCACCGGTCGGCAGGGGGACGCGCTCGCCGCGCTCCGGACCGCGCGGACGACGCTGGCCGACGAGCTCGGCGTCGACCCAGGCCCGGGGCTCGTTGCGACGGAGGAGGGAATCCTCCGCCAGGACCCGGCCCTCGACCTTCCGCGCCCGGGGCAGGTTCCTCCGCCGCGCGCGATGGGCGCCGGCGAGTTCGCCGGCTGTCCCTACAAGGGCCTGGCCGCCTACCAGTTCGAGGACCGGGACATCTTCCGCGGCAGGGACCGTCTTGTTTCCCGTCTCGTCGGTGCGCTGGTCGACAGCCGACTGCTCGTCGTCGCAGGGTCCAGCGGCGTCGGCAAGTCGTCGCTGGTCAGAGCCGGCCTGCTGCCTGCCCTGGCCGAGGGGGCGCTGCCCGGCTCGGAGGAATGGTCCGCGGTGGTCATCGTCCCCGGCTCCCGCCCGGCAGACGCCCTGGCCGCGATGCTCCGCGACGGCGACGAGGGCGCGCCCCCGAGCCTCTTGGTGTGCGACCAGCTCGAGGAGCTCTGGTCTCCCGCCGTCGATCCTGCCGAGCGGACGGCATTCCTGGACGCGTTGCTCGGCCTGCTCGACGACAACGAGGTGGCCCGCTGCGTGCTCGTGGTGCGGGGCGACCACGTCGGCCGTCTCGCCGAGCACCCCTCGATGGCGGACCGCCTGATCGGAGCCCTGACCCTTGTTCCACCGTTGGGCGACGCCGAGGTCCGCGAGGTGGTCGAGGGTCCCGCCGCCTCGGCCGGCCTGGCCGTGGAGCCCGACCTGGTCGACGCCGTGCTGCGCGACGTACTGGGTCGCGCCGGGGCGCTGCCGTTGCTCTCCGCCGCCCTGGTCGGGACCTGGGAGCGGCGCCGCGGAAACCTGCTCACGCTTGCCGGGTACCTCGAGGCGGGCGGGGTGGCCGGTGCTGTCGCCGCCGCCGCCGAGGAGGTGTACGCCGGCTTCGACGACGAGGCTCGCGAGGCGGCCCGGCAGGTGCTGGTGCGGCTGGCCGACCAGGACGACCAGGGTGCGATCCGGCGCCGCCGGGTGCCGATGGCCGAGATCGACCCGGCCGGTGACCCGGCGTCCCGGCACGGTCTGGTCGTCGAGACCCTGGCCCGGCACCGGCTGCTCACGCGCGACCGCGACCACGTCGAGGTCGCCCACGAGGCGCTCCTCGTGGCCTGGCCGCGGCTGGCCCGATGGCTGGAGGAGGACGCCGTCGGCCGGGTCGTGCGGCGCCGCCTGTCGCCCGACGCCGTCGAGTGGGACCGGGAGGGTCGCCCTGCCGAGCACCTCTACCGCGGCGCCCGGTTGCAGGCCGCCGCCGACTGGGCCGACGATCCGCGCTCCGGTGCCACGGCGCTCGAGCGGGAGTTCGTCGCCGCCGGCAGTGCACTGGCCGAGCAGGAGCTCCGGGAGGCCCGAGCCCGCGCGGCGACCGAGATCACTGCGCGACGCCGTACCCGGCGACTGGCGGCCGGGCTGGCCGTGTTCCTGGTGGTGGCGCTGGTCGCCACCGCAGTGGCTGCGGTCTACCAGCGGTCGGCCGAGCGGCGGGCGGACGAGGCAGAGACCGCACAGACGATCGCCGACGCCAACCGGATCGCCGCGCAGTCCACCGGAGCACGGTCTCTCGATCTGTCGTTGCTGCTCGCTGCCAACGCCCTGCGGACCGCTGTCACGCCGGCCACCGAGGACGGCCTGCTCAACGCGCTGCTCGTGCACCG
>JBEVFC010000286.1:0-4132 GCA_040512455.1 Nocardioides sp.
GCCGGGTTGATGTCGACGCAGACCAGCGGGATCGTGGCCGGGAGGATGTTGCCGGTGGCGACCGAGTGCAGCATGGTGGCCACCATCAGGCAGAAGCCGACGTCCTTGATCTGGGCCCGCATCGCCCGCTGGCCGTCGATGACGTCGGTGTAGACGTCGGGCAGCGGACCGTCGTCGCGGACCGAGCCGACCAGCACGAACTCCTTCTCGTGCCTCACCAGGGCGTGCATGATGCCACCGGTCAGCACGCCGCTGTCGACGGCCGCGCGGATCGAACCCTCCTTGCGGATCGTGTTGAGCGCCCGGATGTGGTGCTCGTGGCCGTGCTCGACGCCGTGGCCCATGGCCAGGTCGATCCCGAGGGACGTGCCGTACAGCGCGGACTCGATGTCGTGGGTGGCCAGAGCATTGCCGGCGAAGAGGATGTCCACGTAGCCGGCATCCACCAGCGCAACCATCGCCGGTGCGGCGCCGGTGTGCACGACGCCGGGGCCGCCGACCCACAGGACCTTCTTGCCCTGCTCCTTCGCCTCGCGCATGCCGTCGGCCACCTGGCGGACCAGCACCGCCTGAGGCTTCTCCGAGGACACCTCGGAGTCCATGAACCCGAAGCCGCCCTGGGGACGGTCCTCGACGGGTGGGGTGACCTTGATGCCGGACGCGCCGCAGATCACCTTCATGCCGACGCGTACGTCGGCCATCGGCAGCGTGTAGACGCGGTCACCGTCGACGATCAGCCCGCAGTCCATCTCAGGGTTCTCGACGGTCATCACGCGGCCCTCGAGGCGCACGCGGGTCGGCAGGTTGGTGGTCGAGTAGAAGCCGTCAGGGAAGACGCCGTCGAGGTCGCAGACGCCGTACTCGGCATCGCCCGGGTCGACCATGTTGACCCCGCGGGTCTGCAGGCGCATCAGGAGACGCTGGAGCGCCTCGTCGTCCTCCGCGGTGACCGTGATCTTCGCGGTCGACTGGTCGGCGGCCTCGTGCCCCACGTCGATGTTCTCGATGACCCAGTCGGCGCCGTACTCGCGGATGTCGTCCAGGACGCGCGACAGGATGCCGCTGTCCATCAGGTGGCCGGTGATCTCTACGTTCTCGCTCACACTCACGCCGGCAGCCTATCGACCTGGAGGGGCGACCTAGATGCGTGACCCGTCGTCGCCCGGGTCCCGTGGCTCCGACGGCATCGTGGAGACCAGGTAGAGGAACCCGCCGACGAACCCGGCGACCAGCGCCAGGCTCATCCAGCCGGGGAGGTAGATCCCGAAGACCAGCGCCGTGAGCAGCACCAGGGGAGCTCCGAACAGCCCGGTCCAGGCCAGCGCCCGGCGCGGCTCGGGACGGGGGATCGGTGGAGGCGGCGGCGGCACGAAGCGACCCTCGTCCTCCCACGGGAAGGACCTGGGCTCCGGCTCCGCCGCGGGCTCGACCCGTTGGCTCTCCGCCTGGGCCGTCTCGCGCGGCTCCTCCCGGGGGACGTCCTCGACCGACGGCGCGTCGCCGTAGTTGGCGACGATCTGCCGCCAGACCTCGTCCTCGTCACGGGAGCTCACGGAACGAGCCTACGTCGGCGGAGGGAGTGGTTTCGAGACGGGCGAGGGCTATTCCGGGTGCTGTGCGTGGGTGACCGCGTGCACGAAGCTCGCGGACTCCTCGAAGATCGTCCCGGCGTCGTTGTCCAAGGTGGCCACGTGGTAGGAGTCCGGCAGCATCTTCTCGGTGACCTCGATCGACGACACGCTCTCGAGCACCTTGCGGTGCGAGCCGGGGTCGGCAACGTGGTCCTCGGCCGAGGACAGCATCAGCAGCGGCTGGGTGACCTGCGGCAGCAGCGGCTGGAGGGTGCGGTAGAAGTCCAGGAGCGAGTGCGCCGCGTGCAGCGGCAGCCGGTCGTAGCCGAGCTCGGTCTGTCCGGGCCGCTTGATGTCGTCGACGATGCCCGGGAACGACGGGGTGATCCGCTTCAGCAACGGCAGCGCGAAGCGCCGTGGGTCCTTGTTGTCCACTGACACGTTCACGCTGATCACGCCGGCCACGTCGTGCCCACGGTTGGCGGCGAGCATCAGGGCGAGGGCCGCGCCCATCGACAGCCCACCGACGACCACCCGGCGGTTCTCGGCGAGCACCTTGTCGAACGCCGCCTCCACCGCGGTGTACCAGTCGGGCCAGGTCGTCTCGTTGAGGTCCTCCCAGCGGGTGCCGTGCCCGGGAAGCAGCGGGACCTCGACGGCGTACCCCTTGGTGGACAGGGACTCGCCCCAGGGGCGGATGGACGCCGGCGACCCGGTGAACCCGTGCAGCAGCAGCACGCCCACCGGGTACGGCATGCGGGCGAGGTCGGGGTGCGCCGCGACGGACCAGGCGGCGTTCTGTGGGGTGGTCGACACGGGCATGATTGTGACATCCCGGAACGCTTCTCGCAGGACACCATGCGAAGTGGTTTGGGGCTAGGGTTCACCTCGGCGGTCAACACCATCGGGGGTCGCGGAAAGTAGCAGGGAGGCGTCCGTTGTTCTACTGGTTCCTGAAGTGGATCGCCCTCGGCCCGATCCTCCGTCTGGTCTTCCGCCCGCAGGCCTCGGGGGTCGAGAACGTCCCCGACGAGGGTCCGGTGATCCTGGCCAGCAACCACCTGTCGTACGCCGACTGGTTGTTCATGCCGCTCACGCTCTCCCGCAGGGTCAGTTTCGTCGCCAAGGCGGAGTACTTCACCACGCCCGGCATCAAGGGATGGTTCCAGAAGCACTTCTTCCGCGGCTCGGGCCAGATCCCCATCGACCGCTCCGGTGCCAGCGCGGCCGAGGGGGCGCTGACCTCGGCGAAGGGCATCCTGGCCCGGGGGGAGATCTTCGGCATCTACCCCGAGGGCACCCGCTCTCACGACGGCAAGCTCTACCGCGGCAAGACCGGGGTCGCCCGGCTCGCGCTCGAGACCGGGGTCCCGGTGATCCCGGTCGCGGTCGTGGGCACCGACGTGGTCGCCCCGCCCGGCAAGAAGTTCGGCTCGTTCACCCGGCCGATCGTCCGGTTCGGCAAGCCGCTGGACTTCAGCCGCTACGAGGGTCTCGAGAACGACCGCTACATCCTCCGGTCGATCACCGACGAGATCATGTACGAGATCATGAACCTCTCCGGCCAGGAGTACGTCGACATGTACGCCGGGCGCGCCAAGGAGGAGTCCAAGCGCATCGAGCGTGAGGCCGCCGCCGCGGCGGAGCAGGACGAGACGAAGAAGGCGTCCTGACTCTGGACGCCCGGCCGTGGTGGCGCGAGGCCGCCGGGGTCGCCGTGCAGGACCAGATGTTCCGCGCCCTCGCGGTGCTGCGGGTGCTGCTCGTGGTCAACGCGGTCGCCCTGAACGTCTACCGCCGGGACAACTTCGTCCACCCCACCGCGGGGATGGCGCTGGTCGCCGTGATGGTGGCGTGGACCGGCTTCGCGATCTGGGGGTACGCCGACCGCCGACGCCGGCGATGGCCGTTGCTGGTCGCCGACCTCGCGGTGGCGGTGCTGATGATCGCGGTCAGCCCGGTGGTCAAGGGCGCCGGCTTCAACGCCACCATCGCCGGCTTCTGGGTGATGGGCGCGCTGCTCGCGTGGGCCATCCACTGGCGGCTCGTCGGCGGTGCGATCGCCGCGGTGGTGCTCGTGACGGCCGACGTCCTCGCCCGTCAGGAGCTCACCCAGACCAACTACGGCAACGTGTTCCTGCTGATCATCGGTGGCCTCGTCGTGGGCTACCTCGTGGACCTGCTGCAGCGCAGCGCGGTGGCGCGGGACCTGGCCGAGCGCGAGGCGGCGGTCGCGGGGGAGCGGGCGCGGCTGGCCCGTGCGGTGCACGACGGCGTCCTGCAGGTGCTCGCGCTGGCCCAGCGCCGTGGTGCCGAGCCCGGTGGCGACGCCGAGCTGGGCCGTCTCGCCGGTGAGCAGGAGCACGCGCTGAGGTCGCTGATCCGCCGCCAGGACGCTCTGCAGGCACCCTCCGCTGAGGACGCGGTCGACCTGGCGCCGGTCCTGGAGGGCCTGAGCGCGGTGCGGCCGCCGCGGGTCAGAGTGTCGATCCCGGGCACCCCGGTCGTGCTGTCGGCGCACGCCGTCCACGAGATCGATGCCGTGGTCCGCGCCTGCCTGC
>JBEVFC010000296.1:0-6540 GCA_040512455.1 Nocardioides sp.
CCACGGACGGGCCGGGATACTTCTGCCATGACCGCACCACAGGACCTGTGGCTCGTGGTCGGGCTGGGGAATCCCGGCCCGTCCTATTCCGGGCACCGGCACAACATCGGCTACCTCGTCGCCGACGAGCTCGCCGCGCGCATGGGGAGCTCCTTCAGGGCCCACAAGTCCGGCCGTGCCGACGTCGTCGAGGGCCGGCTGTCCCCGCCGGGCACCCCCGGCCCCCGCGTCGTGCTGATGCGCGGCCGCGGCTACATGAACGAGTCCGGCGGGCCGGTCTCGACCATCGCGAAGTTCTACGGCATCGGCCCGGAACGGGTCGTCGCGATCCACGACGAGCTCGACATCGCCTTCGGCACCCTGCGCGTGAAGTTCGGCGGCGGCGACAACGGCCACAACGGGCTGCGGTCCATGCGCGCCTCGCTGAGCACCGGCGACTTCTTCCGTGTCCGGGCCGGCATCGGCCGCCCGCCGGGCCGCCAGACCGTCTCTGACTTCGTCCTCTCCAACTACTCCTCCGCCGAGCGGAAGGAGCTCCCGTTCCAGATCGGCGACGCCGCGGACGCGGTGGAAGGTCTGGTCATCGACGGGCTCGAGAAGACCCAGTCCCGCTTCAACTCCTGACGGGATGGTGTGTCGGCAACCGACGCACCATGGCCATTTGGCCCGAACTGACTAGGCGCCCCCCGGTATCTGCCGTCTGGGGAAGCGCTCCTTGCTGATTGAGACCTAGCATCGCAGGGCCGGTACTGAGAGATCAGTGCCAGGTCGCCAGACATCGCCACACTGCGGGGCGGTTAAGAGTCCGGGGGGACCATCACGGCGGGGAGAGCAACATGGCGGGGACGCAGCCGCAAGCCAGTGTGAACTGGGTGCGGCCACGACGGGGGGAAGACGACTATCTGGTCTCTGGGCCGGAGGCGTCTCCCGACACACACACGATCATCACGGAGGGAAGCCGGGCAACGCGCCGCCACTCGGCGGAGGCGGCGCTGCTGTTCGAGGTCGCGGTCGTCGCTTCGGTGATGACGGGCATCGGATGGATCCGGCACACCTCGACGTGGGTGGTGACAGCAGCGCTCGTGCTGGTGCTCGTCACCCTCTACCACTCCGGGCGGCAGGTCACCCGACAGGGATTGCCGCACCTGGGCCGAATCGTCCGTGACATGGCGATTCCTGTTGCCCTGTTGGCGTTTGCGGCCCAGGCCGGGCTCATCGAGCCGCCGGTGCTGCAGGACACCACGATGATGATCGCGGCCGCCACCGGCGCCGCGGTGCTCGCCACGGTGATCCGGCGCCAGGCCTCGGGACGCGTCCGCGTCATGCTCATCGGGAGCGCCGAGACCATCGCCCGGGCGGCGACCCAGTGGGCCGGCAGCAGGCGCATCGAGATCGTCGGCGCGCTGCGGCTGCCGGTGCCGGGGGAGGACCCCGACACCACCACCGAGTCGTTCGGGGTCCCGGTCGTCACCGGCGTGGAGGACCTCGCCCAGCACGTGGCGGTCCGGCGCGCGGAGCTGGCCGTGGTCCTCTCCGGACCTGGCGTCGACTCCAAGCTGATGCGCCGGCTGTCCTGGTCGCTCGAGAAGAGCGAGGCCAGCCTGGCCCTGCTCAGCGTGCTCGACTGCGTGGCGCCGCACCGGCTCCAGACCACCCAGTTCGCCGGCACCACCCTGGTGCACGTGGCACCCGGTCGGCCGTCGGTGTTCGTCCGTGGCGTCAAGAACGCGATCGATCGGCTGGCGGCGCTGCTGCTGCTCCTCGTCCTGTCTCCGGTGATCCTCGGGCTCGCGCTGCTGGTGCGGCTGGAGTCCCGCGGCCCCGGGTTCTTCCGACAGACGCGCATCGGGCAGAACGGCAAGCCGTTCACGATGATCAAGCTGCGCACGATGTGCGCCGGCGCCCACGGGCAGCGCGCCGGACTCGCGGACCAGAACGAGCGGGACGGCGGACTGTTCAAGATGCGCAAGGACCCCCGGGTCACCCGCGTCGGCCGCGTGCTGCGGCGTACCTCCCTCGACGAGCTCCCGCAGCTGTTCAACGTGCTGCGCGGCGAGATGGCCCTCGTGGGGCCTCGGCCGGCGCTCCCCGAGGAGGTCTCCCTGTACGACGAGCTGGCGCGGCGTCGCCTCGCGGTGCGGCCCGGGCTGACCGGCCTGAGCCAGGTCAGCGGGCGGGCGAACCTGAGCTACGACAACACGATCCAGCTCGACGTCCGGTACACCGACAACTGGCGGTTGGCCGAGGACATCGCGATCAGCGCCCGCACGGTCCGGGCCGTGGTCAGCTCCAAGGGGGCGTACTGACCATGGCGCCCCTGGCGAGCGTGGTGATCCCGGCCCACAACGAGCAAGCGAGCATCCTAGGCACCCTGGCCCGGCTGAGCACCGGGCTGGAGGGGTCGACCCTCGACGTGCTCGTGGTCTGCAACGGCTGCACCGACCGGACCGCCGAGGTGGTACGCCGCACCTACCCCGACGTCCGGGTGCTGGAGATCGCCGAGGCCTCCAAGGCGGCCGCGGTCGAGGCCGGCAACGCCGCCACCGACGTCTTCCCGCGGGTCCACCTCGATGCCGACGTGACCATCAGTGGCCGGTCGGTACGGGCGCTGGTCGCGGCCCTGGCGGAGGACGGCGTGCACGCGGTGGCGCCCGAGCGGGCCGTGGTGCGGGCCAGGTCGGCCCGGCTGGTCCGCTGGTACTACGACGTGTGGGAGCAGCTCCCACAGGTCCGCGAGGGACTCTTCGGCCGCGGCGTCTACGCCCTTGACCTCGAGGGACAGCGTCGGGTCGAGGCGCTGCCGCGGATGATGAGCGACGACCTGGCAGCCTCGGAGGCCTTCACCGCAGCCGAGCGCCGCATCGTCCCCGATGCCGTCGTGGTGGTGCGTCCTCCGCAGACCGTGGGCGACCTGGTCCGCCGCCGGGTGCGGGTGGCCACCGGGAACGCGCAGGCCTCCGCGCTCGGTGCCCGCAGCGACAGCTCGGTCACCTCGCTCGCCACGCTCCGCAAGATGGCGGTGGAGCACCCGGGAATGTCCGTGCGGATGCCCGTCTTCATCGGTGTCGCGGGCGTCGCGAAGCTGCGGTCCCGGCACGCGGTGGCGTCCGGCGACTTCTCGACCTGGCTCAGGGACGAGAGCTCCCGTGCGTAACGCCGTCCTGACCATGCTGAGGACCCTCCTCGAGTCGGCCCTCCACCTCCGTGAACTCATCTCCGGTGCGAGGGCACACGAACCTGCCCTCACCCCGGTCCTCGAGCGGGACGCCGGCGCGGCCGACCCAACGAACCCGGCGGGCGGGGACACCGGCCACCAGAGCGAAGTCGGGAACGTCAGTGGCAACGACCGCGCCGGCGGCCACCAACGACCACCGTCCGATCGTCACGGGCGCCACGCACACCGCGCGGGCTCCGATCGCGGCACCCTCGCGCACCACGACCGCCACGGCTTCCCAGTCGTCGGCGGTCTTCAGCGCGCCGGCCGGGGTCACTGCGCGCGGGAACTCGTCGTTGGTGAAGACCACGGCGGGGCCCACGAACACACCGTCCTCCAGCACGGCGGGCTCGTAGACCAGCGCGTGGTTCTGGATCTTGCACCGATCGCCGACCCGGACTCCCGGGCCGACGTACGCGCCGCGGCCGAGGACGCACTCCTCGCCGACCACGGCGTTCTCACGCACCTGAGCCAGGTGCCAGACGAGGGTGCCGTCACCGATGACGGCACGCTCGTCCACGTCAGCGGACTCGGCTATCCGCGGCGGACCAAGTTCGGGCACGGGCTCGTTCCCTTCGTTCTCGGTTCAGTCGATGAGGTGTCGTCATGCTAGGTGTCCTGACCCGTGGCCGTGCACAGATCCGGACAGCGGGTGCCGTTCTCGCAGTAGCCGCCGCACTGCTCGTCGTACCCGCGACGACGCAGTCGGCGCTGGCCGCGGACGACCCGTGCGGCCCGACCGGCAACAAGATCGCCTGTGAGAACAGCAAGCCGGGCGCCCCGAAGAGTGAGTGGGACATCCAGGGATCGGGCGACGCCAGCATCCAGGGCTTCTCCACCGACATCAGCGTCAACGTCGGCCAGCGGATCGACTTCAAGATCAACACGAACGCGTCCGCTTACACCATCGACATCTACCGGACCGGCTACTACGGCGGCGACGGCGCGCGGAAGATCGCCTCGGTCACCCCCTCGGCGCCCCTGCCGCAGACCCAGCCACAGTGCATCACCGACGCCACGACGGAGATCTACGACTGCGGCAACTGGGCCGTGTCGGCGTCGTGGAACGTCCCGTCCACGGCGGTGTCGGGCGTCTACATCGCCAAGCTGTACCGCGCCGACCGCAACGACACGAGCCACATCACGTTCATCGTGCGCGACGACTCCAGCCACTCCGACGTGGTCTTCCAGACCTCGGACACCACGTGGCAGGCCTACAACAACTACGGCGGCTCGGACTTCTACAAGGGCGGCGCCCACGGCCGGGCGTACAAGATCAGCTACAACCGCCCCGTCACCACGCGCGACGACGTGCCCTACGGCCGCGACTTCTACTTCGCCAACGAGTACCCGCTGGTCCGTTTCCTCGAGAAGAACGGGTACGACGTGAGCTACATCGCGGGCGTGGACACCCACCGCCGCGGCAACCTGCTCACCAACCACAAGACCTTCCTGTCGGTGGGCCACGACGAGTACTGGAGCGGACAGCAGCGTGCCAACGTCGAAGCGGCCCGCGATGCCGGGGTCAACCTCCAGTTCCTCAGCGGCAACGAGATGTACTGGCGCGTCCGGTACGAACCCTCCGTCGACAGCAGCCACACCAGCAACCGGACCATCGTCTGCTACAAGGAGACCTGGGACAACGCGAAGACCGACCCGGCGCCCGAGTGGACGGGCACCTGGCGCGATCCACGGTTCGCGCCGCGGAGCCAGGGTGCCGGCCGCACCGAGAACGGGCTGACCGGCACCGCCTACATGTCCAACTTCAGCGACCTGCCGCTGACCGTCACACGGGACGAGGGCCGGATGCGGCTGTGGCGCGGCACAACGCTCGCCACCACCACCGCAGCCCAGACCGAGCTCGCTCCGAGCACGGTGGGCTACGAGTCCAACGAGGACCTCGACAACGGCGAACGGCCCCCGGGCCTGATCCGGCTGTCCACGACCACCGGGGCCGTGCCGCAGTACCTCACCGACTTCGGCAACACGGTGGTGCCCGGGACCACCACGCACCACATGACGATGTACCGCGCCTCGAGCGGGGCGCGGGTGTTCAGCGCCGGCACCGTGCAGTGGACCTGGGGCCTCGACGACGAGCACGACGGCACCTACCCCGTCGCGCCGCCGGACAAGCGCATGCAACAGGCGCAGGTGAACCTGCTGGCCGACATGGGCGCCCAGCCGACGACGCTCGACAGCACGCTCACGAAGACCACGGCGTCCACCGATACCGTCGGACCCACGACGACGATCTCGACGCCCGCGGCCGGGGCGGCCCAGGCCAACGGCAGCCAGGTGACGGTCACGGGCACCGCGACCGACACCGGCGGGGGCCGGGTCGCCGGGGTGGAGGCGTCCACGGACGGCGGAGTCACCTGGCACGCCGCGACGGGACGCGAGTCGTGGAGCTACACCTTCGTCCAGCACGGACTGGGCAACACCCCGATCCAGGTGCGCGCGATGGACGACAGCGCCAACATCGGACCGGCCGTGAGCCGAGGCTTCGCCGTCAGCTGCCCGTGCAGCATCTTCGGTGCGGCGGTGCCAGACAACCCGACGACCGACGACTCCTCCAGCGCCGAGCTGGGTCTCCGGTTCCAGCCGACGTCCGACGGCTTCATCACCGGCGTCCGCTTCTACAAGGGCACCGGGAACACGGGGACCCACGTCGGCTCCCTGTGGAGCGCGGGGGGCCAGCGGCTCGGCAACGTGACGTTCAGTGGTGAGAGCGCCACGGGATGGCAGGTGGCCAGCTTCGCGACGCCGATCGCGGTGGCAGCCGGGCAGACCTACGTGGTGTCGTACAGCGTTCCCAACGGCCACTACCCGTCGCAGGCCCACGCCTTCGCTGCTCGCGGGATCGACGCGGGTCCGCTCTATGTCGACGGCGGGTTCGGGGCTGCGCCGGCAGGCGTCTACGGCAACGCCGGGACCTTCCCGAGCGCGTCCTTCAACAACACGAACTACTTCGTGGACGCCCTCTTCACGTCGACGGACGGCTCGCCCCTGATCGCGATCAACCAGTGGCCGCTCCCGGGCTCCTCCAGCGTGCCGCTCACCACGACGGTCAGCGCGAAGTTCTCGAAGCCGATGAAGCCGGGGACCCCCGGCATCACCGTCAAGGACTCCACGGGTGCCACGGTCGCCGGCAGCACGTCATACGACACGGCCACGCGGACCATCACCTTCACCCCGAGCGCTGCGCTGAGCGGGTTCGTGAAGTACGACGTCACGCTCGCCGGCGTCGACAGCCAGGACATCCCGATCACCGGGGGCAAGACCTGGTCGTTCACCACGGTCCGGCCTCCGGGGGCACCGGGAGTCTG
>JBEVFC010000312.1:0-4239 GCA_040512455.1 Nocardioides sp.
GTAGAACCGCTCCCCCGCGACGCCGTCGAAGAGGGCCGACCCCTCGGGTGCCTCGACGGTGTTCCAGCCCATGTGCGGCACCACCGGCGCCTGGAGCCGCTCGACGACGCCCGGCCACTCGTCGCAGCCCTCGGTCTCGACACCGTGCTCGACGCCGCTGGAGAACAGGATCTGCATGCCCACGCAGATGCCGAGCACCGGGCGTCCGCCTGCCAGCCGGCGGCCGATGACCTCGTGGCCACGGACGGCGCGCAGCCCCTGCATGCACGCCGCGAAGGCGCCCACGCCGGGAACGACGAGACCGTCCGCGTCCTGGGCGGTCGCCCGGTCGGCGGTCAGGGTCACGGACGCGCCGGCACGCTCGAGGGCGCGCACGGCGGAACGGAGGTTCCCCGAGCCGTAGTCGAGGACGGTGACACTCTTCATGCGGGGTCCCTGCGGCGTTGTTCGGAGGAGGAGCGAAGCGGAGGAGCCGAAGAACGTCGTGGGGTGTTCTTCATGCGATCAGAGCGAGCCCTTGGTCGACGGCACACCGGTCTCACGCGGGTCGATCGCGACCGCGTCGCGGAAGGCTCGCGCGAAGGCCTTGAACTGCGCCTCGACCAGGTGGTGCGGATCGCGACCGGACAGCACCCGGACGTGCAGAGCGAGGTGCGCGTGGAAGGCGAGGGTCTCGAAGACGTGCCGGGTCAGGGAGCCCTGGTAGTCGCCGCCGATCACGACGTACGCCTGCGCGTCGGGCTCACCGGTGTGCACGCAGTACGGGCGGCCGGACACATCGACGACCGCCTGCACGAGCGCCTCGTCCAGCGGCACGGTGGCGTCGCCGAAACGGCGGATGCCCACCTTGTCGCCGAGCGCCTCACGGAGCGCCTGGCCGAGCACGATCGCGGTGTCCTCGACGGTGTGGTGCGCGTCGATGTGGGTGTCGCCCTCGGTGCGGACCACCAGGTCGACCAGCGCGTGCCGGGCGAACGCGGTGAGCATGTGGTCGTAGAACCCGACGCCCGTGCTCACCTCGGTTCGTCCGGTGCCGTCAAGGTCGACCTCGATGTGGACGGTCGACTCCTTGGTCTCCCGGTCCAGCTTCGCAACGCGGCTCATCCCGCCTCCTCCATGACCTCGGTCAGCGCCTGCTTGAACGCCTTCATCTCCTCCGCGGTGCCGATCGACACCCGGAGCCATCCGTCGGGGCCGGTCTCGCGGATCAGCACCCCGCGGTCCAGCAGCCCCTGCCAGACCGCGTGCCGGTCCGCGAAGCGCCCGAACAACACGAAGTTCGCGTCGCTGTCGGCCACCTCGAGACCCTGCTCGCGCAACCAGCCTACGGTCTCGTCACGCTCGGCACGCAGGTCATCCACGCGGCCGAGCAGCTCCGGCGCATGGCGCAGGGCCGCCAGCGCGGTCGCCTGGGTGACCGCCGACAGGTGGTACGGCAGCCGCACCACCCGGATCGCGTCGCAGATCTCCGGCGCCGCGGCGAGGTACCCGAGGCGGGCGCCGGCCAGCGCGAACGCCTTGCTCATCGTGCGGCTGACCACCAGGTTGCGGTGCTCGGGCAGCAGCTCCAGGGCGCTGGGAGTGCCTGCGCGCCGGAACTCGCCGTACGCCTCGTCGACGACGACGATCCCGTCCCCCGCCTCGCGGCAGAGCAGGCCGACCGCCTCGGGCGGCAGCGCGGTGCCGGTCGGGTTGTTCGGCGACGGCAGCAGTACGACGGTCGGGCGGTGCTGCCGGATGAGGTCCCGCGCCGCGTCGAGGTCGAGCGAGAAGTCCGTCTCCCGGCGGCCGACCACCCAGCCGGTCATCGCGTCGCGGGCGTACTCGGGGTACATGGAGTACGTCGGTGCGAAGCTGAGCGCGGTCCGCCCCGGGCCGCCGAAGGCCTGGAGCAGCTGGAGCATGACCTCGTTGGACCCGTTCGCCGCCCACACCTGCTCCGGGACGATCCCGCGCCCGCCCGAGGTGTTGAGGTACGCCGCCAGGGCCGTGCGGAGCTCGGTGAACTCGCGGTCCGGGTAGCGGTTCAGGGCAGCGGCGACCACGGCCACCGAGGTGGCGATGTCGTCGACCACGGCGGCCGAGGGCCCGTAGGGGTTCTCGTTGACGTTGAGCTGGACGGGCACGTCGAGCTGGGGAGCGCCGTACGGCTCGATGCCCACCAGCTCCTCCCGCAGAGGAGGAAAGGTCATCGCGGGATCCCCGCGGCAGCGCGGAGCGCCAGCGGAGCGCCGGCGTGGGGTGCACAGTTCATCGGGTCAGTCCCCGAACCGGACCCGGACCGCGGCACCGTGGCCGGGCAGGTCCTCCGCCTCGGCGAGCGCGACCACGTGGTCGGCGACCTCGGCCAGCGCCGCGCGCGAGTAGTCGACGACGTGCACGGACTTCACGAACGCCCGGACCGACAGACCCGAGGAGTGGCAGGCGCAGCCGGCCGTCGGGAGCACGTGGTTGGACCCGGCGCAGTAGTCGCCCAGGGACACCGGCGCGAACGGGCCGAGGAAGATCGCCCCGGCGTTGTTGACCCGGGCCGCCCACGCGGCCGCGTCCTCGGTCTGGATCTCGAGGTGCTCGGCGGCGTACGCGTCCACCACGGCGAGGCCCTGCTCGAGGTCCTCGACCAGCACGATCGCGGACTGCTGGCCGGTCAGCGCGGTGCGGACCCGCTCGGCATGCCTGGTGACCGAGACCTGCTTGTCGAGCTGCGCCTCGACGTCGGCCGCGAGCCGCTCGGACGGGGTGACCAGGACCGACGCCGCGGCCGGGTCGTGCTCGGCCTGGGAGATCAGGTCTGCGGCCACGAAGGCCGCGTCGGCGGTGTCGTCGGCCAGGATCCCGATCTCCGTCGGGCCCGCCTCGGAGTCGATGCCCACGACGCCCTTGAGCAGCCGCTTGGCGGCCACCGTGTAGATCGCCCCCGGTCCGGTGACCAGGTCGACCTTGCGGCACGGGCCCGCGCCGTACGCGAACATCGCGATCGCCTGGGCGCCACCCACGGCGTACACCTCGTCGACGCCGAGCAGCGCGCAGGCAGCCAGGATCGTCGGGTGCGGGAGCCCGCCGTGGTCCTTCTGCGGCGAGGAGGTGAGCGCGATGGACGGCACTCCGGCGACCTGCGCGGGCACCACGTTCATGATCACCGAGGAGACGAGTGGAGCGATGCCGCCGGGCACGTAGAGCCCGACCCGCTGGACCGGCACCTTGCGGTGGGTCACCCGGGCACCGTCGGCGAGGTCGGTGACGACGTCCTGCTCGAGCTCGGCCTGGCACGTCTGGCGCAGCCGGCGGATGGACTCCTCCAGCCCGGCGCGTACGGCGGGGTCGAGTCCCGCCAGCGCGTCGCTCAGGGCGGCGGTCGGCACGGTGATGTCGGTCTGCTCCACCCCGTCGAAGCGGGCGGAGTACTCCACGATCGCGTCGACACCACGGGCGCGCACGTCGTCGCAGATCGGGCGGACCACATGCACCGCGGCCTCCACGTCGAACGCGGCCCGCGGCACGGCGGACCCGAGGTCGACGGCTGCGGCGGCAGCTCCACGGAGGTCGATTCGGCGCATCATGGCTCCGATTCTAGGTGTCGCGACGCGGGGGGCCTCTCCCGCATTCCTCGCGTGAGAAGGACTAGTCTCGTGGTGTGAGCGAGCGGCTGCCGATGTTCCCCCTGAACACCGTGCTGTTCCCCGGGGTGACGGTGCCCCTGCACGTGTTCGAGGACCGCTACCGGGCGCTGGTGCACCGGCTGCTCCGGATCGAGGACCCCGCCGAGCGGCTCTTCGGCTCGGTGGCCATCCGGGAGGGCTACGAGGTCGGCGAGCGTGGCGGGCAGTCCGTCCACCGGATCGGCTGCGTCCTCCAGCTCACCGACGTCGAGCAGCACGAGGACGGCACCTTCGACATCATCGCGGTCGGCCGCAGCCGGCTGCGGCTGGAGGGGATGGATGCCTCCGGCCCGTTCCTGTCCGGCACCATCGACGTGATCGACGAGGACGAGAGCGACATCGAGCCGGAGCTCGCCGACGCCGCCCGGGACACCTTCGAGGACTACCGCGAGGCGCTCACGGTCATCCATGGCCACGAGGTCCTGGAGGGCACCCTGCCCAAGGACCCGACGTACCTCTCCTGGAGCCTGGCCGCCACCTGCCTGCTCACCCTCCCGGACCGTCAGTCCCTGCTGGAGGCCGAGAGCGCCTCGATCCGGCTGGGCATGCTGATCACCTTCCTCCGCGAGGAGCTGCGGGC
>JBEVFC010000196.1:0-6014 GCA_040512455.1 Nocardioides sp.
AACGTCTCTGACCGCCTGGTCCGCGAGATCGAGGGTGCCTGGAAGCCCGACCAGTACTCGAACCCGAACAACCCGCGCTCGCACTACGAGGACACCGGGCCGGAGATCTGGCGCCAGACCGACCGCAGGATCACCCACTTCGTCGCGGGCGTCGGCACCGGCGGCACCATCAGCGGCATCGGCCGCTACCTCAAGGAGCAGAACCCCGACGTCCAGGTGATCGGGGCCGACCCGGCGGGCTCGGTCTACTCCGGCGGCACCGGCCGCCCCTACCTCGTCGAGGGCGTCGGTGAGGACTTCTGGCCCGAGTGCTACGACCCCGACGTCGCGGACCGCATCATCGAGGTCTCCGACGCCGACTCGTTCGCCTACACCCGTCGGCTGGCCCGCGAGGAGGCGCTGCTCGTCGGTGGCTCGTCGGGGATGGCGGCGTACGCCGCGAAGCAGCTGGCCGAGGAGCTGGCCGGCACGCCCGAGGGCAAGGACGCCGTCATCGTCGTCCTGCTGCCGGACTCCGGTCGCGGCTACCTCACCAAGGTGTTCAACGACGAGTGGCTGGCGTCGTACGGCTTCCCGACCGAGAGCGAGTCCGAGGGCCGCACCGTCGGCGAGATCCTGCGAGGCAAGGACGGCCGGCTGCCCGACCTGGTGCACACGCACCCGGCGGAGACGATCGCCGAGGCCGTGCACATCCTCCAGGAGTACGGCGTGTCCCAGATGCCCGTGGTCCGCGCCGAGCCGCCGATCGTGGCGGCCGAGGTGGCCGGGTCGGTCTCCGAGCGGACGCTGCTCGACGCGCTGTTCGCCGGGCAGGCCAAGCTCACCGACCAGGTCGAGGACCACATGTCCCCGGCGCTGCCCGCGATCGGCTCGACCGAGCCGGCCCGCGCCGCGGTCGGCCTCCTCGAGGGTGCCGACGCGGTGCTCGTGCACGAGGACGGCAAGCCGGTCGGCGTACTGACCCGGCAGGACCTGCTGTCCTACCTGGCCCGCGGCTGAGCGGGTGAGCGACCCGTCGCTGACGGTCGTCACGTTCCTGGTGGTCGCCGCGCTCGCGGCGGGCTTCGTGGACGCGGTGGTCGGCGGCGGCGGGCTCATCCAGCTGCCGGCGTTGCTGCTCGGGTTGCCGGGTGCCTCGCCGGTGCAGCTGCTGGCCACCAACAAGCTGGCCAGCGCCTGTGGCACCTCCGTGAGCTCGGTGACGTACTACCGGCGGGTGCGGCCCGATCCCGGCACGTTCCTGCCGTTGATGGGGTTCGCGTTCGCGGGGTCCATGGCGGGCGCGGCCGCGGCCTCGCTGATCCCGGCGTCGGCGTTCGACCCGATCATCCTGGTGGTGCTCGTGGTGGTGGGTGCCTACGTGCTGTTCAAGCCGGACCTCGGCACGGAGACCGCGCTGCGGTTCTCCGGGCACCGGCACACCGCGGCGGCGATGTTGACCGGGCTGGTCATCGGCTTCTACGACGGTGCGCTCGGGCCGGGGACCGGGTCGTTCTTCGTCTTCACCCTGGTCGGGCTGCTCGGCTACAACTTCCTCGATGCCTCGGCCAAGGCCCGGATGGCGAACTGGGCCACCAACGTCGCCGCGCTGGTGGTCTTCATCCCGCAGGGCGCGGTGCTGTGGGGGATCGGCCTGACCATGGGGGTGGCGAACCTGGCCGGCGGGTACCTCGGGGCGCGGGTCGCGGTGGCCCGGGGCGCGAGGTTCGTGCGGGTCTTCTTCGTGGTGGTGGTCTCGGCGTTCATCGTGCGGATCGGTGGCGAGGTGCTGGGCCTGTGGACGTGACGTCCTACCTCACCGTGGCCCGAGCCGGCTCCGCCGAGATCGAGGTGAAGCGGTCGCGCTTCCTGTGCACCGTGGAGCGGGTCGGTGACGAGGCGGCCGCGCGGGCGGTCGTGGAGCGGCTGCGCAAGCGGCACTGGGATGCGGGGCACCACTGCTCGGCGTTCGTGCTCGGGCCGTCCGGCGCCGTACAGCGGTCCAGCGACGACGGCGAGCCGGCCGGCACCGCCGGTGCCCCGATGCTGGAGGTGCTCCGCGGTCGCGAGGTCTCCGACGTGGTCGTGGTCGTGACCCGGTGGTTCGGCGGCGTGCTGCTCGGCGCCGGCGGCCTGGTGCGGGCGTACGGCGACGCCGTACGCGCCGGCCTCGACGAGGTCGGCACCCGGCGGCGGGTGCTGGTGGTCGAGCACGAGCTGACCGTCGACCACGCCGATGCCGGCCGGCTCGAGTCGGAGCTGCGGTCGCGCGGGATCGAGGTGCTCGGCGCGACGTACGCCGAGCGGGTCACCCTGCGCCTCGGCGTCCCCGCCGGCGACGGAAGCGGCTCCGCGGGGGCCGGGGGTGTGGGCGCCGGGGGTGTGGGCGCCGGGGGTGTGGGGGCTGGTGGGCTGGCCGCCCTGGTCGCCGAGCTCACCGCCGGCTCCGCCGCGCCACCCCACCAAGTCAGCACGTCCTGGCTCGACCTCCCCTAACCCCGACGACGTGCGCGTTTTCGCCTGCCGAAGTGTTAGAAATGGCGTGCCGAAGAGTGAGAAATTGCGTGTCGAGGAGTGAGTTCTTGCCTCCTCCAGCGCAAGAATCCGCACCTCGGCGCGCCAAAAACGACACTTCGGCGCGCAAGAAGTGATACCTCGGCGGGGGAGTCAGGCGGGGGAGACGTAGACCCAGCGGCCGGCGCGGCGCTCGAAGATGCTCCGCTCGTGCAGCACCCCTGGAGTTCCCACGCCCGGGGTCCCCAGGCCACCGGGAGTTCCCGCGGCCGGGGTGCCTTGGCCGCCCGGGCCGGCGGGCTCGACGTACGACGCCCGGAACTCCACGATCCCGGTGGCGTCGTCCGGGCCGCCGTCGACCACGTCGAGGATCTCCAGCCGGGTCCAGGTGGTGTCCGGGGTGCCGAGGACGTGCTCGGGCCGGGTCCGCGGGTGCCAGGTCCGGAACAGGTGGTCGGCGTCGGTGACGGCGTACGCCGAGTACCGCGACCGCATGAGCTCCTCCGCGGTGATCGCCTGCGCGGCGCCCCGGTGCAGCCGTCCGCAGCACCCGTCGTACGCCGTGCCGGAGCCGCAGGGGCAGTCATGCTGGAGGGCCACGGCCCTACGCTAGCCCGGTGACCGCTCCGTTCTGGATCTCGGCGTTCCTCGACCTGCCGGCCACGTCGTTCGCGCCGGCCACCCGGTTCTGGAGCGAGGTGACCGGCTACCGGCTCTCGGAGCCGCGTGGTGAGCACCGCGAGTTCGCGACCCTGCTGCCGCCGGCCGGCGACGACTTCCTGCGCGTCCAGCGGGTGCAGGACGGCAGCGGCGGCCTCCATCTGGACCTGCACGTCGCCGACCCGCGGGCCGCCGCCGACGCCGCGACCGCGCTCGGTGCGAGCGAGGTGGCGGACCGCGGCTACCTGGTGATGCGCTCTCCCGGTGGGTTCACGTTCTGCTTCGTCACCCAGGTCGCCACCGCACGGCCCGCGCCCCTGGTCCACGACGACGGCACCGCGAGCATCGTGGACCAGGTCTGCCTCGACATGCCGGCGGCGGCGTACGACGAGGAGTGCGCGTTCTGGGCGGCGGTCACCGGGCAGGAGCACGTCGACGTCGCGTCGCCGGAGTTCAGCCGGCTGGTCCGGCCCGAGGGGCAGCCGCTGCAGCTCCTGCTCCAGCGGCTCGACGAGCCGAACGGCGGGGTCCGCGGGCACCTCGACCTGGCCGCCGACGACCGGGCCGCGGAGGTACGCCGCCACGTGCTGCTCGGCGCCGTCCTCGACGCCGAGGGTCGCCAGTGGACGGTGCTCCGGGACCCCGCCGGCGCGAGGTACTGCGTCACCGACCGCGCCCCGGCGTCCGGCACCATCGCTCGCTGAGGGGTCAGGCGCCCACGTCGGGGTGGATCATCCACACGTTGGGCTCCCAGTAGGCCCCGAGATCCGCCCCGCGGTCGATGTGCACCGGTGCCAGCCCCTCGGGGAACACGTAGTCGCCCGACTCGGGGAACTCCATGGCGGTCCACGACTCCCACTCCGCGACCGTCCCGGTGATCCGCAGCGACTCCGGCAGGGTGCCGGCCGTACGCGCGCCCAGGCGTTCGTGCACCCGCATCCACGGGTCGAACAGCTGGCCGTCGGCGCGCCGCCACTCGACGTACCGCTCGATCGGCGTGATCGGGTAGCGCTCCTTGAGGGAGGGCCGCACGGGTGCCACCAGGTGGATCAGCCCCTGGCGTTCGCAGATGGTGCGCATCGCCCGGAGCAGCTGGACCGCCAGCCCTCTGGCCCGGCCGTCGCGCGGACTCTCCGCGGCCAGCGCGCACAGCGTGTTCACCGGTGCGCCGTTCCGCGACCGGGTGAAGATCTGGACGAGCGCCTCGTCGATGCCCGGCGGAAGCCCCGCGTCCGTCCCGTCCCAGTGCATCGGCCCGGTGTGCCCTTCGGCGACCACCTCGTCGCGCTCCTCGTCGTACAGGACGAACTGGTAGTCGGCGAGCTCCTCGTCGAGATGACCCCACCACTCGTTCAGCACGTCACCGTGCAGGTTGTACTCCGGCCACACGGAATCGGAGGGGATGCCACGCTCCCAGAGGTCGGGGCGCTCGGCTGCGGTGTGCAGGGAGAACGGCATGCAAATCATGATGCTCCGCCCGGGGGTGCGGCACTAGCGTGCTGGCCATGAGCATCGAGCGCGTCGACCCGCCCACCACCTCCGACGAGACCACCAGCCTGCTTGCGTGGCTGGACTTCCACCGGGCCACCCTGCGTCAGAAGGCCGACGGGCTGACCCAGGAGCAGCTGGCCCAGCGGCTGGCGCCCTCGGAGCTGACCCTGGGCGGCCTGGTCAAGCACATGGCCCTGGTCGAGTCGAGCTGGTTGTCGCGGCGGCTGCGCGGCGAGTCCCTGATCGCGCCGTTCGACACCGTCGACTGGGATGCCGACCAGGACTGGGACTTCCACAGCGCGGCCCAGGACACCCCCGAGGAGCTCTGGGCGGTGCACGACGCCTCGATCGCCGCCTCCGACGCGATCCTGCGCGACGCGCTCGCCGACGGCGGCCTCGACCAGCTCTCCGCGCGGCCGAGCCGACAGACCGGCAAGCCGTTCGACCTGCGGTGGATCCTCACCCACCTCATCGAGGAGTACGCCCGGCACAACGGCCACGCCGACCTCATCCGCGAGTCCATCGACGGCCAGACGGGCGACTGATGAGCATCCGCCCGGCCACCGAGGCCGACTGGCCCGCGATCTGGCCGTTCTTCCACGAGACGGTGCGGGCCGGTGAGACCTACGCCTACCCGGCCGACCTGACCGTCGAGCAGGGCCGCGACCTGTGGCTCGCCGACCCGCACGTGGTGGTGCTCGAGGAGGACGGCGTGGTGCTCGGCACCGCGAAGATGGGCCCCAACCGTCCGGCCGGCGGCGCGCACATCGGCACCGCCAGCTTCATGGTCGCCCCGGAGGCGAGGGGTCGCGGCGTGGGCCGACGGCTGGGGGAGTACTGCGTCGCGTGGCACCGTGAGGCCGGCTTTCGCGGCATCCAGTTCAACGCGGTTGTCGAGACCAACACGGCCGCGGTCGCACTGTGGCAGTCGCTGGGTTTCACGATCGTCGGGACGGTGCCGGGTGCGTTCCACTCGCCGACGCACGGGTACGTCGGGTTGCACGTCATGTTCCTCCCGCTAGCGTGACCGGGTGCCCACCAGCCTCCGCCACCACCTGCTCACCCACGTCATGCGGCGGTTCTTCCACACCCCGGCCGTGACCGACGTCGACGCCAAGGCCGCGGAGCTCGCCGCCCGCAACCGCCGCGAGAAGACCGAGCCGCCGTTCCGCTTCGCCAAGGACTGGCAGGTGACGACTCGCGACATCGGCTTCCCGGCGTACGTCCTGACCCCACCGGACGGCAGCTTCAGCCGCACGCTGGTGCACCTGCACGGCGGCTCGTTCACCGCGCCGTCCCACCCGTCGCAGTGGCGCTTCGCGACCCGGCTGGCGCGGAAGCTGGACGCCCGGCTGGTGTTCCCGGCGTAC